>JAWOHE010000039.1:0-25091 GCA_046485285.1 bacterium
GCGGCCGCCTCCTTCAGATTCATGCTGCCGGCATCCACCAGCGTGAAGACCTGTGTCAGCTTCAGCAATCTAGCCTCCGGTCTGATGTGAAACACCATGGCTTCCTCCAGTCGTAGCCGGAGCAAGCTTGCCCGAGAAGTTGCGATTCTGAAGTTGGAAACATAGTTGCGGTTCCGGAGTTGGAACGACAAGGAGGTTGACAAGGACCGCCGCAGAGACTAGAATCGCCTCGATGAGGGAAGTGTACGGGCCGGCGTTGACAAGGCCGGAGGTCGAGGATTGCCCTCCCGGAACACGCACTGGCCGTGCCTTCCGGGGTCGGCGGTCCGGCGCAACACCGAGACCGGAACCGGCTGGGCCGCTCATGTCAGGCGACTGTTGAACCCGTGAGATGACCGTATCAAGAACAGGAAGCAAGGAATGACACAGAAGACAGCTTCGCTCACCATCGAATCACTCTCCGAACTGGCATTGGTTCGCCGGCCGCCGTGTCTCTCGCTCTACCAGCCGACCCACCGACGCCATCCTGAGAACCAGCAGGATCCAATCCGGTTCCGCAATCTCGTGAAGGTGCTGGAGACATCGCTCCGACAGCAGTATCCGGCGGTCGAGACCCGGCGACTCCTGGAATCGTTCGAGGCCCTCGCCCGCGACCAGGACTTCTGGAACCACTCATCGGATGGACTGGCCGTGCTTGGTGGGCCGAACCTGTTTCGCGTGTTCCGGCTGCAGCGGCCGGTAGCCGAACTGGCCGTCGTGGCCGACAGCTTTCACACCAAGCCCTTGCGGCGCTTCCTGCAATCGGCAGACCGCTACCAGATACTGGGATTGAGCCTCGCCAGGGTACGGCTCTTCGAGGGAAGCCGCGACATGCTCGACGAGATTGACCCGGCACCCGGCGTCCCGCTGACGATGACCGAGGCGCTCGGCGACGAACTGACCGAGCCGCACTCGACCGTCACCTCCCATGGCGGCGTCGGTCAAGGGAGCACGCCCATGCACCACGGCCACGGCGGGAGGAAGGACGAGGTACAGATCGACATGGAGCGGTTCTGTCGAGTCATCGATCGAGCTGTGCTGGAGCACCATTCCCGGCCGTCGGGTCTGCCGCTGATTCTCGCGGCGTTGCCGGAGCATCATCATCCTTTTCGCAAGGTCAGCCACAACCCTCTCCTGATGGCGGAGGGACTGAAGGTCAATCCCGACGAACTGGCGATTGATGAGCTTCGGGAACGAATCTGGCAGGTCGTCGAGCCGCAGTATCGGGCGCGGCTGGCCGCACTGGCAGAGGAGTTCGCGGTAGC
The DNA here is from genome assembly GCA_046485285.1 of bacterium. Lineage (GTDB taxonomy): Bacteria > Hydrothermota > Tepidihabitantia > Tepidihabitantales > Tepidihabitantaceae > DSBX01. The sequence goes on from JAWOHE010000039.1 coordinate 1,305, forward strand.
GAAATCCAGGGAGCTTGGCAGTGACGACCTGGCGCAGGTGGCTCAGGCGGTCACCGCCGGGCGGGTCGCCACGCTGCTGATTGAAGCTGACCGCCAGATTGCCGGCCGGGCTGACGATAAGACTGGTCAAGTCGAAATTGCCGACCTGAGCGACCCCGATGTCGATGACCTTCTCGACGACCTCGGCGAGCGGGTCGAGAAGGCGGGCGGGCGGGTCATGGCCGTCCCGGCCGAGCAGATGCCGGGACGGACGGGACTGGCCGCCATCTACCGATACTGAGCCGATCACGATCACAGCAGGAGAACACCGTGCAGATCCAGATCAACACCGACCGTAACATAGAGGGTCGTGAAGCACTGGCCGCTCGGGTCAGCGGTGCAGTAGCGGGGGCCCTGAGCCGATTCAGCGATCGCATCACGCGAGTAGAGGTCCACCTGAGCGACGAGAACAGCGCCAAGAAGGCCGGCCATGATGCCATGCGCTGCATGATGGAAGCCCGCCTTGCGGGCCGCCAGCCCATCGCGGTCACGCACCAGGCGGCCACCCTGGACCAAGCCATTGACGGCGCTGCGGGCAAGCTGGCCAACCTGCTGGAGAACAGCCTGGAGCGACTGCACGACCTGAGAAGTCAGCGGACCGACCCGCCTCCACCGGGACAGAGAACCACAGACCCGCCGTAAGCGACACCACGGCTGGTCAGCGACGGCAGACCGCCGGAGCCGAGAACCTCCGGTCCATTGTCCGCCGACGGAAGCCGGACAGGAAGGGACTTCTCGACGAAGCTCGAGATGACAGGGGCCGGGCGCAGTCAGGTACCACGCGAAGGACCAAATGGGATTTCTCCACTGCGGGTCTCAGCGACCCTCCGGTCGAAATGACGAAGGGGGCGACGCTACGGGCGAAATGACGGCCGGCCGGGGTCCGGACGGGGCTACTTCATCGCTTCGGCCCGGCCGTAGTCACGGTCGAGCGCGAACTGGTCGAGCGGCAGGTGGGGCCGGCCGCAGTCGATGAGCTCGGCCATCAGCCGGCCGACCGCCGGGCCGAACATGAAGCCGTGGCCGCTCATCCCGCCCGCGACAAAGAAGCCCTCGACCGGGGTCCGGTCGCAGATCGGGTTGCCGTCCGGGCTCATCTCGTAACTGCCCGCCCACTGGCGCAGGACCTTGACCCCGGCCAGCCGCGGCACGAGCCGGACCATCCGGCGCGGCATCTCGGTGAGGAACTCGTCGGTGACCGAGGTGTCGTGCCCGGGGACGAGCGGCACCGGGGTGTAACAGCCGATGAAGTGCCCGGTGCCGACGTGCTGGACGAAGTAGCAGCCGTCGGCGCGGTAGTCGACGAGCATCGGGTCGAAGAGCCGCTCGACCGCCTCGGTGACGAGCGATTCGTGGCGGTCCGCGGTCACCGGCACCCCGACCCCGGCAAGCCGGCCGACGTCGGCCGCCCACGGGCCGGCCGCGTTGAGCACCGCCGGTGCGAAGAACTCGTCGCCGCGCCGGGTCGTCACCGACACGACCCGGTCGCCGCGGACGTTGATTTTCGTGACCTCGGTCCCGGTCAGCACGGTGCCGCCGAGCCGCCTGATGCCGGCGAGGAAGCCGTAGGTGACCTTGAACGGGTCGGCCTGGCCGTCGGTCGGGCAGTACGCCCCGCCCCGGAGCCCGGCGGTGTCGAGTCCCGGGACAATCCGGGCGCAGTCGTCGACCCCGACGTAGTCGACCTTGAGCCCGTACCGGCGCTGGACCGCGATGGCGTCCTTGAATGCCCGCTCCCGCGCCTCGTCGAAGGCGAGGAACAGGTAGCCGCCCTGGTGCCAGTCCACCCCGCGGCCGAGTTCGCGGTCGAGCTCCGAGAACAGCCGGACGCTCTCGAGCATCACCCGCACCGAGAGGTCGTGGGTGAACTGGGCGCGGATGCCGCCGATGCACCGCCCGGTCGAACCCGCGCAGGGGAAGTCGCGCTCGAGCAGGAGGACCTTGCGTCCGAGCCGGGCGAGGTAGTAGCCGGTCGCGGCGCCGATGACCCCGCCGCCGATGACGATTGCGTCAGCGGTCCGGTTCATCGCTCTCCGCCGCGCCGAGCATCCCGAGCGGCAGGGGCTTCAGCGGCGGCCGGGAGCGCGGCCACTGCTGGTCCGCGGCCGGCCGGCCGGTCTCGGCCTCGATCATCCGGGCTATTGCCCGCAGGCAGCCGCGGCCCTGGCAGTGGCCCATCCCGGTCCTGAGCGCGCGCTTGACCGCCTCGATGGTGTCGTTGCCGTCGCGGATGGCCTGCCGGATTTCCTCTTCGGCGACCTCTTCGCACCGGCAGACGACGACCGGGGCCGCGCCGCGGCGTCGGGCGCGGGAACCGGTTCGCTTCTTCACTGCCATCCGGTCACTCCCCGCAGCAGCCGGGTCATCAGCCGCTCCGGCGAGAAGAGCGAACCGGGACCGGACTTCGGCCAGCTCACGACGTCGGCGTCGCGCAGCTTCGCCCGGCCGCGCGCCCAGTCGACCGCGGCCTCGAGCCCGCCCAGCGAGTCCACCAGCCCGACCGCGAGCGCGTCGCGGCCGCTCCACACCCTTCCCCGGGCGACCGAGTCCACCGCCTCGTAACTCATCCGCCGGCCCCGGGCGACCCGGCCGACGAACTCGCGGTAGAACCAGTCGAGCTGGCCCTGGAGCAGGGAGTCCTCGGCCGGAGTGTAGCGGCGGGCATCGGACTGCATGTCCGCCCGCTCGCCCCGCTTCAGGACCTGGCGCCGGATGCCGAGCTTGTCGTACAGCTGCCCGGTGACGAACTTCAGGCTGAACGCGCCGATCGAGCCGGTCAGCGTCGTCGGCTCGGCGAAGATCCGGTCCGCGCCCATCGAGATGTAGTACCCGCCCGACGCCGCGAGGTTCCCCATCGACACGACCAGCGGCTTCTTCGCCTTTGCCTTCTCGAGCTCGTGCCAGATGAGGTCCGAGGCGAACCCGTCGCCGCCCGGCGAGTCGACCCGGAGGACGATGGCCTTGACCCGGCGGTCGTTCCGCGCCGCGCGGATTGCCTTGACCATCGTCGCCGAGCCCATCCGCCGGTCGCCGGTCAGGAAGTCGGTGCCCGACCTGCCGCCGGCGATGCCGCCGACCGCGCTGATGACCGCGATCGCCGGACGCGGTCCCCAGCGGCTATCGTCGGGCCGGGTCGGGAGCTCGCGCTCGGGCCGGCGCCGGAAGCGGGCCCGGTCGCGCCTGAGCAGGCTGTCGAGTTCGTCGGCGTAGCAGAAGGTGTCGACGAGCCCGGCCGCCAGCGCCTCCCGGGGCAGGAAATGGCCGTGGTCGACCAGCGCGACGACGCTTTCCCGGGCCAGCTCCCGGCCCGCGCCGGCCGCGGCGAGGAACTCGTCGTACATCGCGTCGAGGAGGGCCTCGAGCTGCTCGCGGTTGAACGCGCTCAGCGAGTCCTCGGTCAGTATCTCGGGCGCTGACTTGTACTCGCCGTAGCGGACGACGTCGACCTCGAGGCCGAGCTTCTCGAGCGCGCCCCGGACGAACATCGGCTCGGTGTACAGCCCGGGCACCGACACGCCGCCCATCGGGTGGCAGACAACGAGGTCGGCGACCGAGGCGAGGTAGTACCCGCCCATGCCGTAGGAGTCGGCGTAGCAGATGACCTCGCGGCCGGTCGCGCGGAAGGCCGCCAGCGCCCGGCGCAGTTCCGAGAGCTGGGCATAGCCGGCCGAGAGCCCGTCAAGCCGGATGACCAGCCCGCGCACCGAGCGGTCCCGGCCCGCGCGGCCGATGAACTCGAGCAGGCCGCGAAAATCGCGCCCGCCCCGGCTCCCGAACAGGCTGAACCCGACCTCGCCCTCGTTGAGCGGCCCGGCCAGCCGGAGCTCGAGCCAGCGCGCCGGTCCCGGGACAAGGCTCCGGCGCGGCTGGCTGCCGATGGTGACGTAGCCGCCGGCCTGGCCGGCATTGCCGATGCGCGAGCCGACCCCGCCGACGCCGAGCCGGCCGAGCCCGACCCGCACCCCGGCGTTGAAGCTCCAGTCCGACGGCTTGACCCGGCCGGACAGCACCAGGCCGTCGAGCGGCTCGAGGTCGAGGCCGACGACCGGGTGCGCCGGCGTGAACCCGCCCCGGCCGAGCGCTCCGGTCGCCGCGTCGGCCGAAAGCGTCAGCCGCCGGCCGAACGGCCGGACCGCCACCGCGCCGCCGAGGCTGCCCCAGTCGCGGGTGAGGTCGCGCCAGACCAGGCCGATGGATAGCCAGCCGGTCGGCCGCGTCAGCGACCCGATTGTCCAGCGGGTCAGCGAGTCGTGCTCGACCCGCAGGCCGGCCATCGCGGCTTCGTCGCCGGCGCCGAGCGCGAGCCCGCAGCCGGTCGCGGACAGGTACCCGGCCAGCGGCCCGAAACCGGCCGCGACCGCGCCGTTGTCGGACAGCGGTGCCGGCGCGAAGTTGTAGAGCAGGGCGACGTTCGCGCCGCGCGCGCGGGCCAGCCCGGCCGGGTTGGCGAACACCGCGAGGATGTCGTCGGTCGTTGCCCAGGAGGCCGGCACCTGCGGCGGCCCGGCGACAAGGCACAGGACCAGCAATGCCACGCTCATCTCAGGCCCCGCTCGTCGCCGGCGCGGTAATGTCGTTGGTCATCTGTCATTCCCCTTCATCCTCAGGCTCCTCACCTCGTTCCAGAACCGCCTCGGCACGGCCAGGGTCACGACCGCGCAGCGGTCAAGCGCGCGGGAGTCCAGCACCCGCACGACCTTCGCGCGGCAGACCGGTCGGCCGGCGCGGTCGAGCGCGGTGACCCGCTGCCCCTTCTCCGGCCGCGGCAGCATCTCCCAGGGTATCGTCACCGTCGCCTCGGTCGCCGAGTGGTTGTAGTTGACGACGAATATCGCCAGCCCGGGACAGCGCGCCACGCACAGCGCGCAGCCGTTGCACTTCGCGTAGTCCACCTTCGGCAGCGAGACGAGGCTCGGCGCGACCGTGACCGCCCCGCGCGGGCAGGCCCCGGCGCAGGGATTGCAGGGTATCTGCTCGACGCATTCGATGACGACCGCCGGGCCCTGCTTCAGGCGTGCGAGGTCCGGCACCTGCCGGCCCTTGAGCTGTTCGCGCGCCGGGAGAATCCCGGTGCGCTGGAAGGAACGGAGCCGGGGGGACGGCGGGCCGGGCTCTTTCGCGGAACCGGGGCGCCTGCCGCTCTTCACCCGGGCTCCGGCGGACTCTGGTCTTCGGGTCCCGTCATCCGGGCTTGAACCTGAACCGGCTCGTGAAGTGCCGCATCGGCCGGTCCTTGCCGTAGGTCACCTCGACGCCGCGAATCCGCGCCCGCTCGCGATAGAGCAGGCCGATTGCCGCCGCGCACGCCCGCAGGTCCTCATCCTCGTAGCAGAGCCGGGGAATCGCTGCCCGGACGTTGTTCACCCTCGGGTCCGGCCCGACCTCGCGGCCGTCGACCTCGCGGCCGAACGCGTAGACGCCGAGCTCGCAGAGCCGGTGACCGGCGACGAGCAGCAGCGCGGTCAGGCTCACGCCCGGGAAGTCTTCGTCACGGAGCCCGGTCCCGGCGAAGAAGCGGTCGAGGTCGAGGTAGACCGCGTGGCCGCCGACCGGCTTGACGACGACGTCGGCGCCGCAGGCTTCGTCCACCGCCGCGCCGAAGCGCCGGGTCTGGCCGATTCGCCAGTCGAGGTAGTCCTGCCGGAGGACAGTCCGCAGGCCCTCGACGATCGCCTTGAGGTCCCGGCCGGCCAGGCCGCCGTAGGTCGGGTGGCCCTCGACGAGAACCTGGTGCATCGTCAGCGCCTCGCGCAGGCCCGGAAACCGCTTGACCAGGAGTCCGTCCTCGCGCACGCAGAGACAGCCGCCGATGTTGACGAGCCCGTCCTTCTTCAGCGAGATGTGGAAGCCATCAGCGCAGTCGAACACCAGCCGGACGATTTCCGGGATGCTCCGCCCGGCCTGCCCCGGCTCGCGGTCGTGGATGAACCAGGCGTTCTCGGCGAACCGGCAGGCGTCGATCATCAGCGGTACGTCCCAGGCCCGGCAAAGCTCGCTCACCGCCCGGATATTCTCGAGCGCCACCGGCTGGCCGCCGCCGGTGTTGTTGGTGATTGTCAGGTAGACGACCGGCACGCGCGCCCGGCCCTCCGGGTCGGACAGCAGCGCGTGCAGGGCGCCGACATCCATGTTCCCCCGGAACAGCGCCTTCGGGTCCTTCGCCCGCTGCTCGGGCGAGAACAGGTTCCTTGCCTCGAACCCGCTGGCCTCGATGTTGGCCTGGGTCGTGTCGAAGTGACCGTTGGAGGGAATGACGTGGTAGGGCCGGCCGTCGCCGCGGACCTGCCCGCGGGCGCCGGTCAGCGCGGCCAGCGCCGAGAAGAGCCCGTGCTCGGCGGCCCGGCCCTGGTGGAAGATGAACACGTTCTCGAGGTTGGGGTCGCGGGTCGCCCACGCCGGGCCGAAGGTCTCGGCCAGTTGGGCCTTGAGCTCGAAGTAACCCTCGTTCGAGCCGTAGCTCTCGTCGCCGAGCAGGAGTTGGGCCCACTGCCGCATCGTCATCGTCGTGGTCCCGGAGTCGGTGAGGAGGTCGCAGCCCGGAATCAGCTCGGCCGGGAACTTGAAGACGTTGAGCCCGGTCTCGGCAACGAGCCGCGCCCGGTCCGCGCGCTCGTCCGGGCCGTGGCCGCGCAGGCTGACCGCGGCGTTGCGGTACGGCCGCGGCCGCAGCGGCAGCGCCGCGAAGGCCTCGACCCAGTTGTCAAGCGCGAAACGCACGGCCGATTATAGAACGCGCCCCCGACCAGTCAAGAAGCCGGGGCGATGCGGCGTCCGCGGGTTGCGCCCTCCCCCGATTCGCCCCATTTTCTCTTGACATCCCGGCGGTTCGTTGTATTACTACGACGGTCAGTGATGATGACGGCTGAGTCAGGCAGAACAACCAACGGAGGTCTGCGATGAAACTGTCGGTCGACAAGGAGTTGTGCACGGGTTGCGAGCTGTGCGCATCGAGCTTCCCCGACCTGTTCGAGATGGCCGGCGACACGGCCAAGGCCAAGGTCGAACTCGTGCCGGAAGCGGCAGAAGATGATGCTCGCCAGGCCGCGGAAGACTGCCCGGTTGAGGCGATCAAGGTCGAAGACTAGCTGGCCGCGCCGGTCTTCGCCCGCCCTGCCCCGCGCAGGGCGGGCCTCGCGTTCCGTCCGGCACGACCGGGTCGCGCCACTGGTATCGGGCAACCGAAGGGAGTGTTGATGCCGTTAATAAGCGAGACCCTGAAGAAGAAGTCCAGGGAACTGCTGGCGAAGCTGTCAAGCGACGTGAAGCTGGTGCTGTTCACCCAGGAGATGGAGTGCGCCCACTGCCGCGAGGCGCGCGCGGTTGCCGAGGAGGTCGCCGGGCTGTCCGACCGGCTGTCGCTCGAGGTTCACGACCTCGTGCTGGAATCGGAGCCGGCCCGGCGCTACGGCGTCGACAAGGTGCCGGCGCTGTGCGTCGTCGGCGCGGACGACCCGGGCATCCGGTTCTTCGGCGTGCCGTCGGGCTACGAGTACACTTCGCTGCTCGCGGCCATCGACGCGGTCGGGCGGGCCGACTCCAGCCTGAGCCCCCAGACCCGCGCCCGGCTCGCCGAACTCGCCGCGCCGGTCGGCATCCAGGTCTTCGTCACCCTCAGCTGCCCGCTCTGTCCGATGATGGTCGCGCTCGCCCACCGGTTCGCGGTTGAAAGCAGCCGGGTGACGGCGGCCGCCGTTGACGCCGGCGAGTTCCCCCAGCTCGCCAACCTCTACGACGTGACCGGCGTCCCGCGCACGATCATCAACCGGACGGTCTCGCTCGAGGGTGTGGTCCCGGAGGCGCGACTGCTCGAGGCCGTCTTCGAGGCCGCGGCCACCTGACCGCGACCGACGCGCGGCAACCCGGGCAGGCGCTCAGCCGGACCGGGCCGCGCTGACGCGAACGTCGGGCAGCCCGGCAAGGAGGCCGCGGGCGCGGCCGATGTCCTCCGGGAAGCCGAGGACGGTGAGCCGAATCCTGCCGCCGGCCTGCACCTCGCGGACGACCCGTCCCGCCACCCGGGCGTGATGGACGAGGTCCTGCCGGCCGACCGGCAGGCTGAACCGGCAGGCGACCATCCCGGCCTCGAAGTGCCCGACCAGCGCCTGCCTCAGGTCCTCGATCCCCTCCCCCGATTGAGCCGAGAGGAAGACCGATCCCGGGTAGAGCCGGTCGAGGCGGTCCCGCGCCGCGTCGTCGAACAGGCGGTCGCACTTGCTGAAGACCAGCCGGACCGGCACCGACCCGGCGCCGACCTGTTCGAGCGTATCGCGGACGGCGTCGAGCGTGCCGTCCAGCTTGGTGTCGGTGACGTCGGCCAGGTGCAGCAGCAGGCTCGCCTCCCTGACTTCGGCCAGCGTTGCCCGGAAGCTCGCGACCAGCTCGTGGGGCAGGTGCCGGATGAAGCCGACCGTGTCGGTCAGGACCACCCGCAGGTGCTCCGCGAGCTGCCAGGGCCTTGTATTGGCGTCAAGCGTGGCGAACAGCCGGTCGGACACCAGCACCCGGGACTCGGTCAGGCGGTTGAAGAGCGTCGACTTGCCTGCGTTGGTGTAGCCGACCAGCGCGACCCGGGGCAGCCGACTGCGCGCCCGGCGCTGGACCGCCCGCTCGCGGTCGACCTTCTCCAGTCCCCTGCGGAGCGCGGTGATGCGCTGCTTGATCCTGCGCCGGTCGACCTCGAGGCGGGTCTCCCCCGGCCCGCGAGTGCCGATGCCGCCCCCGAGCCGCGACAGCTCGTCGCGCATGCCGACGAGACGGCTCTGGCGGTACTCGAGCTGGGCGAGTTCGACCTGGAGGCGCGCCTCGGCAGTCCGGGCGTGAATCGCGAAGATGTCGAGGATGAGCGCGGAGCGGTCAATCACTCTCACCCCGACCGCCTCCTCGAGGTTGCGCTGTTGGGTCGGCGTGAGGGGCTCGTCAACCACGACCAGGCCAACCGCCGCTTCCCGGCACATCGCGCCCAGGCGGTCAGCGAAGCCGCTGCCGAAGTAGAGCGCCGGGTCGACGCTGTTGCGGACCTGGACCAGTTTCTCCACCACCTCCGCGCCCGCGGTGGCGGCCAGCGCGGCCAGCTCATCAAGCGAGCCGGCGCGGATCCAGCGCTCGCGGTTCGAAGCCGCCAGCCCGGCAAGCAGAACCCGGGAAGAGCCCTCCCGGCCACCGCTCGAGTCGGTCACGTGCGTCATCCCTTGCCGCGACGAAGGACGTGGACCAGCCGCTCGCCGACCGTGTACGCGCTGCCCAGCACGATCACCGCCAGCGCCGCGGGCAGCCAGGTCCGGCCAAGGACAACCGCGCCGAACAGGAGGATCAGCACCCGGATCGGCCGCTCGAGCAGGCCGACCTTGCACTCGCGCCCGAGCCCCTCGGCCCGGGCCCGGACGTAGCTGACCATCAGTGAGAGCACCAGCGCCGCGATCGCCAGCATCACGTACCACGGCTCGGCCCGGTAGTACCACGCGATGCCGGCGAGGACAATCGCTTCGCAGAACCTGTCCACCACCGAGTCGAGCAAGGCGCCGGAGTCAGACTGGCGCCCGGAGAGTCGTGACAGCTCACCGTCCAGCGAGTCGCAGAGTCCTCCCGCCGCGAGCGCGACTCCGGCCCAGACAAACCGGCCGCCGGCGAACAGCCAGGCCGCGGCGATGCTCAGCGGCAGCGCGGCCAGCGTCACCGCAGTGGGTGACACCCCGGCTCGCGACAGCAACCGGACCAGCGGCCGGATCAGCCGCCGACCGGACTGCTTATGCCGTTCCTGCATGCCCCGCCACCACGACCGTCGCCTCACCCCTGAGGTCACGCTTCACCAGCTCTTCGACAAGTCCGGCCAGCCTGCCGCGGATCACCTCCTCGTGGAGCTTGGTGAGTTCGCGGCCGACGACAACGTCCCGGTCACCCCAGAGCTCGAGCATCTCGCGAAGCAACGGCACCAGCCGCCGGGCCGGCTCGAAGAAAACCATCGTGCGCGGCTCGGTCGCCAGTGCCTGGAGTCGCTTCCGCCGGCGGCCGTCGCGCCGGGGCAGGAATCCCTCGAACGCAAACCGGTCGCAGGGCAGCCCGGACACGACCAGCGCCGACAGCAGCGCCGAGGCGCCCGGCACCGGCACGATGCGGATGCCGGATGCCGCCGCGGCCCGGATCAGGTAGAACCCCGGGTCGGACACGCCGGGTGTGCCGGCGTCGGATACCAGGGCGACCCGCTTGCCCTGGCGGAGCATCTCGAGCACCTCCGGAGTCCGCCTGAGCTTGTTGTGGTCGTGGTAGGAGACCAGCCGGCCCTCGATGCCGAGCCTGTGCAGGAGCAGCCCGGTGTGACGAGTGTCCTCGCAGGCGACGAAGTCGGCCCGGCGCAGGACTTCCTCGGCCCGCCCGGTGAGGTCCCCGAGGTTGCCGATCGGCGTGGAAACGACATAGAGCCCCGGGGCGATCTCCGCGGCCGCCGGCTCCTGCCCGCTCACCGTCCGCCGGCTCGCCCTGCCCGCCGGACCACAACCCTGGCCGGCCGCCATCAGCCCAGCATGTCCCGCAGCGCCTCGAACTTGCGCAGCCGCGCCGGGTGGCGCAGTTTCTTGAGCGCCTTCGCCTCGATCTGGCGAACGCGCTCCCGCGTGATGTTGAATATCTGGCCGACCTCCTCGAGCGTCCGCGGGCAGCCGTCGCCGAGTCCGAACCTGAGCCGCAGCACCTTCTCCTCGCGCTTCGAGAGCACGCGCAACGACTGCTCGAGCTTCTCGGTCAGTAGCGACACGCCGGCCGCGTGCGACGGCGAGGCGCTCTTCTCATCGCAGATGAAGTCGCCGATGAAACTCGACTCGTCGTCGTCCACCGGCTTGTCGAGTGAAACGCCGAACTGCGAGATCCGGGCCAGCGCCTCGATCTTGTCCTTCGGCGTCGAAAGGCGCTGGGCGATCTCGGAAACCGACGCCTCCCGGCCGTGCTCCTGCATGAACTTGCGCTGGAGCTTGGCGACCTTGTTGATGGCGTCGATGATGTGGGCGGGCACGCGGACGGTCCGCGACTGGTCGGCGATCGCCCGGGTTATCGCCTGCTTGATCCACCAGGTCGCGTAGGTCGAGAACTTGAAACCTTTGCGGTAGTTGAACTTCTCCACCGCCTTGATCAGGCCGACGTTGCCCTCCTCGAGCAGGTCCGCGAACTCCAGCCCGCGGTTGACGTAGCGCTTGGCGATCGAGATGACCAGCCGGACGTTGCCCTCGATCATCTTGTCCCGGGCGGCAAGGATCTTCTTCTCGCAGTCGGACATCGCCTCCAGCGTCTGCCGGATTTCGGGCGTCGTGGCGGCAAGGAACTCCTGGCGCTCGCGCAGCCGCTGGCGAAGCTCCTGGGCTTCGTCGGTCTTGTCGCGCGTCTCGGCCTTCGCCTGCTCGACCTCGACCGCGAGCGTCAGCGCCTCGTAGGCAACCTCCTTGAACTGGGACATGAAGACGTTGATGAGCTGGTGCTGGAGCTGGAGCTTCCTGATCCAGCCGAAGACCTTGCGGTGGAGTTCGTCGATCTGCGCCCGGGCCGCCGGCCCGGCCTGCCGGCGCGCGCGGAGCTCCTCGATCTTGTCTGCCGCGCGGCCGATGCGCTTGACCGCGTTGATGAAACGCTGGCGGTCGCGGAACAGCGCTTTCTGGTCGAACAGGCACTCGAACTCGACCCGGGCAATCTGGTCGAGCGAGCGCGCGCCCTCTTCCACCGTCACGCACTCGGCGACGAGCCGACGCATCATCGCCACCGGCCGGAACATGAACTGGATGATGCTCTCGTAGCCCTCCTCAATCTCGCGCGAGTAGTGGATCTCCTCCTCGCGGGTGAGGAGCGGCAGTTTCGAGAGCTCGCGGAAGTAGGACTTGGTCGGGTCCTCGGTGCGCTGAATGACCGGCTTGGGACCGCGCTTGAGCGCGGCGGCCGGTTTCTCGTGGGCGTCGGTGACCCGGATTCCCTCGGCGGCCAGCTCGGCAATCAGCTGGTCGATCTGGTCCGAGGACATCATCACGTTCTCGGGCAGGAGCTCTTCCAGTTCCTCGTAGGTTATCTGCTTGTCCCGGGCCGCGCGCTCGTGGATGCTGCCCAGCCAGTTCGCTCGCCGTCCCGACACGTCGTCCTCATCAGCACCGAGGACGTCGCCGTCCTCGACGTCAGCCTCGCTCGCGACCGCGGCGGCCTGTTTCCGCGGGCCTGCCGCCCGGGGGCGGCCGGGCGACTTGCGCGCCCCGGCCCGGGCACGGGCGACCCGCTTGCCCGCCTTCTCGGTCCGGACCCTGGTCTCGGCGCCGCGCCGTCCCCGGACCGGGCTCGACGACCGTGCCGGTTTGCGCCGCTTCACTTCTCTCTTACTCGACGTTCTTCTCAAGCTCATCGATGTCTCCTCTATGGGCGGCCCGCTGGAGCTGCGTGTGCTCCTTCGCCAGCCGTTCCGCCTGCTCGCCGTCCTCGGTCGTCACGATCTGCCGCTGCAGCCGGGCAGCCAGCATCCGCTGCACGCGGGCCCGAAACTCCTCGGCGCTCGGCAGCGCCGCCCGGACGAAGGTCCACCCGGCAATCCGCTGCCGGCGCTCGTCTGCCTCGAAACGATCCAGCAGCATCGCCGGGCCGTATCCCTCCTCGCCGCACGCGCGTTGCGCCGCTTCAACGATGGCCCGGAGCTCCTCGTCGGCAATCAGCTCCGCCAGGCCCAGCTCCGCCGCGACCCGCGCCAGCCCGGCATCCTGCACCACCGCTGCGACCAGCTGCTCCTCGACAGCCGGCCGGGCCGGCGGTTTCCTGGCCGTCCCGGGCCGCCGCGGCGCGTCCTTTGCCAGCACGCGCTTGTCGACCTTGAACATCGCCGAGACCCGGTTGGCGAAGAGCTCCCGCGTTGCCGGGTCGGGGATCACCGCCAGCAGGTCAACCAACTCGCCCAGGACCCGGCGCTGGTCGGCAACGGCCACCGGCACGCGGCCGCCGGTCACGTGCGCCACAAAATCGACTGCCTGCTCGAGCAGTCGGGCAAAGCCGTCGCGCCCGGACTGGCGGATGACATCATCTGGGTCCGAACCTTCCGGCAGGCGCACGACAAGCGGCACCAGCCCGCCCGCGAGCAGAACCGGCAGGCTCCGCCGTACCGCCCGCTGTCCGGCCTCGTCGCCGTCGAAGCAGACGGTAACGCTGCCGGTGAAGCGTCGGAGCAACAGGGCCTGTCCGGTAGTCAGCGCGGTGCCGAGCGGCGCGACCGTGTTCGGGAAGCCACGCCCGACCAGCGCGAGCAGGTCGAAATTCCCCTCGACCAGCAGTGCGGGCGCGTCGCGCAGGTACGCCTTGGCCTGGAAGAGCCCGTAGAGCCCGTCGCCCTTGCGGAAGATCTCGGTCTCCGGGGAGTTGAGGTACTTCGGCTCACGGTCGTCCAGCACCCTGCCGCCAAACCCGATGACCTTGCCGCCGATGCTGAAGATCGGAAACATCAGGCGCCCGGTGAAGTAATCCACCGGTCCGCTGCCGCGGTCGACGACGAGCCCCGCGCGCTCGAGAGCGCCGAGGTCCCATCCCCGGCGCCTCGCCTCGGCCCGCAGCCGCCCGCCGGGCGGCGCATAGCCGAGCCGGAAGCGCTTGACAGCGTCGGGTGGAATCTCCCGCTTGACGAGGTAGCGAAGCGCGGCTTCGGTGGTGCGGAGCTGCTGCTCGTAGAAGCGCGCCGCCTGCTCGCAGGCCTCGTAGACACCCTGGTGCAGGGACGGCCGGTCGTCGGCGACCTCGATCCCGAGCCGCTTGCCGAGGAACCTGACCGCCTCGGGGAAGGTCAGTTTCTCGCGCTCGATGACGAAGCTGACGGCGTTGCCGCCGATGCCGCAGCCGAAGCAGTGGAACGTCTGCCGCTCCGGGCTGACGTAGAACGACGGGCTCCGGTCCGGGTGGAACGGGCAGACGCCCCGGAAGTTGCGGCCGACCTTCTTGAGCGGCAGGTAGCCGCCGATCAGCTCGACGATGTCCGTCTCGGACCGGATGCGCTCGATCGTCTCCTGGCTGATCACGCCTGCCCCGTCCTGAGCTCGACGACCGTCACGCCGGTGCCGCCCTCGCCCGGCTCCGCGAACCTGAACGAGCCGACCCGGGCATCGCGACGCAGCGCGCTCCAGACTGCCCGCTGGAGAACGCCCTCGCCCTTGCCGTGCAGGATCCTGGCTTCAGCCAGGCCGGTGGCCGCCGCCTCGGCAAGGTAGCCCTCGAGCTGTTCGAGCGCCTCCTCGCGCGTCCGGCCGAGGAGATTGAGGCGCGCCGCCGGCCCTGCCGGCATCTCCTGCCAACCGGTCTCCGCCGGCTCCGACAGCCGGGCCCCTTCGACGCGCTCGAGGTCCGAGGCCGGCAGGCGCACCCGCACGCTGCCGAAGGCGACAACGGCCTCCGTTCCCTCCAGCGACTCGACCCGCCCGCTCTGCCGGAGCGCCCGGGACCGGACCACGTCACCCGCTGCCGGCATCGCCGCTCCCGACACGTCCGTCAAGACGGCTCGAGCCGCGCTCCCCGCCTCCGCGTCGACCGTCCGCATCCGCTCTTCCACCGCGCGCTTGGCCCTGACGATCGCTTCGTGGCTGGCCTGGCTCTCGCGGATGTCCCGGACGAGGTTCTCGATTTCACGCCGGGCTTCGTCGAGCATCCGCCGCTGGCGGACGACGCTCCGCTCCCTCTCCCGCCCGGCCTCGGCCTGGAGTGCGGCCAGCTTCGTCTCGTACTCGGCTCTCGTCCTGATCGTGATGGCGAGCTGGCGCTCGACCTCGGCCCGGGCGCACCGGACCGCCTCGAGCTCCCGTTCGAGCTCGCGCAGGCGACCGGCCAGGTCGACCCAGTCCTGTCCGACGCGGACACGGGCGCGACCCAGCAGCTCCTCCGGCAGGCCGGCGGCCGCGGCGACCTCGAGCGCGCTCGACTCCCCGGGCAGGCCTATCGTCAGCCGGTAGGTCGGGGCACTGTCGGCCATTCCCATCGCGGCGTTGACCATCTGCGGGTGGTCCTGGACGAACAGCTTCAGCGCCCAGAGGTGACTCGTCGCGATCACCCGCACGCCCCGTTCGTGCAGGGTCTCCAGCACCGCGATCGCCAGCGCGGCACCCTCCTCGGGCGAGGTCGCGGCGCCGACCTCGTCGAGCAGGACCAGGCTGCCGGCGTCGGCCTCCTCGAGCAGCAGCTTCAGCTTGCCGACGTGGGCGGTGAACGAGGACAGGTCCGCGTCCAGTGACTGGTCGTCGCCGATGTCGGCGAAGACCTGGCGGTAGAACGGCAGCTCGGTCCCCCGCGCCGCCGGGACGAAAACTCCCGACGCCGCGAGCAGGCAGAACAGCCCGAGCGTCTTGAGCACCACCGTCTTGCCGCCCGCGTTCGGGCCTGAGATCAGGAGGACGCCGGCGTCGTCGGAGAGGTCGAGGTCGAGCGGCACGACCCGGACCCTGCGCCTCAGGAGTATCGGGTGCCGCCCGCTCCTGACGCGGACGCGCCGTTCGGTCAGCGCCGGGCGAGCACAGTCGAACTCCTCGACGAACCGGCGCTTGGCGAGCAGGAAGTCGAGCCGGCCGAGCGCGGCCAGCCCGAGGCCGAGCGGATCCGCCCGGCCCGCCACCAGCTCGGAGAGCCGGCGCAGCACCCGCGCGACCTCCTCGGCCTCGCGGCCCCGGAGCTCCTCCGCCCGGTTCTGGTCGCCGACGGTCGGCATCGGCTCGACGAACAGCGTCCGGCCGGTGCCCGAACTCTCGTGGACGACCCCGGCGACCCGGTCGCGGTGCTCGAGACGGACCGGCACGACAAGGCGGTCGTGGCGCACCGTCGGCCTCTCACCATACCAGTCGGGATGCTCGGCCAGCATCTCCTCCAGCCGCCCGACAACCCTTGCCCGGAGCCCGCGCAACTCGCGCCGAACCCGGGCGAGCGCGTCGGATGCCGAGTCCACGACCTCGCCGCTCTCATCCAGCGCCAACGCGATCTCGGCCGCGAGATCATCCTCGGCTCCGATTGCCTCGAGCTCGGGCGACAGCAGGGGAAGCGCGGAGCGATACCCGTCCAGGAAGCGCCGGCAGGCGGCGAGAGCCTCGGCCGAGCGGCCGACCGCGAGCAGTTCCCCGCCGGTCAGCACGCCGCCGGTCCGGGACCGCTCAATCAGCGGCCTCGCGTCGGCGCCCGGGCCGAGCTCGGGCACGGACTCGAGCGCGACGACCTCGGCCAGTCGGTCGAGCTCGCCCTCCGCCTCGGGGCGGGTGGCGAACGGCCGCATCTGCGACGCAAGCTCGACCCCCATCGGGGTTCGGCAGTTCGCGACCAGCATCTCCCGCGCCCGCGGGAAGTCGACCACCTGCCAGCTTCTCACAGTAGCCCGCCAGCTCCTGCGGCCGTATCGGCCGCTCAGTTATCCTGGTGCCGCCTGCGCCAGGCGCGGCGGCGCGACTCGGCCTGCTTGCGCTTTTTGCGCACGCTGGGCTTCTCGTAGTACTCGCGACGCTTCACGTCGCGGAGGATGCCGGCCTTCTCGCAGACCCGCCGGAATCGCCGCATGAAGCTCTCGTACGACTCACCCTCTTTGACAACGATACCTGCCATATCTACTCACACCTCCTTTCCGGCTAGGACTTGTCCGGGCGGAACGACCTCGCCCAGGACGTACATCAGGCTGGCCAGGGCCACGGCACCCGCCAGCCGGGCGCGCAAGGGCCGGGGCCCGAGCGAAAAGCTCCTGGCACCGGCCTCCCGGAGCAGTTCGACCTCGGACCGATCAAGGCCGCCCTCCGGGCCGACCACGACCAGGACACTCGCCGGACCGCCAACCAGCGCACGACTCAAAACCTGCTCGTTCTCGTCCTCCCAGGCGACGAGCGCCAGCCCGAAATCGCCGCACCGCGCGGCGAGCCCGTCCAGGTCCACCGCGTCACGCACCTCGGGCAGGACCGACCGTCGCGAGCACTTCATCGCCTCGAGCGCGACCCTTCGCAGGCGTGCGGCCCGGCGCGGACCATACCCGCCGACCGTCCGCGCGCTCCTGAACGGCACGACCTCGACTGCTCCCAGCTCGGTCGCCGCCTCGACGACCTCGGTCAGTTGGTCGCCCTTCAGGATGCCCTGCGCCAGCGTCACCCGCACCCGGGGCTCGCCCTGCCCCGGCCCGGCGCTCGCGACCCGCCCGCTCACCGCCGAATCCGTCACCTCGGAGAGCCGCACCCGGTACTCCATCCCCTGCCCGTCAACCGCCCGCACGAACTCGCCGGGGCGATGCCGCATGACCCGCGCGATGTGACGCGACTCGTCCGCGTCGAAGCGGACCGACCCGTCTGCCGTCGCGCCGGCGGCAAGGTAGTAGAGCTCCATCAGTCCGGCCGGCGCGGTCCTGGCGGCGCTTCGCCTGCCGTCGCGGCGAGCTTCTGCCAGAGCGCACGCTCCTCACCACTCAACTTCCGGGGGACGTGCAGCACGACGCGGACCAGCTGGTCGCCCCTGCCGCCGTCAAGGTGACCGACGCCTCCTCCTTTGACCCGCAGGAACGCGCCGTTGGAGGTGCCGGGCGGCACCGAAAGCGACTTCGCGCCCGCCAGCGTCGGGACTTCGACCTTGCCTCCGAGCACCGCGGTCGCCAGCGGAACGGCGACGTCAACGACGACGTCGTCACCCCGACGCAGGAAGAGCGGGTGCGGGCGCTCCTCGACCTCGATCAGCACGTCGCCGTGCCCGCCCGGTCCCGAGTGCCCCTCACCGTGGAGCGGGATGTAGTTGCCGCTCGACACGCCCGGCGGGATCCGGACCTTCAGCGTCCGGCGGCGCCTCGTCCGCCCATCGCCCCGGCAATCCCGGCACTGCTCCTTGAACCGCCGGCCGGCGCCGCTGCACGCCGGGCAATCGGCGACCTGCACGAACTGGCCGAAGATCGAGCTCGTCTGCTGTCGGACCTGCCCCCGGCCGCCGCACGTCGGGCACCTCTCCTCGCCGGAGCCGCCCTTCCCGCCGCAGGTGGCGCAGGGCTCGTACCGGGCGAAGCTCACTTCCTTGACGGTGCCCTCCGCGACCTCCTCGAGCGTCAACCGCATCCGGATGCGGATGTCGCCGCCGCGCTGGGAGCGACGTTGCGCGGGCCCGCCGCCGAACAAGAGGTCGAACAGCCCCCCTCCACCGCCCCCTCCGAACCCTCGGAGCAGGTCGCCGAAGACGTCGTTCAGGTCGTCGGTGTGGGAGAAATCGCGCCGGAAGTTGAACCCGCCCGGCCCGAACTGGCTGGAAACGCCCTCGTGGCCGTGCTGGTCGTAGAGTTGGCGCTTGCCGGCGTCGGCGAGAACCTCATAGGCCTCGGAAAGCTCCTTGAACTTCTCCTCGGCCTCGGCCCGGTTCTCCGGGTTACGGTCCGGGTGGTATTCCTTGGCCAGCCGCCGATAGGCCGACTTGATTTCGTCGGGCTTGGCGGTATTCGAGACACCCAGGACTTCGTAGTAGTCCCGCTTGGTCTTCGGCATTCAGGTGCGGCAGCGTGCTTCACGCCGCCGCGGAGGTAACACCTCCTCGCGATGCCGGTCGGTCGATTCCGGTCACAGAGTTACTTTTTCTCCTCTTCGTCAATCACCGTGTAGTCAGCGTCCACGCCCTTGCCGCCTTCTTCGTGCGGCTCGTCAACCGGCTTGTCCGAGGTACCGGCGGCAGACTCGGCCTGCTGCTGGCTCTTGTACATCTGCTCGGCAAGCTTGTAGCTGGCCTTCTGCAGTTCCTCGATCGCCTTATCGATGGCCGCCCGGTCGTCGGCCTTCGCGACGGAACGCAGGCCGGCCAGCGCCTGCTCGACACTCTGGCGGTCGGCCTCGGAGATCTTCTCGCCGTGTTCCTGGAGCGTCTTCTCGGTCTGGTAGATAAGAGTATCTGCACGATTGCGGCTGTCAACGAGCTCGCGCCGCCGACGGTCATCCGCAGCGTGGTCCTGGGCCTCGCGGACCATTCGGTCCACCTCATCCTTGGCGAGGCCGGACGAAGCGGTTATCCGGATGCTCTGCTCCTTGCCGGTCGCCCTGTCCTTGGCCGTGACGTGCAGGATTCCGTCCGCGTCGATATCGAACGTGACCTCGACCTGGGGTATCCCGCGCGGTGCGGGCGGGATGCCGGCCAGTTCGAACCGACCCAGCGTCCGGTTGTCAGCCGCCAGCTCACGCTCGCCCTGAAGCACGTGAACGGTTACGGCCGGCTGGCTGTCCTCTGCCGTCGTGAAGACCTGGCTCTTTCGTGTCGGGATCGTCGTGTTGCGGTCGATCAGCTTCGTCATCACGCCGCCCAACGTTTCAATGCCCAACGACAGGGGAGTGACGTCAAGCAGGACAACATCCTTGACCTCGCCCGCAAGCACCGCGCCCTGTATCGCCGCGCCGATGGCGACGACCTCGTCCGGGTTGATGCCCTTGTGCGGTTCCTTCCCGAAAAACTCACGCACGGTCTCCTGGACCTTGGGCATCCGTGTCTGCCCGCCGACGAGTATGACCTCATCGATGTCACGCGGGGTCACCTTGGCATCGGTCAGCGCGTTCTTCACCGGCTCAAGCGTCCGCTGAACCAGGCCGCCAACAAGCTGCTCAAGCCGGGTTCGAGTGAGCCTGAGATCCAGGTGGAGCGGCCCTCTCTTCTCATCGGCGGTGATAAAGGGCAGGCTGATCGACGTCTCCATTGAAGTCGAGAGCTCGCACTTGGCCTTCTCGGCCGCCTCCTTGACCCGCTGCAGCGCGGTCTTGTCCCGCGCGAGGTCAATCCCGTTCTCGCGCTTGAACTCGGCGATTGCCCAGTCCATTATCGCCTGGTCGAAATCGTCCCCGCCCAGGTGCGTGTCGCCGTTTGTCGACTTGACCTCGAACACGCCCTCGCCGATCTCGAGGATCGATATGTCGAACGTCCCGCCGCCCAGGTCGTAGATTGCTATCTTCTCGGACTTCTTCTTGTCGAGGCCGTAGGCCAGCGCGGCCGCGGTCGGTTCGTTGATGATCCGCAAGACCTCGAGCCCTGCGATCCGGCCCGCATCCTTGGTCGCCTGGCGCTGGGAGTCATTGAAATAGGCCGGCACGGTAATGACCGCCTTGGTCACCGCCTCACCGAGGTAGGACTCGGCCGACTTCTTCAGGTGTTGGAGGATCATCGCCGAGATCTCTGGCGGCGAGTACTTCTTCTCGCCCACCTCAACCCAGGCATCGCCGTTCTCCGCGGCCGTAACCCTGTACGGCACCTTCGGGATCTCCGCGCCGACCTCTTCGTGGCGCCGACCCATGAATCGCTTGATCGAGTAGACCGTCGTCTCGGGGTTGATGACGGCCTGACGTCTCGCCAGGGTTCCCACCAATCGCTCCTTGCCCAACGCAACAACCGAAGGGGTCGTCCGGCCGCCCTCCGGATTCGGAATGACGACCGGCTGTCCACGCTCCATCACCGCAACGCACGAGAAGGTCGTGCCGAGATCAATGCCGATCACCTTCGCCATCAAACCTCCCTTATGTCTGGATGTCAGCTGTCCTGCGAACCTCGATCTGAAACGCCCGGGCCGGGCCCGGACGCGTTACTCTCACTGCCAGTCTTCGGTCGCGCCACTACCACGCGCGCGGGCCGAATGACCCTGTCTCCACACCGGTAGCCCCGGCATTCTTCTCCGACCACTGTTTCAGGCGCATGCTCATCACTCTCGACGAAACCGACTGCCTCGGCCCGTCGCGGGTCAAACGGCTCCCCCACGCAACTGAAATCAGCGAGCCCATGCGCTTCAAGTGCCGATCGCAACTGCCGCTGTATCATCACCAGGCCCCTGTGCACGGACTCGACCGTCGCTTCGCTCATGCTCGCGGCCAGCGCGCGCTCAAAGTTGTCCAGAACCGGGATGACGTCACCTACTACTGCCTCAATACCACGTCGCCTGGCTTCTGCCCCCTCCTGGGAGGCTCGCCGCCGGAAGTTCTCGAAATCCGCCGAGGCCCGTAGTGCCGCGTCACGATAGCCACTGCAACTGGACTCGACTTCGTCCAGCTTCGCCAGTAGCTCCTTCACGGGGCCAACCTTCGTGTTACTCATTGAAGCAGCATATGCTTAGACTCGCACTGGATGGCCGTCGATTCGCCTGAAGTCCCGCCAGACAGCCGAAACACACCGACGTCGGACCGACCCCGGTCTGCTGGACACTTCCCTGAGCGGCTTGGGGCCGGTCTTCGTATTCGGCCGGGCTCAGGTAATCTGGCGTTGCAGCGTGAGCGCCGCCGTATCGCGCCCGGCGCGAGAGCCCGCTCATCGAACACTTCGATGTCCTCGGGGATAGCCGCCCGCGCCCCGACTTCCGGCCGCCGTGTCATGTCCGCTCTCCGCACCTTCGCTCGGCTCCCACCTGTCAGCTGCCGCCGGCCCGGAGGTCTACCCCCCGAATCGTCAGTCGGCGGGGAACGAAACCGGCCCGCGTCTCCGCAACTCAACCGATTGCCCGCGCTCGACGCGCCCGGCTGTCGCAGTCACGAGGACCCGGTCCTCCCGCACCGACCGCCGGGCGTACCGGTCCAGCACCGGCGCAAGCTCCCCGAACGACGCGCCGCAGGCCCGCCTGCGCGCAACGCGCGGGCAAGCCCGCAGGTAATCGGCAATCAGCCCCCAGCGTCGGTCGCCGCGCCCGGCGCAACCGTCTCTCCCGGGCCAGAGCCGGCCACCTTCACATTACCATCCATAACCTATGTTAGTGGAAACTAACGACCCGGCCAATCAGAGAATCATCACAATCGGTTGAAAAGCCAGAACTTCATTGGGCTTCGAATTTACCCCCTCCCCCATTCCCGGGATCGTCCCCGGGGCCGTCCCGGGGACCGCTCCCGGGGCCGCTCCGGGGACCGCTGGGGGAGCCGTTCCCGGGGCCATCCCCGGAGCCGTCCCCGGAGTCGCTCCGGGGGCCGCTGGGGAAGCCGCTACCGGGGCCGCCGGGGTAGCCATCCGGGGAGCCGCCCGGGGGGCCGTCCCGGGGGCCGCTCCCGGAACCGCCCCCGGAGCCATTCCGGGAGTGCGGGTGGGGATACGCCGAACGGCTGACCGCGCGGCGGCGGCCGCCTGCCTGCGCTACTCGACCAGCACCAGCCGGCTGGATTCGCCGGTGTCCTGCCTGCGGATGAAGTAGACCCCGCGGGCCAGCCGCCGCACGTCGTTCTCGCCCGGCGCGAGGTCCATCACCTTCCGGCCGGCCGCATCGAGCAGCAGGCTTCGCCCCCTCACCTCCTGCCCCTCTCCCACTGGGAGAGGGAAGGGTGAGGGCCGCAGGTGCAGCACCCCCCGGACGATGGTCGGGCCGGACGCCCCGGCCGGATGCGCGCGCACGTCCGGCTCCCCGACCCCGGTCAGTAGCGAGTCCCGGATTATCACGACCTGGTCGATTCCGCTGAAATACACCCTGCCTTCCGCCTCGTTGACGCAGTTGTGCCGGTAGTCCACGACCGGGACCGGGACGCGCGTCAGTTCCCGGCTGGCCTCGCAGTCAAACACGATGACCCGGAACGTGTCGAAGTCCTCGTAGGCCGCAAACCCGCGGCTCGTGACCGGGTTCACGCAGAGCCCGACTTCGCCAATTCCGGGATGCGGGGCCAGCCGCGCCGGCGCCATCGTCGTCGGGCTCATCTGGTAGACCCATTCGTAGCCGACCTGGTCCGACGCAAGGTAGATCCGGTCCGCGGTCGGGCTGTAGGCCAGCGCACTGACGTCCGGGACCCGGGTGCCGCCCGGCAGCACCGAGTCCAGCGCGGCATCGATGACGAAGAACCCAACCTGGGAGTAGCAGCCGACGAAGACTCGACCGGTTCCCGGATGATAGCAGCTCGCATCCGGGAAGTAACACCGCTCGAGTCCAATCGTGGGCAGCATCGAGTCGCCGAGCACGTCCACGACCCGCGCCTGCTCATGGTCGAAGATGTAGAGTTTCCCGTGCTCCGGGGCGAGGACCGCCGTGGACACTTCATACGCCCGCAGGCGCCGGTAGCCGAACACGGTGCGGAGGCTGTCGCCGTCGGCGCTGAAGACGTAGAGCAGGGTTTCGCCGATGCACAGGACCCGGTCCAGCTCGGGCGCGCTCACCAGCAGGTACGGCCGGTCCCTCAGCGCGTGCCGCGCCACAACGGTATCGCCGCAGCAATCGACCGTCACGACCTCGGGAGTGCCCCGGCATCCTACGAACAACCGGCCCGCGCCCGGGTTCGCCGCCAGCGAGTTCGGCGCCGGTCCGACGACGACCGGGTCCAGAACCTCGTTGGTGCGGCCATCTATCACGGTGAGAGTGGAATCGCCCTCGTTGGCAACGTAGACCCTGTTGACGGCCGGCTGCCAGCACATGGGACCGGGCAAGCGTCCGGTCGGCACGACCGCTTCCACCCACTGGGCCGAAGCGACCGTCCCGAAAGCCAGCAGTACCGACAGGAGCAAACACCGTCCGGTCATTGAGCACCTCCGGTTCAGTTCCAGTCTAGCCTTGACCGACAATCTGTCAATCGGTCGGCGCGGGAGCCTGAAGCCCCGAGCCCCCGCGCCGGCCGTCCCGGTGTTACTTCATCGCCACCGCCTTCTTGACGTCCTTGTATCCGGGCGCGTCGAGCCGGTAGAAGTAGATGCCGTTCGGCACCGCCCGGCCCTGCCCGTCGCTCCCGTCCCAGGTCACCACGTACGCCCCGGGTTTCTGCCGCCCGCTCGAAAGCGTCCGCACCAGCCGGCCGCCCGCGTCGTACACCCGCAGCAGCACCTCGCCCTCGCGCCCGAACTGGTACCGAATCTGCG
>JAWOHE010000096.1:0-19562 GCA_046485285.1 bacterium
GATCCGGGTGTTTCCGAACGAAGCGTCCTGCTTGCGACTGGTTACCGCCCACGCGATGGAGCAGTCGGCCGAGTGGGCCGGTCAGCCCCAGTACCTCGATATGAGTCAGTGCGAAGACGAATCGTGAAGACAGACAGCGGCACGGCTCATTTTGCAGACAATTCGGCACTTGACCGGAGGGGGTAAATTCAGAGGTGAATGAAGTGCTGATTTTTCAACCAATTATGGCGATTCTTTGATTGGCCGGGCCGTTAGTTTCTACTAACATAGGTTATAGATAGTAATGTGAAGGTGGCGGGCTCTAGCCCTGGAGAGACGGTTGCGCCGGGTGCGGCGTTACGCAGGTTGCGGCTTCGGGGCGGGCTGAGCCTCGTCGAGCTGGCGCACCTGATGGGCCGGAAGCCGGGCTTCTACTCGCACCTCAGCCGGCTTGAGCGCGGCCGGTTGCGGCATTCTTCGCTCGGGCTGATTGCCGATTACCTTCGGGCTTGCCCGCGCGTTGCGCGCAGGCGGGCCTGCGGGATGTCGTTCGGAGAGCTGGCGTCGGTGCTGGACCGGTACGCCGGCGGTCGGTGCGGGAGAGCCGGGTCCTTGTGACTGCGACAGCCGGGCGCGGCGAGCGCGGGCAATCGGCTGAGTTGCTGAGCCGCGGGCCGGTTTCTTTCCCGGCTGACTGACGATTCGGCGTTAGTCTTCCGGTCCGGCGGCATCTAACAGATGACGGTTGGGCGACGAAGCGAGGAGAGGTCGGAACACGAAAATGCGGAGTTGAGGAGGGGGGATCCCGGTCAGGATGAGGACGAGGCGGGCGGCTTACCGGCCGCGATGGACTGGGGTGGAAAGGGATCTCTTCACTGTGGTCGACTGGCAACGGCGTATACCCGGAAACCCCGGGAGGCGCCGGTGCGCCTCCCGGGGTGATGTGATGCGGTCGGCCGGGCGTCAGCCGAGGACGTTGCGGGCGATGACGATCTTCTGGATTTCCGAGGTGCCTTCGTAGATTTCCATGCACTTGGCGTCCCGGAAGTAACGCTCGACCGGGTAGTCCTTGGTGTAGCCGTAGCCGCCGAAGACCTGGACCGCCTCCTTGGTGACCTCGACCGCGGTGGTGGCGGCGAAGAGCTTGCACATCGCCGATTCCTTGCTGAAGCGCTTCTTGCCCGAGTCTTTCTGCTGGGCGGCGCTGTAGACGAGGAGCCGGGCGGCCTCGATGTGGGTCGCCATCATCGCGAGCTTCTCCTGGATCATCTCGAACTCGCAGATGGCCTTGCCGAACTGCTTGCGTTCCTTGGAGTAGGCGACCGACTTGTCGAGCGCGGCCTGGGCGATACCGACCGCCTGCGCGCCGATGTCGATGCGCGAGACGTCGAGCGTGCCCATCGCGACCTTGAAGCCCTGGTTGAGCTCGCCGAGTAGGTTCTCCTTCGGGGCCTGGCAGTCCTCGAAGATGAGCTCGCAGTTGGCGGTCGCGCGCAGGCCGAGGAGCTCTTCGTGCTTGCCGACCGAGAAGCCGGGGAAGGTCTTCTCGACGATGAAGGCCGAGATTCCCTTGTGGCCGGCGGCCGGGTCGGTGACCGCGAAGACGATGAAGACGTCGGCCGCGCCGCCGTTGGTGATGAAGCGCTTGGCGCCGTTGAGGACGTAGTGGTCGCCCTTGAGGACCGCCTTGGTTTCCATCGCGGCCGGGTCCGACCCGCAGTTGGGCTCGGTGAGGCCGAACGCGCCGAGCAGCTCGCCGGTAGCCATCCTGGTCAGGTACTGCTTCTTCTGGGCGTCGGTGCCCCAGTTGGCGATTGGCCAGGACGCGAGCGAGTTGTGCACCGCGGTGATGACGCCGGTCGAGCCGCAGGCGCGCGAGATTTCCTCGATGGCGATGGCGAGGCTGACGAAGTCGAAGCCCGCGCCGCCGTACTGCTCGGGGATGATCATCCCGAGCAGGCCGAGTTCGGCCATCTTCTTGATCGAGTCGTGCGGGAACTCCCCCGACGCGTCAATCTCCGCGGCCTTGGGCTCGAGTTCGTTGGTCGCGAACTCGCGCGCCATCTGCTGGACCATCTTCTGGTCTTCGTTGAGGCTGAAATCCATCGGTCCTCCTATTCTCCTGAAGCGATGTCCCTGAGAACTTCCTTGGCGATGATCATCCGCATTACCTCGGACGTGCCCTCGCCGATCTCGCCGAGCTTGGCGTCACGCAGGATGCGGCTGGCGTCGAGGTCCGGGGTCAGCGCCGGCCAGCCGATGACATCGATGGCCGTGCCCGCGGCGCGGACCGCGACCTCGGAGGCGTAGAGCTTGGCAAAGGCGCATTCCTTGTCGGCCCGGATGTCGGCGTCTTTGTACTGGGCGGCGTTGTAGACGAGCAGGCGGGCCGCCTCGACCTCCATCGCCACGTCGGCAAGCCGGGCCGAGGCCAGCTGCGAGAGCTTCCGGCCGCAGCCGGCGGCCCAGCGGGCGAGGACATCGAGTGCGCCCTGGGCCATCCCGAGGCAGAAGGCGCCGATCGAGATGCGGCCGCCGTCGAGGGTCTCCATGAAGATGCGGTAGCCCTCGTACTCCCGGCCGAGGACGCTGTCGAGCGGGACGAGCATGTCCTCGAAGGCGAGCTCGACGGTGTTCGAGCCGCGCAGGCCGAGCTTGTTCTCCTCGGAGGCAACGCTGAACCCGGGCGTCTTCGTCTCGACGATGAAGCAGGTGACGCCCTTCCTGCCGAGCGAGCGGTCGAGGCTGGCCGCGACGATGACCGTACCGGCGTGCGAGGCCGAGGTGATGAAGCGTTTCGAGCCGTTGATGACATAGCCCTTGTCGGTCTTCCTCGCCGTGGTCTCGACCGCGGCGGCGTCCGACCCGGCGTTGGGCTCGGTCAGCCCAAAGGAGCCGAGGTATTCGCCCCGGGCGAGACGCGGGATGTACTTTCCCTTCTGTTCCTTCGTGCCGAACTTGTAGATCGGGTAGGTGCCGAGCGAGGTATGGGCGGCGATGGTGATGCCGGTCGAGGCACAGGCGCGGGAGATTTCCTCGACCGCGACCGCGTAGGACAGGTAGTCCAGCCCCATCCCGCCCAGTTCCTTCGGCCAGGGGATGCCGAGATAGCCGCGCTCGGCCATCGCCCGGACGTTGTCGCCGACGAACCCGCCTTGCAGGTCGCACTCGCGCGCGCCGACAGCGACGATGTCGCGGGCGAAGGCCCTGAGCTCGGCCCGGAAGTCAAGGTGTTGCTTCGAGAGTATCACGCTTGCCCCTAGATGTAGTAGTGGTCCGGGTCGATTTCGTCCCGGAGGAGTCCGAGTTCCTTGTCGGTCGGTTCGGGGTTGACCCCGACCTTGTCCGCCACCAGCAGTTCGAAGCCGGTCGCCGCGACGACCTGCTCCGCGGTCACACCGGGATGGACCGCGATGAGCCGCATCCGCTTCGATTCCGGTTCGAAGTCGAGGAGCGCGAGGTTGGTGACGACCCGGTACGGCCCGGTGTCCGGCGGGAGGCCGGCCTGCTCGCGCGCGCCCGGGCCGGCGAGGTAGCCGGGGGTGGTTATGAAGTCGACCTTGGGCATGAAGCGTTTCGCGTCGTGCTGGCGCATTATGATGATAGTCTTCCAGCAGAACGAGCCGACATCGTTGGCGCCGCCGGAGCCGGGCAGGCGGACCTTGGGCGGCCAGTACCTGCCGATGACGGTGGTGTTGAGGTTACCGTAGGCGTCGATCTGCGCGCCGCCGAGAAAGCCGTACTCGATGAAGCCGCGCTGGGCGGTCTCCATCACGTCGCATATCCCGGAGGCCGCGACGGCCCGGTGGAAGGTGCGCGAGTCGCCGACGCCGAGCGGGAGCTTCTCGAGGCTTGCGCCGGTGCCGCCGAATTCGAAGATCGAGACCAGGTCCGGCGCGTGGGTGCGCTTGGCGAGCGCGGCGGCGAGCATCGGGATGCCGGTGCCGACGAAGGCGGT
Organism: bacterium; assembly: GCA_046485285.1. Taxonomy (GTDB): domain Bacteria; phylum Hydrothermota; class Tepidihabitantia; order Tepidihabitantales; family Tepidihabitantaceae; genus DSBX01. The sequence goes on from JAWOHE010000096.1 coordinate 3,938, forward strand.
CGTCCGGTCGCACATCAGCTTCGAGGCAAGGCAGATGAGGAATTCGGTTTCGTTGTAGCCTGCCATCAGCGTCCCCCGATCTCGGATTCGAGCCGGCGCAGGCGGTCGGCGCCGACGAGTTTGACGTAGGCGGCGTGGTCCTTGCAGCCGTAGACCCACTTGTCGAGGTAGGCCTTTGTCTTGTCCGGGTCCTTCGAGTCGGCGAGGAACTGCTGGAGGTGTTCGCCATCGCGCCAGTAGCGGTAGCACATCTCGCCGGGGTGCGAGCCGTACTTTGCCTCGACGACCGCGTCGACGAGGTAGTAGGGGATTACGGTATTCTCGGGGTACTGCCTGATTTCATCGGTCGTGACGATCTCCTCGGCCGAGATGATGAGCTTCTTCGAGGCGCGGGCCATCTCGTGGGCGAAGCCGGAGATGCCCTCGACCCGGCAGTTGCCGTACTTGTCTGCCTTGTGGACGTGAATCAGCCCGACGTCGAGGAACAGCGCCGGGACGAGGCAGACCGGCTTGCCGGTGAACGGGTCGGTGACGACCTTCGCCGCCGAGTACTTCAGCGTGTCGGTGCCGAGCATCGAGCGGACCGGGATGAACGGTACGCCCATCGCCGCGGCCTTGAACCGCCAGGTGATGCCGGCGTTGGACCATTCGGCGGTCTTCACCCGGCCGGACTCGACTGCGCGACGCAGGCACGAGGATATGCCGTAGACCTCCCAGGCGATGTAGGTGATGTCGAGGGTGTCGACGAGGTCGGCGGCGAGCAGGAGGTCGATTTCGTGGATGCCCTGGCCGGCGACGCGGAGGTGTTTCCTGTCCTGGCGGACGACTTCCCGGACCAGCGACATCGGGGCGCGGACGGTTCCGTAGAGCTCGGTGCCGAGGTAGTCACCGTCCCGGACGAACCGGCTGACCGCCTCCTGTTCCGACACGACCTTGTCGACCATGCCCGTGTTCTTCCCAGTGCGGACCCACTCGCGGAAACCGTCCGGGTCTGGCGGCTGGAAGAGCTCGCCGATTCCGGACTCGATAACTTCCATCAGCTTCCTCCTCGAGATGGTTGCGCGGTCAAAGGGTTCGAGGGTACGAGGGCGCAGGGCCGAGGCCCGCGCGGCTCTGCGGTTCTGCGCTTCCGGGTGAATGTTAGGTCGGGTGGCGGCGATGTCAACCGCGCCGGCGGCTCGGTGCGATTCGCTTTGACCCCCGGCCCGGGGCGTGTATATTAGTCGTCAATACCACACCGGGCAGACTCGAAAGGAGCAGTCAGGATGACCGCGAAGCGCGAAATCAGGAAGATCCTCGTTACCGGCGCCGTCGGCCAGATCGGCTCGGAGCTGACTCTGGCCCTGCGCCGCAAGTTCGGCGCCGACAACGTCGTCGCGACCGGGCGGAAGACCGCGCCGAGCGAGGAGCTGAAGAACTCCGGCCCGTTCTACTTCATCGACGTCGGCAAGCGTGAGACGCTCGAGGAGGTCGTCAGGAAGCACGATATCGACACGATCGTCCACATGGCCGCGATCCTGTCCGCGGTCGGCGAGAAGAACCCGATGCTCGCCTGGGACGTCAACGTAAACGGGCTCATCACCGTCCTCGAGTGTGCCCGCGAGCACGAGATGGCCCAGGTACTCGTGCCGAGCTCGATCGCGGTGTTCGGGCCCGAGACGCCGCGCGACAACACGCCCAATGACACCATCCTCAAGCCCCGGACGATGTACGGCGTCTCGAAGGTCGCGGGCGAACTCCTCGGTGACTACTACTTCCACCGCTACGGCCTCGACGTCCGCGGCCTGCGCTACCCGGGCATCATCAGCCACGAAACCCCGCCCGGCGGTGGCACCACCGACTTCGCGGTGGCGATTTACTACGAAGCAGTCAGGCAGAACCGTTACAGCTGTTTCGTTCGCGCCGACACGCGGCTGCCGATGATGTACATGCCGGACTGTATCAAGGCGACGATCGACCTGATGCTAGCCGACGCCGGCAGGCTCAAGCACCATTGCGACTTCAACGTCGGCTCGATGAGCTTCGCGGCCGGCGAGCTCGCGGCGAGCATCGCCCGGTACATGCCCGGTTTCGAGTGCACTTACGAGCCTGACTTCCGTCAGAAGATCGCCGACTCGTGGCCGATGTCGGTCGATGATTCGGCGGCGCGGGCGGAGTGGGGCTGGCGGCCCGAGTACGACCTCGACCGGATGACCCGCGACATGCTTGAGAATCTCAAGCGGAAGCACGCGGCCGGTAGAATCTGAGCGGCAGGCGAGATGCTGTACTTCGGACGCAAGGACTTGGCCAACTTCCTCTATCCGGACCGGATCTTCTTCGGCGAGGGGCGCGGCGAGTTCGGGATCTGCTTGCACCTGCCGCTCAAGAACCACATGGCCGGCTCGGCGCCGATGGAGGACTATCTAGTGATGCTCGGGGTGGCCAACAACCTCGTCGAGTTCGTTACCCAACTTCGGCAAGTCAAGGGACCGGAGCTCTGGGACTACGACGTCGAGAAGGCGTCCGAGCACTTCGAGGTCTGTGGCGACAATCCCAACTCCAGCGGTATCATCCTCTACGACAAGAACTACAGTGCGGGGCCGAAAATCCAGATCTTCCTCGACAAGACCTTCGGCTCGAACGAGGTCTCGATCCGCTGGAAGAATCAGATGATCGGCGACGACAAGCTGCTTGGCGACTACGAGCGCTATCTCAAGGAGGCGCTGCGGGGTGATAGCTTGAGCGGCGATCGGGACTAGAACGGACCGTTGGATGATAGTCCTGCGCGATGTCATCCGGGATCCGGAGGTCGTCACGCTGATCCGCGAGTCGGACCGCCAACTCGAGACACTTGGCTACACCGAGCACGGTGAGCGGCACTGCCGACTCGTCGCCAAGAATGCCCGGCAGGTGCTTCTGGAGCTGGACCAGGGCGAGCGGCCGGCGGAACTGGCTGCGATCGCCGGGTACCTTCATGACATTGGCAACGCGGTCAATCGCGGTCAGCACGAGCGGACAAGCGCGCTCCTCGCGCGCGATGTCCTGCTGAGGCTGAGGATGAGTTATGCCGAGGTCGCCCGGGTGATGGGGGCGGTCGGCAACCACCACGAGGAGGGCGGCAACCCGGTGTCCGAGGTCTCGGCGGCACTGATTATCGCCGACAAGGCCGACGTCCACCGCTCGCGCGTCCGCAATCCCGCGCTCGTCAGGTTCGACATCCACGACCGGGTCAACTACGCAGTGCGCAGTTCGTCGTTGCACGTCGACCGCGAGGAGCGGACGATCGCCTTCCGCCTCCGCGTCGACACCAGCATCGCGCCGGTGATGGAGTACTTCGAGATCTTCATGTCGAGGATGATGATCTCGCGCCGGGCCGCGGACTTCCTGAACTGCCGCTACGAACTCGACATCAACGGCAGCCGGATGGTCTGAGTCCGGTCGCGGCCGCGTTTCATTGACAGTCCCGGGCGCGCGGGTAAGATGGCGGCAGTGAAGTTGCTCTCCGTGCCGCTGCGCTTCCTGGGGTTCCTGGCGCGGAGCGTCGTCATCCCCTGGGACCTGCGCCGGACCTTGCCGCGCCTCAGCGAGCAGTTATTCCGGCAGGGGGTTTCGGCGCTGCCGATCGTGCTGGTCTCCGGGGTGTTTGTCGGCCTGACGACAGCGGTCCAGACCTCCTACCAGCTGATGGGCGTCGTGCCGAAGTACTTTGTCGGGATGGGCGTCGGCCGGCTGGTGCTCATCGAGTTGGCGCCGGTCTTCACTGCTTTCGTCGTCGCCGGCCGTTCGGCGTCGTCGATTGCGGCCGAGATCGGCTCGATGCAGGTCTCCGAACAGGTGGATGCGCTGACGGTGATGGGCGTGAATCCCTACCGCTACCTATGCCTGCCGCGGATCGTGGCACTCGCGGCCGCGTTGCCGCTCCTCGTTGTGGTAATGGAGGTGGTTGCGGTACTGGTTGCGCTGGCGATATCGGTCAGCGCGCTCGACGTCTCTGCCCACACCTTCAGTTATGGCCTGACCCGATTCTTCGAGGCCCGCGACTTCTTCGGCGGGATGGGCAAGGCCGCGCTGTTCGGGCTGGTCATCGGGACAAGCGGTTGTTTCGCCGGCCTCGAGGTCCGGGGTGGCGCAGAGGACGTCGGCCGCGCGACGACCCGGGCGGTCGTGACCGCGTCTGCGTTGATCCTGGGCTTGAACCTCGTCGCGGCCTTCCTGTTTTTCAGCTGATGATACGGGTCACCGGGGTCTGGAAGCGGTTTGATGACCGACCCGTGCTGAGGGGGGTGGACCTTGAGGTGCCGGACGGAGAGGCCGTTGTCATCCTTGGCGCGTCGGGCATCGGCAAGTCGGTACTGCTCAGGGTGATAGCCGGGCTTCTACCGGCCGACTCAGGAACGGTCAGCTATGACGGCTGTCCGCTGAGCTTCGGTCTGCTCGCCGCCGGTCATCCGGCGTTCGGACAAATCGGCTACGTCTTCCAGGGCGGGGCGCTGTTCGACTCGTTGACGGTCTACGATAATGTCGCGCTGCCGCTCAGGGAGACGCGTCGGCTGACCGCGCCGGAGGTGCGGGCGCGGGTGCGTTCGGCGCTCGCGCGGACCGGGATGGTCGACTGCGAAAGGCTGATGCCGGCCGAGCTCTCGGGCGGCATGACCCGGCTGGTCGCGATTGCCCGGGCGCTCGCGGCCGACCCGAAGTACGTCTTCTACGACGAGCCGACGACCGGGCTCGACCCGGTGATGCGCGGTCGGGTTCTCGAACTCATCGTCGGACTCCGCCGCGTCGAGGGGATGACGAGCGTCATCGTCACTCACGACCTTGCCGCGGCCGAGCAGCTGGCGGACAGGATTCAGATGTTGCGCGAAGGCAGGCTCGTGTCGCTCGAGGGCGCGAGAAGGGAGCATTATGAACCGCAGGGTGCGTGACTGGCTGGTCGTGGCCTTCGTGGTCCTGGGTATCGGGCTGGTCGTGCTGGCCTATGCCTGGTTCTCAGGGCGTATCGACGGCGGCAGGTACCGCCGGGTGGCAATCCTGTTCCCGGACGTGACCGGGCTCCGGGTCGGCGACCCGGTCGAGGTGCTCGGCCTGCCAAGCGGGCGGGTCGCCCGACTGGCACTCGATGAGGGCCAGGTCCGGTGCGAGGCGCTGGTCGACCGGCGGGTGGCGCTCACGGTCGATACGCGGTTCGCAATCCGGTCGGTGAGCTATCTGGGGAGCGACCGCTACCTGATGGTTACGCTCGGGTCCGGACCGACGGCTGGCGGCGAGCACTCATTCGAGGGGGTCAATGAGGCGCTGGATCTCGAGGAGACGTTCCTGCGGTTGGACCGGATGATGGCCCGCCTTGACCCGGAGGAACTGGTTGTCGAACTGCGCCAGGCCGGCCGGGAGATACTGGGCGCGGTGAGCGCCGAGCTGGACCGGCTCAATACCGGGCTGGCCGGGCTCAACTCCGGGTTCGTCGGCACGGCGGTCGAGCTCAGGGCGATGGCCGGCCGGCTCGACAGCATCGGCCGGCTCTTCGAGGACTCGTCCACCGCCGGTCGGCTGCTGTCCTCGGACGAGTTGTACCAGGAACTGCGCGCCACCAACCTGGAGCTTCGGGTCCTGCTTGCGGACGTGAGGCAGAACCCGGGGCGCTACCTCCGGCTGAGCCTGTTCTAGTCCGCGCCTGCCGGGACAGGCACAAGGCTGAGTTCACGAGCGGAGACCTCCGCCGCAAGGTTGAGCCCTCAACAGCCGCCGGTGCCGGACCCGAAGGCCTCGTAGCTGATCCGGACCGCTCGGACGTCGTCGGGCTTGATACCGGGGAGGCCGGACCGTAGCGCTTCGGCGACGTCGAGCTCGAGGTCGAGCCAGGCGCCGGGTTCTTCGACCCGGATCACCTGCTTGGTGGCAGAACTCACGACTGCGATGGCGGGCGAGCGAAGTTGCCAGCGGGTTTCACCGAGTTCGCGGCCATCGTCGCTGAGCCAGCCGAGTACGACCGCGGCGCTCGCGTGGTAGTCAGGGCGGCTGCTCTGGGCCGCGAACCTGGCACGGGTATGGAATGTCACCCGCTGGTCCGGAAGCGCGACGACCTGGACCAGCCGGGCCCAGCCGCACATCGACTTCCGCACGGATACCCCGCCGTCTGGCAGTGACAGGAGCTCGGCCCGGCCGTCGTAGTTGCGGGTATCGCGTTGCCAACCGGAATCAAGAGGGGCGGCAAAGTTGCTGTTGATTAGGTGCTGTCGCACAGGCGGGGCGGCACTCGCTGGACCCGGTCCGCAGGACGCTGCCAGCATGAAGATCAGGCTCGCAGCCGAAATCGGTCTCTGGATTCTCACGTGGCCGATTCGATACCCCTCGGCCCGATGAGGTTCCTCAGGTCGCGTCCCGAAAACGGACAAGGCGCTCGAAGCTGTCTATCTCGAGGGACGCGCCGCCGACGAGCACGCCGTCGACGTCCGGAGCTGCCATCAGTGTGTCGGCATTGTCGGGTTTCACGCTTCCGCCGTAGAGTATGCGGACCCGTACCGCGAGCTCGGAGGTGAACCGTTCGGCAAGCCACCCGCGGATGAGAGCGTGTACCTCGCCAGCCTGCTCCGGCGTGGCGGTGCGCCCGGTGCCGATGGCCCAGACCGGCTCGTAGGCGACGACGAAGTCCTCGTCTGCATTCACCGCGGCCAGCCCGGCGGTCAGCTGGCGTTCGACAATGGCCCGGGTTATCCCGGCATCGCGTTCGTTGAGCGTCTCGCCGGCACACAGCACCGGCACAAGCCCGGCGTCGAGCGCGGCCCGGACCTTGCGCCCGCAGTCATCATCCCGCTCGCCGAATACGTGGCGGCGTTCGGAGTGCCCGACGAGCACGTGGCTGCAGCCAAGGTCGACGAGAAACGAAGCCGCGATCTCACCGGTGAACGCTCCCTTAGGTGCCCAGTGCAGGTTCTGGCCCCCGCAGCCGATGGCGGTACGGCCCAGCTCCTCGATGACCGCGGGCAGGGCGGTGAAAGGCGGGAAGACGAGGATATCGCGGCCGCGGACGTCGGCGAGCCGGACCCGGAGCTGGATCGCGAACTTGCGGGCTTCGCCGGGCGCGAGGTGCATCTTCCAGTTGCCGGCGATCAGCGGGGTGCGCATGAGTCAGTCGGCTCTGGCCAGAGCCTCGATGCCTGGCAGTTTGCGGCCCTCCAGGAACTCGAGGCAGGCGCCACCACCGGTCGAGGCGTGGCTGACCTTGCCGAGGAGGTCCCACTTCGCGAGGCAGGCGAGAGTGTCGCCGCCCCCGACGACCGTGGTCGCTCCTGCCTCGGTTGCGCTGGCGATTGCCCGGGCGACAGCCTCGCTGCCGCGGGCGTAGGCGTCCCGCTCGAAGACGCCCATCGGGCCGGCCCATACGACAGTCCGTGCCCGGGTGATGGCGTCGGCGTAGATCCGGGCGGTGGCCGGGCCGATGTCAACTCCGATACTCGTCTCCGGGATGGCGCCGGCCGGGACGACTCGCGCCGCCGCGGTGTCATCGAGGCTGTGGGTGACCACGACGTCGGCGGGCAGGACCAGCTTCGGGTCGGCGGCCAGCCGGCCGGCGGTCTCGACTAAATCGGTCTCTCGGAGGCTCCGGCCGATACCTCGGCCCTGGGCCAGCAGGAAGCTGAACATCAATCCACCGCCGACGAGCAGGTGATCGACGCTGGCGAGCAGGTTGCCGATAACCGCAGCCTTGTCTGACACCTTGGCCCCGCCGATGACCGCGACAAACGGACGTTCGGGGTCTCCGATGACGCGGCTCAGGTAGTCGATTTCTTTCTCCATCAGGAGCCCGGCCGCGGGCCGCTCGAAACGCCCGGGCACGCCGACGGTCGAGGCGTGGGTGCGGTGTGCCGTACCGAAGGCGTCGTTGACGTACCGGTCGGCGAGGGCCGCGAGCGCATCGGCAAAGGCAGGCTCGTTGGCTTCCTCGCCGACGTGGAAGCGCAGGTTCTCGAGCAGGATTGCCGACCCCGGCGGCGCGGCAGCGACGAACATCTCGGTTTCCGGCCCGATGCAGTTGGATGCGAAGAGCACCTTGCGGCCCAGTAGCTTTGCCAGCCGGTCAGCAACCGGGCGGAGGCTGAGCTTCGGGTTCGGCTTGCCCTTTGGTTTGCCGAGATGTGAGGCGATGACCGCGGTCGCGCCCCGGTCGAGCAGGAGGTTGAGCGTCGGCAGGGAGGCACGGATGCGGGCGTCGCTGGCGATGCTGCCGTCCCTGGCGAACGGGACATTGAAGTCAACCCGGACAAAAACCCGCTTGCCCTGGACGTCGAGACGCCGGACCGACAACTTGCCGGAGGAGCTGCCCGGACGCTCTGCGCTCACAGCTTGCTGGCGATGAGCCGGACCATGTCAATGAGCCGGCACGCGTAGCCGTATTCGTTGTCGTACCAGGAGAACGCCTTGACGAGGTTACCGTCGACGACCGCAGTGAGGCCGGCATCGAGGATCGAGCTGTGCGGGTTGCCGACCATGTCTACTGAAACGAGCGGGTCGGCGCAGTACTGGAGCACGCCTTTGAGCGCGCCGGCGGAGGCGTCCCTGAACGCGAGGTTGACCGCCTCGACCGTCGTCGATCTCTCAACCGTGCAGCTGAAGTCAACGATCGAGACGTCGGGTGTCGGCACGCGGATGGCAAGTCCGTCGACCTTGCCGGCGAGTTCGGGGAAGATGACGCCAATGAGCTTGGCCGCGCCGGTCGTGGTCGGGATCATCGACAGCGCTGCGGCGCGGGCGCGGCGCAGGTCCGAGTGAGGCAGGTCGAGAATCCGCTGGTCGCCGGTGTAGGCGTGGATGGTCGTCATGTAGGCCTTGAGGATCTTGAAGTTCTCGTGGATGACCTTTGCGACCGGCACGACGCAGTTGGTCGTGCAGGAGGCATTGGAGATGATGTGGTCTCGTTCCGGGTCGTAGGTCTCGTGGTTGATGCCGAAGACAAAGGACCGGATGTCCGTACCCTTGGCCGGCGCGGAGATGATGACCTTACTGGCACCGGCGTCGAGGTGACCCTGTGCTTTCTCGCGCGAGCGAAAGATCCCGGTGCACTCGAGGACAACTTCAACGCCGAGTTCCTTCCAGGGCAGCTCGGCCGGGTTCTTGACCGCGGTCACCCGGGCGGCCTGCCCCTTGATCACGATCTCGCTTTCGGTGTGGCTGACCTCGGCCGGGAAGGTGCCGTGGACAGAGTCATACTTGAACAAGTGGGCAAGTGTCTTCGCGTCGGTCAGGTCGTTCACGCCGACGAGTCGGAGCGACGGGTCGGCGGCCGCGCGCCGCGCCGCCAGCCTGCCGATGCGGCCGAAGCCGTTAATGGCGAATTTGACGGGCACGTTTCCTCCTTGGTGGCTTGCTTTGCGGAAGAGGAGTCAGGCTCCAGAAAGAGGATATTGTGCGGCCCGGCCAAGTCAAGCGGCGGCCGGCTTGACAGCGGCCCGTGACCGGCAAGAATGGGAGTCATGATGGTCAATCGCCAGCCAGTAACCGCCACTGCCCGGCAGGGGATCCCGGCCCCGGGCCGGTCGTCTTCGGCTATTCTCCTGGGTATCCTGCTTGCGGCCGGGTGCGGCGGGACCGCGACGGTACGGCCTATGCCGGTCGAGGCGGAGCTGGCGCCCGCCCGATCGTTGACACTGGGCGCGCCGGCGGTCGCGCTCTGCGCTGACGAAGGCCGGCTGCTCGTGCTCGAGGCGTCCGGCAACCGTGTGCTACGGCTCGACTCGACGCTCGCGCCTGCGGACACGGTGCCGCTGACCGAGCGGCTAGTCGGGCCGGCTGGTATCGCGGCGGACCGGTTCTACGTCTATGTCCACGACGACCGCACTCTCTACCGCCTTCCCAAGCGGGACCCGGTGCTCGCCGGGTGGCTGCAGGGAGTGCGGGTCGCCGGGCTGGCGGTCTTCGCACCCGGCGAGATGCTGGTCAGCGACGCCGAGCGGGCGACGGTATGGCTCAAGACACTCTTCGGGGAGAGCCGGCGATTCCTCGATGCGCTCGAACTGCCGCGGCCCGGTGCGCTGGCCGTCCTGCCCGACGGGATGTTCGCGGCGCTGAGCGGCGGCAGCCTGCTCGTCCGGTTCAACCGGGCCGGCATCGTGTCGTCCCGCCAGCCGCTTGCGGACACCGTCAACCTGATGGCTGCCGATGGCTCAGGCCGGCTCGTCCTCGCGCGTGCGGGCCGACCGGAGCTGACCGTCATCGAGCCGGACGGCAGGAGCCGGCGCTTCCGGCTTGCCGGCGAGCCGGCGCCTTCCGGGCTTGCCGTTCTGCCGGGTCGGGCGGTCGTGCTGGACCGCGACGCGCGCGTGATTTCCTATCCGTTGCCCTGACCGCGAGGAGGAACCCCGACCGGGGACCCGGGAGAGGCAGGATCAACCACCAGGGCACGAGGAGGGTCGAGTCTGCGGGGCCAGGACCCTGGGATTCCCGGTCTTCGTTTCTTCGTATCTTTCTCGGCTTCGTCCTGCTTGTTGTGCTGGCGTCCGCGGCGGATGGGTCGGCGCGGTCAAGGGCGGCCGATATCTTCCTGGCGGACGGCTTCCGTTCGGTCTATCCGGTCCGGCTCGGGCTGGCGCTGCCCGGGACCGACTCGGTCGAGCTCGACGGCCGACCGCTCGGGCCGGGCGAGTACATCTTTGACTACGAGCGCGGGCTCCTGCTGCTGTCAAGGCGGCCGCCCCGCTGGACGGTCATACGGGTCAGTTCAGAGGTCCTGCCGGTCCGGGTCCGGCCCGAGTACCGGCGCTATGAGGCCCGGCCGTTCGTCCCGGCGGCGCCGGGAGCGCCGGACGCCCTGCCTGTTTCTGCGCCCGACGCCGACCGGGGCGAGCTCGTGATAGGGGGCAGCAAGACAATCGGGGTCGTTGTCGGCGGTGCCGAGGGTTCCGGACTCAACCAGGCGACCCGGCTGGCGGTCGATGGCACCATCGAGGGCGTGCGGATTGACGCCGAGCTCTCGGACCAGAGCTCGCCGATACCGCCCGAGGGCACGACCCTGGCACTGGATGAGCTCGACGTCATCAGGATCGACCTCTCCGGCCCGGGCTGGCAGGGACGCTTTGGTGACCTCGATCTTCGCCTGCCGACGACCGGGTTCGGAACGCTGGAGCGGCGGGCAATCGGCGGTCTCGTCAGCGCCGAGCTCGGGCCGGCCGGGGCGCGTGTCGGCTACGCCCGACCGCGCGGGCGGGTCGGCCGTGCGGTCATTGCCGGCCGGAACGGGGTCCAGGGGCCGTATGTCCTTGCGCCCGACGGCCGCAGCGCGACCCTGGTCGCTGGCAGTGAAGAGGTGTACCTTGACGGCCACCGGATGACTCGCGGCTGGGATGCCGACTACGTCATCGACTACGCGGGCGGCGAACTCTCGTTCACCAGTCGGCACGTCATCGACCGGTTCTCGCGCATCGAGGCAATCTACCAGTACACCCTTGACGCGTGGGAGCGTGAGAACGTCACCGGCGGCGCGCAGTTCGCGGGGGGTGGCTTCAGGGTCGGCGCGGACTACTTCCGCGAGGGCGACGAGCCGGACCGGGGCGGCCGGTACGAACTGACCGGCCCGGAGCGTGAGTACCTGGCGTCGATCGGCGCGGATACCGTCCGGGCCTGGCTCGACGGCGGGACCCGGGTCGGCGATAGCTCCGGCTCCTATGTCCTTGATGGCGGTGCCTACCGGTACGTCGGGGAGGGGCGGGGCGATTACCGGGTTCTTTTCACCCTGGTCGGCGACTCACTCGGAGACTATGTCTTCGATGATACGCTTGGTGCCCATCGCCACGTTGGAGACGGGCGGGGCGAGTATGTCTCGAAGTATCGCGTCGAACTCCCTGTCCGGAGCGAACTTGGCGCAGTCGAGCTCGGCTATGAGGCAGGCGGGTTCCGGACCGGGCTGTCCGGAATCGGCCGTCGGAATGTCGCCAACCTGTTTGCACCGGGTGGTGGTGCCGTGCTCGATGGCGCGATCGCGGGCCGGGCCGGCTGGGATTCGGACCGGGTCGAACTGGGCTGGCGCGGCCGTGCGCTCGCGCCCGGGTTCAGCTTCCCGGGTGGCGACTCACTGGTTGACCTCGAGTACCGCTGGAACGGGGTCAGGCCGGAGCAGGCACGGACGCTCAACGAGTTCGCCGGTACGTACCGGCCCCGGGAGTGGCTTGAAGCCGGGGCGGACCTTGGCTGGCTGGGGACTGAGGTCGACAGCCTTTTCTTTCGCGGGCTGGGCCGGCTCAGGGTCGGGCCGGCGATCCTTGACGGCGGCCGGGTCAGGACCGAGACGCGGGCCGGGGTCGAAGTCCGGCCGGACTTCGGCCGGTTCCGGCCCCGCGCGGGCTGGCGCCAGGCGTGGGCGCGGGCGACCGGGCGCCGCACGCTTGAGGCCGGGCTGGGAGTGTCGCCGGTCGCCGGGCTCGAACTCGACGCCGGGTACCGCGACATCCGTGCGGACACGGCGGAAACGGGCGGGGTGCTCGCCACCCACGAGACCGGCGGGGTCGGTGAGTTCCAACTTTCCTGGCAACCGGGCGACTGGCTCCGGGCTTCTGGTCGGGCCGCCCGCCAGGCGCGACATTACCCGGCCAGCGCGCTTGACAACTGGCAGAGCTGGCTGACCGGCGTGAACATTGTCGCCCTGCCGAGGCCGGGCCTGCGCCTGTCCGGCGACCTCCAGCAGTCGCGCCGGCTCGTCCAGCTCCGGGATGAGTTCTTCCGCTATGTCGGGCCGGGTGAGGGCGACTACAGCCGCGACACGCTCACCGGCCGGTACTACCTCGACCCGAATGGACCGTACGAGCGGGTCGTCGCGGCCCGCGGCCGTTTCGTGCCAGCGGACGAAATCGCGCTCAACCTGTCGGGCGACTGGTCGACCTGGCGACCGCTCGGGCTGACCGGGACCCTGAGCCGACTCGACGTCAGCGACTCGGTTCCGCTCCGGCAGGCCTCGAACCACAACCTGCGCGCGACGTTCCGGGCGCTCGAGCCGGTGGTCACCGCCTGGTTCACCGCCAGTGGCGGCACGACGCTCGACCGGACTTTGGTGCGGAGCGGCCAGCTGGCCCGGCGCGGCCGGTACCGCGCCGAGTTCCAGTCCGTCCGGGTCCCGGCAGTTGAGCTGCGGGCACGGGTTGAACTCGGCGAGGACAGCCGCGAGGACGCCGCGGGCCGGCTCGACTACATCGAACGCTCGCGCGCTGTCGGGCTCGAACCGGTCATCGGCCGGCGCCTGCGGCTCGAGGTCGAGGCCGGGTTCGAGCACTCGACGATTGCCGAACCGGTGCTGTACCCGGAGCTGGGCGAGTTCGCGCTGGTCGCGCTCAGCGCCGCGGTCGGGCGCGGCTGGAGCTTCGGCGAGCGCTGGCGGCTCCGCGCGCGGGGCGGGGTAACGAGGCGCACTGCTTCGGTCGCGGACCTGCCGTTCGACGTCGCGCTGACCCGGCCGACGGGATGGACCCCGGAAGCCCTGCTCGACCTGTCCCACGTCTTCAGCGAGGCGCTGACCCTGGCCGCGCGCTACGACTACCGCGACCGGCCCGACCGCGACGCGGACCACCGTGTCTCGGCCGAGCTGCGCGCGTACTTCTAGGCGCTCGGCGCCGTCCCGCGCGCGGCGGGGCCGGTTCGCGAAGGGGCGCGAACCGGCAGGTGTTTCCTCACGGCGCGGACCAGGCCACTTCTCCCCGTTCGTCGAGGAACGTCAGCTTCGGACCGTCATCATCCAGGTTCAGCCCGGCGCGGCGGCGCGGCCGGACTGCGGCGGGCAGGCGTCAAGCGGGCGGGAACTCCCCGGGCACCGCACCGGGCAGGGCACGTCCCGGGCGGCCGGGATGGTCCCCCGGACGGTCGCCCGGATAGCGCACCGGGCAGGCGCCGGGTTAGCGGCCCGGATGGGCGTCAGGGCCCTGTCCTCACCGGCCGCCGAGAGCCGGGCCGGGATTGACTAGCTGGTGAGCAGCAGCTTGTGGCGGACTGAATGCGGGCCGGATTCGACCCGCAGGAAGTAGGTCCCGGCCCGAAGGCCCCGGGTGCCGAGGTACCCGCCCCGGGTCTCGACACCGCTCACGACCCTGCCGGTCACATCGAGCACGCTCACGACCGCGGTCTCGGGCAACCCGACCAGCCGCACGCTCGCCCCGACCCGTGCCACCGACGGCTCGACCGAAACTGCGGCCAGTCGCCGCCGCTCCCGTTCGGCGACGCCTGGCGTTCCATACGCCCAGACCTCGATCCCGTGGTCATACTCGAAGATGAGTTCGTTGCGGCCGTCGGCGTCGATGTCGTGGATGGTGATGAGGTCGCCCTCCGCCCCGTGTTGCCACCAGAGGTAGAACGAGTCGTTGCCGGCGCACTTGAACACCAGCACGTGGCCGCCCGAGCTGGCGACCAGCTCAGGGACGGAATCGCCGTCGAGGTCGCCGACCGCGAGCCGACCGACGCCCCACATGCCGCCGCCCGGCATCGTCGCCTGCCAGACGCGCTCGAACGCGCCGATCCCGGTCGCCTCGTACATCATCAACCCCCCGCCCTCCCCGTCCGTTGCGCCGAAGAACACCTCCGGCCTGCCGTCCCGGTCAATGTCCGGGCCCGCGGCCGCCCCGGTCACCCGGCCGTTCCAGCCCGGGGCAGCCAGTTCCGCGTAGACGCAGACGAACGAGTCGTCGGCAACCGACTCCCAGATCGATAGCCAGCCGTTCCAATCACCACCGCACAATTCGGGCCGGCCGTCACCATCGAGGTCGTCGGTGATGCAGACCTGTTGAGTGGGCGATACGAACGTGTCCGGGTCAACCTCGACGACAAGCGTGGCGATGGAATCGTAGCGGTTGCCGCCCCGGTATTCGAAGAGCACCCGTGCGAGCTCACCGATCGGCGCCGATATCTCGGACAACGAATCGCCGTCGAGGTCGTGAATCGCACAGGGCAGGGCGAAGGTCAATCCCCTCAGCACCGAATCGGCCCAGACGAGCGAGTCGGGGAATCGACCGGCATCCCGAGCCTTGTACAACGCCGGCCCGTTGTAACAGGGGTCGGCGTAGAACTGGACCAGAAGTTCATCCCTGCCGTCGCCATCCGCGTCGGCGAGAAACCAGGGGTGGCCGAACGCGCCCGGGACGCAGAGCGTGTCGAAGCGATTCCCGGCCCGATGCTCGTATATCAACAGCCGGTCCGTGCTCCAGTCGTACGTATGCAGCTCAGGGCGACCGTTGCGGTTTGCGTCTCCCGGGACCAAGGCACTGTATCCGGTCGCCGGCCCGAGCCGGGCGAGTAGCCGCATCTCCGCGGTGTCGGGCGGGGCGCCCGGGCCGCGTACCGGTGCGGCCGCTAGCACGACGGCGATAAGCAGCCCGCACATAGCGTCTTGACAGAATAGTCCGCGACAGGCCCGGGTCAACGGCAGACGACCGGAGCGCTTCGAGTCGCATCGGGTACCCCACCCCCACCTGCCTTCCCCCAGCGGCCCCGGGGGTCCGAGTTCAGTACATTGGTAACACTTTATTATCAGGACATGGGTTACACTGTTTGATGAAAGAGAGGTATGACCATGTCCTGGATCGAGAACCGGTTCCAGCGTCTTCGCGCCGAGTTTGTGATGGTGGCGAGAGAGTCCGACGCGTGTATGAAGCGGGTCTGCAGCGAGTTCGGCATCAGCCGG
>JAWOHE010000050.1:0-35598 GCA_046485285.1 bacterium
ACAAAGGCCCGCGCCCGCGTACGTTCCGCCCAGACACCCCAGTTGCGTCCGGGGGTCGGCGCTTCGCCCAGTTGTCTCGGACGAGTACTGTCGGCGATGGACAGAATCCGGAACTCGTGCGCGTTGGAGCCGGAACCGCTTAACAGCGCCAGTGAGTCCGTCAGGTACATATCCATGCCGCCGACGTTGGCAAGGTAACCGATTCGCAGCGGCCGTGCCGGGTCGGTCACGTCCAGGATGCTGAAGTTGAGCTCACTCGGCACGTTCGGGTTGCCGGTCGTCACACAGCAGATGGAATTCCGGGCCTGCACGCTGAAGATGTCCGTGCCCCAGGATGCTACCCGGCGCGGATTGGCCGGGTCGGTAGCGTCAATGACGTACAATCCCCACCGGTCACCGATATAGGCGAAGCCGTTTGATACCGAGATGGTATTGCCCGAATCCCGACAGGCACCGAGTAAATGCGGGTTGGCCGGGTCCGCGAAACTGAAGATTTTGAGCGAATCGTCACCGATGGCGTAAACCAGCGTGTCCTGTACCGCGATGTCGTTGAGCAGCGTCCGAATCGAGCCGAGCCGAACCGGTTCTGCCGGGTCGGAGACATCGAACACATCTATGTACTTCGGGTCACTACCGACCGAGCCGACATACAGCCGGTCGTCCACCAGATCCGACCGTGAGACCAGACCGTTGACCTGCATGTGGGACAGCGCCCGAGGGTCAGCGGTGTCAGCGAAGTTGATGGCCACTACCTCGCTGCCCCGCGACAGAAACACCAGCGAATCCTTCCCCGTGACCTTCACGCTCGGTCCGCCACCCCACTTGCCGACGAGACGCAATCCACCTGAGTCCACTTCGGGCGCGACCGGGGAGCGGTTTATCAGCCCCAACCGATGCATTTCCCGGAAACGCATGTTCGGCGGCATTTCCCCCAGCGAATCCATCACCGCCTGGTGTACCGCGTGCTGCGTCCTGCGCAGTGCATAGTCGAGACCTCGGCCTTGCTGACCGCTGACAACACCCACGGCAAGCAGGGCGAACAGCAGGACAACAGTCTTCACGATGCTCCTTGGCTACATTCTCAGCCCCGGCTCAGGCAAAGTCAAGCGCGGTCCTCCCGCTGTATTTCCCGCCGTCCGACCCGGGAAGGGAACCGCCCTACTCGACCAGCACCAGCCGGCTGGATTCGCCGGCGTCCTGCCTGCGGATGAAGTACACCCCGCGGGCCAGCCGCCGCACGTCGTTCTCGCCCGGCGCGAGGTCCATCACCTTCCGACCGGTGATGTCGAGCAGGAGCGTGGGACATGACCCGCTTCGGTTCTCCGAACCGGGATCGTGTCCCAAGCTCGCGTCGAGGCTCAGCACCCCGCGGACGATGGTCGGGAACCTGCGCCCGGGCAGTCGGACCGCGGCCGCGGCTCGCTCGAATACGCCCGACACCGGCGGGTCGGTCGTGAACTTGATTGCCCGGCCGGGCGCCACCCCGGCCGCGGCCCGGTCCCACTCGTTGTCGTAGACGACGTTGATGGCGATCTGCCGGGTCGGGTCCTGCGTGCCGACCGTGCTCGAACGGTAGTGGTGGGCGGTCCGGTACTGGTAGACGAACTCGCTGTTGCCGTCCGCCGCGGCCAGCGTCGTGTCGTAGATGACGACCTGGAAGGTGTCGAAGCTGTCGAGCGGCGTCCGGTAGTGCGTCGAGTCCCACTGGACGACGAACCGGTGTCCCGCGCTGTCCCAGTGATACCAGACCCCGCCGCCGAACTGCGCTATCAGGTCGTCCCAGTTCACGGCGAGGAGCGGTGCCGCGGCCGCGTACGGCAGCCGGCGGTTCTGCCACCAGGTGCCGGCGACGGCACCGGGCGCGAGCCAGCCGTTGGAGCAGACCGAGACGCTGTCGTAGCGCCGGTCGTAGTAGACGAACGGCCCGAACCCCGGCGGCAGCGGCACGCTCGCGGTCTGGTTGTCGCCAAGCGGGAGCATCGTCCCGACGTCGCGAAGCTCGACCCACTCGAACGAAGGGTGCTCCGCATAGGCGGTGTCGACGTCGTCGTAGGCCCAGTAGCGGCGGCCCGGCGCGTCCGGTATCGGGTCGTGCGGCCCGATCCGGCCGACGTGAAGCACCAGGCCGAGCGTGTCCGCGAACCCGTGAGCCGAGAGGTACAGCGTGCACGCCAGCTCCGTCTCCGGCAGCATGAACGCGGCGGACACGCGGAACCGGTCGGAGTCGTTGCCGGCCGAGCCGTACGCGGGCACGACGTCGTAGTACCCGGTCGAATCGATGACGGCGAGCCGCGGGTCGGCACTGCGCAGGACCGCGCTCACCGACTGCGCCGCGCCGCTGCCGCGGTTGAGCAGGACAACGGCCAGCTCCGCGGTCTCGCGCGGGTCGAGCCGGCCGTTGCCGTTGCCCGAGCTGTCGAAGACGCAGTAGGAGTCGACCGCGAGCTCGAGAGCGCCGACCGGGACCTGGAACCGGGATTCCCAGGCGTCGCCGAGGGTGTCCCGGCACCGGAGCACGAACGCGATTTCGTGCCGGTCCGGGCACGAGTTCGAGACCCGGAACCGGAACCCGTCCGCGCCGGTCCAGCCGGTGTCGAGCCCGGCGATGTCCCCGAACCGGCGCACCGAGTCCAGCAGCGCGACGAGGGTGTCCGAGGTGCGCAGCACGCCCGTCACCGCTCGCGCCGAGGAGTCGCCGTAGTTCACCGCCCAGACCGGCAGGCCGACCGTCTCGCCCGGGCTCAGCGACCCGTTTCCGTTCCCGCCCGGCGGAGAGTCGTTGAGCTCGTGCCGCAGGTAGGAGATGAACGCCCGGCCCCGCGCCAGGACCGAGCAGGTTCCCTCGTACGGCCTCAGGTTCGGGCCCGTGACGGTGATGCTCGCGATGCCCGGGCGGACGGCCGCGGGCTCGAAGACCGCGCGCCCGGAGGAGTCGGTCGTGTCCCGGCAGTAGGCGGCCGAATCAAGGGCAAAGCAGACGAGCGCTCCGCTGACCGGCTGGCCGTCGCGCGACACCGAGACCCGGTACTCCCCGGGACCGAGCCCGTGCACGGAGTCGTGGCTCACCTCGGCCGCGCGCGGAACCCCGGTCCAGACGCACAGCTCCGGGTCGCCGAGCAGTGCCCACTCCCAGTACCGCGTCTCGTCACGATAAAGCGAATCGACGCGGAACCGGGCGCGCAGGGTCGCATCGCCGAGCGAGCGCCGGCCCTCGGTGAAGACCGCGTCGAAGAAGCCGCGATAGGCCGCACTGCGGTACTGGGCGATCTGCATCCCGAGCTGGGCGGTTCCGAAGAACGCGACCATCCCGTCCCGGCCGCTCGCGGAGCCGTAGCGCAGGCACTCGTCGCCCAGCATCTCCTCGTACGGGGCCAGGGTCACGGTCGCGCAGGTCGCGGACACGACGATGGGCATCCGCCGGCCGTTGGACCAGTTGTGGGGCCGGAAGTCATAGAAGCCCGCGCTCCAGAACCCGGACGCTGCCCCCCGGTAGGTCAGGAACGTCCGGCCGTCGTGCAGTGCCGCCACCACGTCCGCCGTCGAGTGCCCGGTCGCGTTGCTGAGGCTCTCGGCCCGGACGTAGCCGGCACCCAGCCAGAGCTGGCGGGCGTGGCGCGAGTCCTGCTCGTAGAACGGGTCCGGGCGCGACGTGTCCTCCTGGCTGACGATGGTCGTGCCCTTCAGGTACCAGAGCGTGTCGAGAAGCTCCGGGAAGCGCTCCCAGGCGATGGACTTGGCGACCATCACGCTGCACTCGGCCGCGCTTCGGCAGGGCAGCCTGCCGACCGGCAGCTCCATCAGGTAGTCGCCCGCCATGTCGCCGTAGTAGCTGTCGTTCTCCTGCTCGAACCCGGGCAGGGAGTCGGGCGAGCAGGCAATCAGGACCCAGCCCGGCGGCTCGGGCCAGTTCTGCCAGGCGTGCCGCAGGAAGCCGCGGACCTCGGTCGGCGTCCGGCCGGCCTGGGACAGCGGCACGATGACGGCGTTCAGGCCCTTGAGCGTCTTCCATTCGGCAAGCGGCCGGACCGCGGGAACGAAACGGTCGGGACAGACGATGACGTAGCGGCTCTGGAGCCAGGACTGCGCCCGGGCGGGCGACGCGGCGATTAGGAGCGCGAACAGCGCGAGCAGGAGCACCGTCGCCGTGGTCAATGGGAGTCGGGCCATCGTGTTTCTCCTCGGCCCCGCCGCGCGCGGGAGCGCCGGGGTCAGTCAGGTATGAGCGGTGCCCCCCCCGCACCTGCCGGCATCTGCACCTTCATCGGTCCTCCTCGCCGGGTACCCGGCCTTGTCACTGCGGACTTCCACCGACTCGGCAGGGACGCGGACCGGGCGAGGCGCAGGCGCGCCGCTTTGGCCCTGCCGCCTGATTGAGGTTAGGCCGGTCAGCCGCCCTGTCAATAGCCACCTTCGCCGGCGCGGTTGACAACCGGCCGCGGCCGGGCGAGAATCGTAGCGGAGGTACCTGCTGGCTAATCGCATCAACTCGTTGTTCACGTTCGACGATCGGCTGCACGCCTGTGCGGTCGGCGACGCCGGTCTCATCCTGCTTTCGATTGACGGCGGGATGGCCTGGCGCCGCGTCGCCGCGCCGACACCGGCCAACCTGTACACCGCCCACTTCCCGGCCCAGGGCGCGACCGGCTACGCCTGCGGCAACGGCGGCGTCATCATCAAGACCGAGGACGCCGGCGCGAGCTGGCGCATCATCCTCTCCGGGACCGACGTTGACCTCCGCGCCATCCGCTTCCCGCTCACGCCGCAGGTAGGCTTCGTCGCCGGCGACCGCGGCACCATCCGGCGCACGATCGACGCCGGCGCGAGCTGGGAACAGCTGACCACCGCCACCGGCGAGAAGCTGATGGACATCCAGTTCCCGTCCGACGAGACCACCGGCTACGCGGTCGGGCCGAACGGAACCATTCTCAAGACCGCGACCGGCGGCGCGCACTGGTTCAGCCAGTCGGAGAACGTCCGGGACATCATCCCCGGCGCGTCGATCACCGCCGTCCACTTCCCGGCCGACGACCTCGTCGGCTTCGCGACCACCGGCGCCGGCCGCGTGCTGTTCACCGCCGACGGCGGCGAGGTCTGGAAGCCGCTCACCGACCAGGGACTCCTGCCCCCGCTCTACTCGCTCGACATCCGCCACGACACGATGGCCGGCTTCGTCGTCGGCGCCCGGGGTACGATTGCCCGCACCGACGACGGCGGCCGGAACTGGCTCAGGCTCGACTCCGGCACCGAGGCCGACCTCTACTCGGTCCGGTTCTTCGCCGACGGCAACGTCGGCATCGTCGCCGGCGACGAACTGACCCTGCTCCAGTGCTCGGACGGCGGGAGTTGCTGGGGCCCGGCCCGGATCGGCTAGCCGGCCCGCCGGCTTGACTTGGCCGGTGTCGCGGCTATCTTCACCGCCGATGGTTCGGGTCTGCGTTCTCTTCGCTGCCGGCACGAACTGCGACCTCGAGACGGTCCATGCCTTCGAGCTGGCCGGCGCCGCGGTCGAGACCGTCCACATCAACCGACTCAAGCAGAAACCGGTGCTCCTCCGCGAGTTCGCCATCCTCGCCCTGCCCGGCGGCTTCTCCTACGGCGACTACGTCAGCTCGGGCCGGATACTCGCCGGCGAGCTGGTCCACCACCTGCGCGACGAGCTGGCCCGGTTCCACGAGGCCGGCCGGCTGATGCTCGGCATCTGCAACGGCTTCCAGGTGCTGGTCAAGGCCGGACTCCTGCCCGCCTTCGACCACCTCTTCGAACCGCAGTCGGTGACGCTCGAGGACAACGACTCGGGCCGGTTCGAGGACCGCTGGTGCCGGCTCAGGGTTGAGGACTCGCCCTGCGTCTTCACCCGCGGCCTCGAGGGCACCATCGAACTGCCGGTCGCCCACGCCGAGGGCCGGTTCATCTGCCAGGACGGCGCGGTGCTCAACCGCCTGCGCG
The DNA here is from genome assembly GCA_046485285.1 of bacterium. Lineage (GTDB taxonomy): Bacteria > Hydrothermota > Tepidihabitantia > Tepidihabitantales > Tepidihabitantaceae > DSBX01. The sequence goes on from JAWOHE010000050.1 coordinate 5,947, forward strand.
AAAACCGCCAGGTCGTCCTCCGCTATGTTGACACCGAGGGCGAGCCGGCCGCCTACCCGGATAACCCGAACGGCTCGGTCGACGGCATCACCGGTATCTGCGACCCGTCCGGCCGCATCCTCGGGCTGATGCCCCACCCCGAACGGTTCGTCCGGCGTGAACAGCACCCGCGCTGGCACCAGGAGCGCGACACCGTCCCGACCGGCATCAACATCTTCCGCAACGCGGTAGCCCATGCCACGCAGAACCTCTAGCCCGCTCCCGGCCCGCATCGAGTCGCACCCGGTGCTCTCCTTTGAGCGCGGCCCGCGCGTGCGGTTCTGGTTCGAGGGCCGGCCGCTGTACGGCCACGAGGGCGAAACGATTGCCGCGGCGCTGGTCGCGGCCGGGGTCAAGGTCTTCCGCCGCACCGACAAGCTCCACCGGCCGCGCGGGTTCTACTGCGCGGTCGGTAAGTGCTCGTCCTGCCTGATGGTCGTCGACGGCCGGCCGAACACGATGGTCTGCACCGAGCCCCTGCGCGAGGGCGTCCGGGTCGAGCGCCAGGCCGGCCGGGGGAAACTGCCGTGAGCGAAACCGAACTCGCGGTCATCGGCGGCGGGCCGGCCGGGCTGTCGGCCGCGTCGGTCGCCGCCGAGCTCGGCTGCCGGGTCACCCTGGTTGACGACAACGACCGGACCGGCGGCCAGCTCATCAAACAGACCCACAAGTTCTTCGGCGAGAAGAGCCACTACTGCGGCACCCGCGGGATGGACATCGCCGGGCTGCTCGCCGGACGGCTCGCCGACCTGACGGTCGAGGTCAGGCCGGACACCTCGGTCGTCGGCCTGTTCCCCGGCAACCTCCTCGGCCTCGCCGACCGCCGGTCGTTCCGCCGCCTGCGCTACCGGGCGCTGGTCGTCGCGACCGGCGCGGCCGAGAACACCCTGACCTTCCCGAACAACGACCTGCCCGGCGTCTACGGCGCGGGCGCGGTTCAGACCCTGATGAACGTCTACGGCATCCGGCCCGGCCGCCGGGTGCTGATGGTCGGGTCGGGCAACATCGGCATCATCGTCAGCTACCAGCTGCTCCAGGCCGGCATCGAGGTCGCGGCGGTGGTCGAAGCGATGCCCCGCGTCGGCGGCTACCACGTCCACGCGGCAAAGCTGATCCGGCTTGGCGTGCCGGTGCTGACCTCGCACACCGTCCTCGCCGCCCACGGCCGGGAATGTGTGACCGGCGCGACGATCTGCCGGGTCGACCGGCGGTTCCGACCGGTCAAGGGCACCGAGCGACGTCTCCGGCTCGACACCATCTGCATCGCGGTCGGGCTGACCCCGCTCTCCGAGTTGCTCTGGCAGGCCGGCTGCCGGATGGTCTACGTGCCCGAGCTCGGCGGCCACGTCGCCTGGCACGACGAGGAAATGCAGACCAGCGTCCCCGGCGTCTTCCTCGCCGGCGACGTCTCCGGCATCGAGGAGGCCTCGACCGCGATGCTCGAGGGCCGCATTGCCGGCGCGCGGGCCGCCATCGTCCTTCGCGGCGAGTCGGCCGCGGCCCGCGCGGTCATCGACCGGTCGCGGGCCGAGCTCTGCGCCATCCGGGAAGGTCCGTTCAGCAGCAAGGTCGTCTGCGGCAAGGACCGGCTCGCCGAGTGCCGGCTCGCGACCTGAGCTGCCGGTGACGAGGCCTCCGGCGCGCGGCCCGGTGCGCCGCCGCGCCCTGCCCGGCTGGCTGCCCTGGGTCCTGCTCGCGCTGGCGGTCGGCGCCTTCATCTGGCAGGCCTCGACCTCGGCTTTTCTCCAGGACGATTCCTTCATCACCTACCGCTACGCCCGCAACGTCGCCCGCGGCCTCGGCCCGGTCTTCAACCCCGGCGAGCGGGTCGAGGGCTATACGAACTTCCTCTGGATGATGATGCTCGCGGTCCTCGCCCTCATCGGTCTGCCCTTCACGGTCATCATTCCGCTGTCGCAGGTCATCGGCGTCCTCTGCGGCATCGGCACCGTCGTCCTGTTCTGCCTCCTGCTCCGCCGCCACGGCACCGGCCCGCCAGCTCTCGCGCCGGTCGCGGCGCTGCTGCTCGGCCTCAACGGCGCGTTCAGCTACTGGCACGTCAGCGGGATGGAGACCGGCCTGTTCACATTCCTGCTCGCGGCTGCGGCCTGGTACTGGCTCAAGCCCGGCGACCGGGCGCGCGACCTCGTCTCAGCCTCTACCCTGCTCGGGCTCTCGGCGCTGACCCGGCCCGAGGGTGCGATGTTCTTCGCCCTGTTCGGCCTGCACTACGTCATCCGCCGGCTGGCCGCGCGCGACCTCCTCAGCCGGGCCGGGCTCGGCCGGCTCGGGCTCTTCCTTCTGCCCTTCGTCGTTCTCGTCGCCCCGCTCTACGCCTGGCGGCTGGGCTGGTACGGCTACCTGTTCCCCAACACCTTCTACGCCAAGACTGGCGCCTCGACCGCCTACTTCAAGGCCGGGGTCGAGTACCTCTGGTTCTTCCTCCGCGCTTACGGCCTCTGGGGTGCCGCATTCGTGGTCCCGGTCGCGCTCGCGGCCTGGCGGAATCGCCTCCGGCCCGCCGACCCGCTGTTCTTCTGCCTGCTCCTGCTCGTCGCCCACGCGCTCTACGTCGTCTGGGTCGGCGGCGACGTCCTGCGCAACTGGCGGTTCTTCGTCCCGGTGCTGCTGCCGTTCTACTTCCTGCTTGTCGAGGGAATCTGGCTCCTGCCCCTGCCCCGCGTGGTTCGCGCGGTCCTGCTTCTCGCGCTGCTGCCGCTGACCTTCTTCGGCCCGTTCATTTCCCCGCTCACGGCCCGTAAGGAAATCGCCCGAAACCTCGAACTCGAGAAGGGCCTCGTCGACAAGATGACCGCCACCGGCCGCTGGCTGAACGCGAAACTCGACGAGGACGACTGGTTCGCCTGCACGACCATCGGCGCGGTCTCGTATTACAGCGACCGGAACATGGTCGACATGCTCGGCCTGACCGACGCGGTCATCGCCCACCAGCCCGAGGCGATCCTTGAAAGCGAGTGGCACTGGAAGGAACGCAACTACAACACCGCCCACGTCCTCGGCCGGCACCCGGTCTACGTCTACTTCTCAACCGGTGTCAAGCCTTCGGCCGAGGCCGAACGCGCCTTGTTCCTGCGGCCCCGGTTCCGGCGCGGCTACTTCGCCTGCCCGGTGACCGTCACCGGCCGGCAGAACGGCCAGTTGTATCAGTTCACCGAAACCATCTACAAGGCCCGGCCCGGCGCGGACACGATACCGCTCGAACCGGTCGCCGAGCCATCGGTCTTCATCAACCACTACCTCGACGGCATCAACCTCCTGCGCGTCGGCACGGACACCGCCGCGGCGCTGTTCCGCCGGTGCATCGCCGAGGCGCCCGAGGATTTCGGCGCGCCCTGGGAGTGGCTCGGTCGCATCGAGGAGGAACGTCGGCGGCCGGGCGCGGCCGAGACGCACTACCGGGAGGCGCTCCGGCGCGACGACTGGCTGATAACCACGCACCTGAGTCTCGCCCGGATTCTCTACGGTCGCGGTGACGCCGGCGGCGCGGCCGGCCACCTGGCGAAGGTGGTCGAGTACGCACCCGACTTCCTGGAGGGCCACGCCGGGCTCCACGCGATGCTCAACGCAGTCGGGGATTCAGCCGGGGCCGCCGCCCTGCTGGTCCGCATCAACGCGCGGTTCCCGGAGGCGACCGGGCGAGCCCGGCAGCAGCCCCGGCCCTAGAGCCTGACGTAGAGCACGACGACCACGACGACCGCCCAGAGCAGGATGTCGATGATCATCGGCAGGTCGGTGAGGAAGACTTTCTCCGGCGCCCCGCCCAGTTCCTTGCGGTACACCAGGTACAGGTAGCGGTAGACGCCGTAGAGCACGAACGGGAACGTGAAGATCAGGCTGCGCGAACCGAACTTGGCGGTCGTCTCCGGCGCGATCGTGTACAGGCAGTAGGCGACCACGGTCGACGAGGTCGCGACCGCGATCATCTGGTCGAGGAGCGTCTCGGAGTACTTGCCCAGGACGCTACGGTGTGATATGCCCCCGCCTTCGAGGTTGACAAGTTCGTGCCGCCGCTTGGCAACCGCGACGAAGAGTGCTAGGAGAATGGTGACGACGAACAACCAGGGCGAAAGCTCGACGTTGATGACGAAAGTCCCGGCGACCGCGCGCAGCGCGAAGCCGACCGCGACGACCATCACGTCGAGCACCACCAGCTGCTTGAGCCGGAGCGAGTACGCCAGCTGCATCACGAAGTAACCGGCCGCGACCGCCGCGAAGCGGAGGTCGAGTAGCGCGCTCGCGGCCAGTGCGCCGATGACGATGACCACCCCTCCCGCCAGCGCCGGACCTGGCCTGAGCCGGCCGGCCGCGATCGGCCGCAGCTTCTTCTTCGGGTGGAGTCGATCGGCCTCTCGATCGACCAGGTCGTTGATGACATAGACCGCGCCGGAGAGCAGGCAGAAGACCACGAAGGCGGCAAGCGAGCGCAGGACCTCGGGCGGGTCGAGTAGGTGCTTTGAGAAAACCAGCGCAGCCAGCACGAGTAGGTTCTTGATCCACTGCCTGGGCCGCATCGACCGGACGAGCGCCAATATCATCGTCCATTACTTCTACCCGGCGAACCCGCTCTGTCAACCGGGCGGTCAGCGCCTCGGAATGTTGACAGGAAACCCGGGGGGTCTATAATGACGAGATGCAGGTAAGCGTCCGCGCCGGCGGGAGTTCAGCCCCGGCCAGCGGCCGGGTGATGTCGGCCCGCGCCGGCATCAGGGAGGACTGACAAATGCCCGAAGTTCCCGAAGACGTAGGCCAGACAAGCCAGGAATCCGGAACCGCCCTCGAACAGCGGTACGGAGTCCCATTCGTTGACCTCACCAGCTTCAAGATCGACGCCGAGGTCCTGCAGATGTTCCCGGAGCAGTTCCTGCGGCAGAACAAGATTATGCCGCTCTTCCGCTCCGGCAACACCATCGCCGTCGCGATGAAGGACCCGGGCGACATCATCATGCTAGACGAGATCCGCCGGATGACCGGTATGGAAGTCGAGCCGATGGTCTGCCGTGAGCTCGACTTCTTCGCAGCACTGAACCAGTACTACTCCGCCACCGACGTGCCGGACCTGCCCGACGAAGAGGAAGTGCTGACCCTGGACGACCTGCCCGACGAAGAGGACTCGCTTGCCGCCGAACAGGGCGCCGCGCCCACCAAGCTCGAGGAGATGGCCTCCGAGGCCCCGGTCGTCCGCTGGGTCAACCAGATGATCATCCGGGCGGTGCGCGAACGCGCGTCCGACATTCACATCGAACCGACACGCGAGGGGCTCTCGGTCCGGTATCGCATTGACGGTATCCTCCACCAGATTGTCTCACCCAAGAAGGCTATGCAGCTAGCCGTCGTTTCCCGTATCAAGATCATGTCGCGGATGAACATCGCCGAGAAACGCGTACCGCAGGACGGCCGCTACGGCGCAATCGTGGACGGCCGCGAGATCGACTTCCGCGTCTCGACATTCCCTTCGACCTACGGCGAGACGGTCGTCATGCGTATCCTCGACCGGATGCGCCTCCTGTCGCTCGATGAACTGGGGCTGGTCAAAGAGCGCCTGAAGATGATGCGCGACATGATCTCGATGCCGCACGGGGTCATCCTGGTCACCGGCCCGACCGGCACCGGCAAGAGCACGACCGTGTACGCGATCCTCGGGGAAATCCGCGGCAGCGCCATGAAGATCATCACGATCGAGGACCCGGTCGAGTATGACGTCGACAAGATCACTCAGTCGCAGGTCAACGAACTCGCCGGTTACACCTACCTGGTCGGCCTCAAGCACATCCTCCGCCAGGACCCGGACGCAATCATGATCGGCGAGATCCGGGACGCCGAGACCGCCAGTGTTGCCATCCGCGCCGCGCTGACCGGTCAGCTGGTGTTCTCGACGATCCACACCAACGACGCCCCGGGCACGATCACCCGTCTCATCGATATGGGCATTGAGCCCTTCCTGGTCGCTTCCGCGACCGAGGGTGTCGTCGCCCAGCGGCTCGTCCGCAAAGTGTGCACCAAGTGCAAAGAGGAATACGACCCCCCGACCAGCCTGCTTGAGGAAATTGAGTTGCCGATCGGGACGAAGTTCTTCCGTGGCCGGGGTTGCGACCGCTGCCACAACACCGGCTTTCACGGCCGGATGGGCATCTTCGAGGTGCTCAAGTTGAACGACCGTATCCGCGAGCTTGTCGTCACCCGGCCGCCGACCAGCGCCATCCGGGCACTCGCCCAGGAGTACGGGATGAAGTCCCTCTGGCAGGACGGGATTGACAAGGTACTCGACGGCGTCACGACGATCGACGAGGTAATGACCGAGGCCGAGAAGATCACCTAACTCGGACTGGCGGAGGACACATGCCGCTTTTTCGCTACAAGGTCAGGGACCAGGAAGGCCAGATCATTTCGGGAACGCTCGAGGGAATCGACATCAACACCGTTGTCGATCGCCTCGACACCCTGCATTACATCCCGATTACGGTCAAGGAAGTCAAGGGTGGCACTGCAGGGGACGTCAACATCGACTTCTCCAAGTACTTCGAGCGAGTCAAGCCTGTCGACCTCATCAACTTCACTCGCCAGTTCGTGACACTCCACCGCGCCGGTTTGCCGATGCTATCGGCAATCGGCGCCCTCCAGGCGCAGACGCGCGCGAAACCGCTGGCCCGAGCGCTCGACGCCATTCGCAAGGACCTGATGGGCGGCTCTGCGTTGTCGGCAGCCCTCGCCAAGTTCCCGCGGATATTCAATGAGCTATACGTGAATTCGATCTGGGCCGGTGAGACAGGCGGTGTGTTGGACGAAATACTCGACCGCCTGGTAATGCTGCTCGAGCACGAACGCAAGCTCAAGAGCGACGTCGGTTCGGCGATGCGCTACCCTATTATCCTGATGATTGGGTTCCTCGTGGCGATTGTCGTACTGACGACTTTTGTGCTGCCAAAGTTCACCCAACTCCTGACAACGGTCGGCGGGACAATGCCGCTCCCGACCCAGATCCTGATATCGGTCACCGACTTCATGGCGGCCTACTGGTACGTACTCTTCCTGCTCGCGGCCGGGGCCGGCGTTCTCTTCTACCTGTTCATCCGGACGACCGCCGGTCGGCTGTGGTGGGACCGTCTGAAGATTCGCCTGCCGATCTTCGGCCCGATTCTCTACAAGATGGCGCTTTCCCGTTTTGCCCGGATGTTCGAGACGCTCGACCGCACCGGCCTGCCGATCCTGCGCAGCCTGAGCCTTGTATCCAAGACGGTCGGCAACTCCTACGTTGCTTCAGCCATCGAGAGCATTGCCGAGAGTGTCCGCCGCGGCCGCGGCCTCGCCGCCCCGATGCGCGAGGTCGGGGTGTTCCCGCCGATGGTCGTACAGATGGTCGCGACCGGCGAGGAATCCGGCGCTCTCGATGACATGCTCAAGCAGGTATCGGACTACTACGACAGCGAGGTCGAGTACGCGGTGAAAAACCTCACCGGGATGATCGAGCCGGTGATGATCTTGATGATGGGCGTGGGAGCGGTGTTTCTAATCATCGCCATCCTAATGCCTTACATGTCGATTCTCACCAGCTTCGGCTCCGGCGGAGGCTACGGGACGAACTAGAACGAGCGAAGACCAACTGAGGCCGCCGCGTCGAGTCGCTCGATCACGGCGGCCATCAGTTTGACGACCGCATCGTAGTCCTCTCGAGCGATGATGCCGGAATGCGAGTGAATGTAGCGCGTCGGCCAGCCGACCGCCAGTGACGGCACTCCGCCCCCGGTCAGGTGAATTGCACCAGTGTCGTAGCCGCCGCGGACAGTCGTTAGGTGATACCGGACACCGGCCTCGTCCGCGACCGCGATGACCAGATCCCTCAGCCGGGTGCTCGGGATCATGCTCAAATCGTGTACCAACACGGCCGCGCCGTTACCAAGCCTCTCGTCGATGTCCCTCCGCGGCTGCTCCGGGTGCTCGCCACAGAGCGAAACATCAAGCGCGAACGCGACGTCCGGCCTGACCAACTCGGCGGCAGTCCTCGCCCCCCGCAGGCCAACCTCTTCCTGGACGCTGCCGACCAGGAACAGCGTACCAGGAAAGTCACCACCCCGGAGCTGACGACCGAGCTCGACCAGCATCCCGCACCCGCCCCGGTCATCCCAGGCCTTGGCCATCAGTAACCCGCCCACCATCTCGGTGAACGGACACACCGGTACGACCGGGTCCCCCCGGCGCATGCCAAGTTCCTCCTCGATGGCCAGCCCGTCACGACAGCCGAAGTCCATGAACATTCTGGCGATGTCCGGCAGCTTGTTGCGCTCCTCATCGGTGAGCTCGTGGGGCGGCTTTGAGCCGATCACCCCGGGAAACTCGCCCTTGCACGTCCGAACCATCACGCGCTGACCCAGCAGGACCTGCGGCCACCAGCCTCCGACCGGCAGGAACCGGACGTAGCCATCCCTGGTTATCGCCTTGACCAGGAAGCCGACCTCATCCGTGTGCGCAGACACCATCACGCGCGGCTGATCGGCACGGCCCTTGACCCGGCAAATGACGCTTCCCAGCCCGTCGCGGCTGACGTCGCCGACGTCTGCCAGCTCCCGGGCCAGTATCGCGGCCGGCGCGGTTTCGTGGCCGGGCGGTCCGAATGCTTCGGTCAGTTCCTTCAGCAGCCTCAGGTCTGCCATCTTGATCCCCCTCTGATGCCGTTCAGACGTCGAGATTCTCGACCGCGTGAGCGTTTTCCTCGATGAACTGGCGCCGGGTTTCCACGTCCTCGCCCATCAGGGTACGGAACACCCGTTCCGCCTCGGTAGCATCCTCCATCGTCACCTGCTTGAGCGTCCGCTTCTCCGGGTTCATTGTCGTCTCCCAGAGCTGCGCCGGGTTCATCTCGCCCAGACCCTTGTAGCGCTGGATGTCGATCTTGGCGGACTTGTTGTTCTTGCCAAGGTTGGTCAACTCCTCGTCGGAGTACAGGTAGTGCTCCTCGCGACCGACTCTTGCGCGGTAAAGCGGGGGCTGGGCAATATAGACATACCCGGCGTCGATCAGCGGCTGCATGAACCGGTAGAAGAAGGTCAGAAGCAGCGTCCGGATATGCGACCCGTCGACGTCGGCATCGGTCATGATCACAATCCTGTGGTAGCGGGCCTTGCCCGGGTCGAAATCATCCTCGCTCACGCCGGTCCCGATCGCAGAGATAATCGTCCTGATCTCGTTGTTGGACAACACGCGATTCAGCCCCGACTTCTCGACGTTGAGGATCTTGCCGCGAAGGGGCAGGATCGCCTGAAACCGCCGGTCGCGACCCTGCTTGGCCGAACCACCGGCCGAGTCGCCCTCGACGATATAGATCTCACTCTCCGCAGGGTCGGAACTCGCGCAATCGGCAAGCTTGCCCGGCAGGGTGTCTGACTCAAGTAACGAACGCCGCCGGGTCAACTCGCGGGCCTTGCGCGCGGCCATTCGCGCCTTGGCGGCGGCGATGACCTTGGCCACAACCCGGTTCGCGACGCGCGGGTTCTCCTCGAGGTAGGCAGACAGGCGCTCATAAACCACCGACTCGACGATGCCCTTTGCGTCTCCATTACCCAGCTTGGTCTTGGTCTGACCCTCGAACTGCGGGTCGCAGATCTTGACCGATACCACCGCGGTCAAACCCTCGCGGACGTCCTCACCACTGATCTCGGTGTCATCCTTGATCGCCTGGTTCTTCCGGGCGTAGTCGTTGACCGCCCGGGTAAGTGCAGCCTTAAAGCCCGAGAGGTGGGTGCCGCCCTCGTGCGTGTTAATGGTGTTGGCAAACGAGAAAATGCTCTCGCTGAACCCGTCGTTGTACTGCAGGGCTACGCCAACTTCGATCTCGCTCCGGACGTCCTCTATGACAATCGGCTTGTGCAGACGGTTCCGGCCTGTGTCAAGATAGGACACGAAGTCGGCCAGCCCGTTCGGATACTCGAACTCCTCCCGGCGACCGACGCGCTCATCAATGATGCTGATGCGCAGTCCCTTGTTGAGGTAGGCAAGCTCGCGCAGCCGCGCGGCCAGGATGTCGAACTTGAACTCGGGCTTCTTGAATATGCTCGAGTCGGGCTTGAACGTGACCGTGGTTCCAGTCAGCTTGCACTTCCCGGTGACCTTCATCGGTTTGGCGAGTTGGCCGCGTGCGAACTCGATCCGGTGGACCTTGCCGTCGCGGCGGACCTCGGCGACGAATTCCTCGGACAGAGCGTTGACGACCGAAACGCCGACGCCATGAAGTCCGCCTGAGATCTTGTAGACCTTGTGCTCGAACTTGGCACCGCTGTGCAGGACGCTCAGCACGACTTCGAGGGCGGGACGCTTCTCGGTGGGATGAATGTCTACCGGTATTCCCCGGCCGTTGTCCTCGACTGACACGAGGTCATCGGCGAGTACCGTGATCGTGACCTTGTCGCAGTAGCCCGCGAGCGCCTCATCGACTGCGTTGTCAACAACCTCATAGACAAGGTGATGAACACCCCGGACTCCGACGTCACCGATGTACATTGCCGGCCGCAGCCGGACCGCCTCAAGTCCCCGCAGGACATTGATTTGCGCTGCATTGTAGGCTTCGCCCATAGGGCACTATCTTATGGTTTCGCGCCGGGAAATCAAGCTGGAAGGAACCGAATCAGCGGCCGAGCACGAACCTGATGTCACGCACCATCCCGGCCCGACAGCGGGACGCGAGTCGCTTCAGGAAGAGTCCCTTCAGGAAGCGCAACTCCGTCATCCAAACCGGGCTGTCGACGACAACAACCAGCACGCCGCGATCGAGCGTGGTCGCCCGGGTATGTGACGCTATCTTCTCGTCGACGAGTTCGGGCCAGACATCAAGCAACCGCTGCATCTCCAATTCGCGGTCGAGCCCGAGATCGCGCAGGACCACGGGGACGACCTCACCCAGCCTTCGGAATCTCCCCCGCCGTCCCATTGCCAAGATGGAAGACCCGCCCGCGAACCGCGAACGGCCGGGCCGCGGCATATAGTACCTGCCCGGTCGCGCTGGTCTGCTCGAACAACGCCGCCGTGCGCTCGGCGTCGAGTTCCGACGCAACCTCGTCCATCAGAAACACGACTGTCCGCCCGGACGCCGCGCCCAGGTACTCCGCCTCCGCCAGCCGCAACGCGGTCGCCGCGGCACGCTGCTCGCCGATCGAGCCGAAACGACGCAGGTCTCGCCCGGCAAGGCAGACTGAGACGTCATCCCGGTGCGGTCCCAGTACGGCCCGTCCGGACTCGACGGCGCGCGCGCGGGTTGCCCGCAGTTCCCCGGCCAGCGCCTCCGCGTCGAACGTGGCTTCGGGTGACCGGCGTAACCGGAACTCGACAGGCCGCCCGACCAGCCGGACCGCGAGTTCGCTGGCGCGTTTGAGCAGGAAACCGGCCGAGTCCGCCCGGGATCGGGAAAGCGCGAGCCCGGCGACCGCAACCTGGCCTTCCCAGGCATCGAGCTGTTCCGCTGTCGCAGAACCGGCCAGCAAGCGGCAGTACTGGCTGAGCGCGCGCCGGTATGCGCCCGACAGTTCGATGTACGCACGGTCAGCCTTGGCCGCGGCCATATCCAGGTACTCCCGGCGCAGTCCCGGCGGGCCGGAAATCAAAGCGACATCACCCAGCAGCATCGGCACGACCGGCAACCAGCCGAAGAACTCTGATAACCGCTGGAAACGCCGGCCATCGAGTTCGAACCGCTTCTCGGAACCGTCGAACACCAGCCGGCCGAGGCGGCCCGCCTCATCTGCGGCCGTGACCGAGAGCACATCAGCGTCAAAGCTCAGCATCTCGTGATCACGCCGTGTTCGAAACGACCGACCGGTCGCGGCATAGTGGACCGCCTCGAGGATACTGGTCTTACCCGAGCCGTTCGGACCGAACAGGTAATTCAAGGCCGGGTCGAACTCGAACCGCGCCTCCGCGAGCCCGCGGAAGCCTCTAACCGCCAGAGAAACCAAGGGCACAGCTCAATCTAGTCGGGAATCGTCTGCGGTCAATGCCCTGCTTGTCACCACATATCGACCCCGGAATCAACCGTCGCACCCGCGACTTCTTGTCCTCGGCCTGCCATCGGCTAGACTGGTGTATGTCTGGCCGCCTCGCCTCGTCATCGGACTCACGGCGACTGCTCGACCCCGAGGTCGTGGCCAGCCTGCGCTCCATGGACCTGCGCGCCAGACTGGTCGTCGAGGGATTCCTGGCCGGCCTCCATCGGTCGCCATACCGCGGCTTCTCGGTGGAGTTCGCCGAGCATCGCCAGTATATACCCGGCGATGAAATCAAGCGCATCGACTGGCGTGTCTACGGGAAGACAGGGCGCTACTACGTCCGCGAGTATGAAGAGGAAACCAACCTCCGCGCTCTGCTCATTCTTGACGTCTCGGGCTCAATGGCCTGGCGTGGCGATGGCGAACGGTCCCGACCCGTTGCCGGGGTCTCCAAGCTGCAGTACGGCAGCTACCTCGCCGCGGCGCTTGCCTACCTCCTCATTCGCCAGAAGGACAGTGTTGGACTCGTCGTGTTCAATGACCGGGTCCGAACCTACATCCCCCCGCGCAGTGCGCCCGGTCATCTGAACGTTATCCTCGACCAACTCGCCCGCTTGGAGCCTGGCGGCGAGACCGGCCTCGCGGACGCCCTTCACGAGCTTGCCGAGCGCGTGCGGCGGCGCGGCCTGATCATCATCGTCTCGGACCTGTGGGACGAGCCCGGCAGTGTCCTGAACGCTCTCCGGCACTTCCGCCATCGCCGACACGAAGTCATTGTCTTCCACGTCCTGCACCCGGGCGAACGCGAGTTGCGCTTCCGCGGGCCGGTCCGGTTGCGCGACCTCGAGACCGGTCGCGAGTTGACGGTCGACTCCGGCACCGCCGCCTCGCGCTACCGGGAATCGGCACGGGCCTTCCTCGACCGGCTGGAAAGCGACTGCCACGAAGCCCGAATCGACTACCACCTGCTGACGACCGACCAACCCTACGACCGGGCGCTGATGGCCTACCTCACGCACCGACACTGCCTGCGATGATCGGCTTCGGCCTCCCGGCACTGCTGCCACTGGCCCTGCTCGCGGCCCTGCCGGTCCTGATCCACATCCTGTCCAGGGCACGGCTGCGCCGCATCGAGTTCCCGACCCTGCGTCTGCTCGAGAATATGGAACGGGAACGCGTCGCCTGGACGAAACTCAGGGAGGTCCTCCTGCTCGTCCTGCGCACTGCCGCCCTGCTCACTCTGCTGCTCGCCCTGGCCCGGCCCTACGCGCGCCCTCGAGCTGCCGCGCCGGTCCGACCCGACCTCATCCTGCTGATCGACGACTCCTACAGCATGCGGCACGGTTCGACATGGCAACGGGCCCGGGCACTGATCGACGGGGTCATACGCGACTGCCCGCCTGACGGCCGGGTCGTGATAAGGTTGGCGTCTTCACCGGAGTCAAGGTCCGTCGCGATGAGTCGGGACGCAGCCGCGCACCTCGCGGACACGCTCCAGCCTTCCTGCTCCGCGGCCCGCGCCTCGGACGGACTGGCCGCCGCCTGCCGAACCGCCGAATCTCTCGATGCCCGGCTTGCAGTCGTCACCGACCTCCAGCGCCGTTCTCTGACGGACGACTTCACCGTCTGTCGGGGCCACCCGGTGACGATCCTCGACGCTGGCGTCGACTCACCGTCTAACCTCGCGATCAGCAGCCTGACCCTCGAGAGCCCGATCGCCCTGCGTGGTCGGAACGCTATGGTGCGGGTGGAGGTCGCCAACTTTGGGCGCCAGCCAGCGACAGCCGTGGTCGAGCTCGAAATCGAGAGCGGCTCCGGCACCACCGAGCCTGGCCGGGTTGTCAGCGTTCCCGCCCAACAGGCCCGCAACGTCTCTTTCGAGACCCGTTTCGACCGCCCGGGTCCGGTTGTGGTTCGCGCAAGCCTGCAGGCGGCCGCCGACTCTCTCGAACTCGACAACACTCGACTCCTCGCCATCGATGTCCGCGACAGTCTTAACGTGCTGGTGGTCTGGTCCGGCCGTGTCGCCCCGGGCAACGTCGCCGCCGCGCTGACCGCAGACCCGGCCGGCCGGATCAGAGTCGCGGACGCCTCGCGCGAGCAACTCGGCCGGCAGGAACTGCGCGGTTATGATGCGATCATCGTCACCGACGCCTTGGCACTCCAGACCGGCGACTGGTCGCGGCTGCTTTTCGCGCTCGACCGCGGCACCGGGCTCGTGTTGATGGCAAGCCCGCTCCCGGCGGCGACAACGGCGCTTGCCGGCTTCGCCCGGGTCACCGGGATCATCGCGCCGTCAGGATTCGTGGCCGTCGGCGATATCGACTCACTGCACCCGGTCCTGTCCGGCATCGACCCGGCACTGTGGCGGGTACCGCGCTTCCGGGCCACCTCGCGTGTCGAACCGGAATCCGCGCGCGTCCTCGCACGCCTCACCGACGGGAATCCCCTCCTGCTCGAGGCAGCGGGCGGGCGAGTGCTGATCTGGACAACCGGCCCGGTTGCGGACTTCGGCGACCTGGTCCGCCGGGCGGTATTCGTGCCACTGCTCGTGTCCTCGGTCGAGCACGTTGCCATCGGTGGCCGGGTTGCGCAGGCGACGGTCGGCGACACGCTCCGGTTCCCGGTTGGCAGCTCCGGTTCGGTCGTCCTCGAGGGACCCGGCGGTCGGGCGGCCCTCGAACCGCGCCCGCGCGCCGGACAGATGGTCTTCGAGTTCGCCGAAGCGAATGCCCCCGGCAGCTACCGGCTCAACCTGCCGGAATCGGGGCGGACCCTGGCCCTGGCCGCGGTGAACGTCGTCCCGGACGAGGGCGACCTGGACCGAATGAACCCGGACGAGCTGAGCCGTCACGGGGTCACGGTGCGGCGCGAGGCTGCCGGGGTCCGCGACCTTGTCCAGTTGCTGCTGATGGTCGCGGCCGCGGCCTTCGCCGCCGAATTGCTGCTGCTGCTGATACCGGACGCCAGCGGTCGGGCCGGGCGCCGCTGAATCGGCCCGCCCGGGCTCCCGGCGACCCGGGAACTGGGCTAGAGCACCATCCCGGTATGAAGATACTGAACGTACCGGGAGAAAATCGTCTCGTCCTCCAGGATCGCCACGCGACTGATGATGACCGAGTCGGCCTCCTGGACCACTTTCAGGCCGTAGGCCGGGTGCCCCGGCTCCCGGACAATGTAGCCAACCTCGTAGACCTCCTCGGTCTTTCGGTAGCCACGCCCGGTAACGGCCTCCAGGAACCAGGCGACATTGTCCGCGAGCATCGCCAGGGCCGGCCCGGCGGCCATCGGGTTGAGCAGGGGGATACGCACCACCTCACCGCCAGTGGCGCGCGAGTCAATCACCTGAGCCCGCTCGACATCATACTGCTGCTTGACCATCTCGAGCGTCACCTCTTCCATGGCCAAGGTTAGCTGCGGATGGCATCGAAGTCAATAGGCCTGGCCCACCCCGTCAACGCCGACAGAGACGCAGGCACTCGCTCCGGTTCCGAACCGGCCGCCCCGGTCGGGAGGCCTGCCACGCTGCGCACTGCGCATCCGGCCCGGAGGTGGCCTCAGGCCGGTTCCTGTCCGAACAGGTGGGCGTAGACGCCTGCGTTCTCCCTCATGCTGGCGATGATGCAGAACTCATTCGGCTGATGCGCTGAGCCGGTCGACCGCCCCCAGACGACGGTGGGGATTCCGCGGCGCCGAAAGAACGAGGCAACCGTGCCGCCGCCAATGCCGGCAGGAACCGCCTCGCGTCCGAGAACCTCGCGCACCGCCCGCGCCAGCATCAACACGACCGGCGCGCCCGGCGCTGTCGACGGCGGTGCCTGCAGCCACTGCGAGGCCGAAAGCTCGACGGTCACACCGTGCTCGCGGGCCACCCGCTCCGCGGTCTCGGTCGCCGTCGCGAGCACGTCCTCGAGTGGGTACTGCGGCAACACGCGGCAGTCAAAGTGGAACACGTCCTCGCCCGGAATCGTATTGATGTTCGGCACGTTCGCTTCCTTCTTGGTCGGCTCGAAGGTCGACTCGGGGGGCGAGTAGAGCGTGTCCGCGGCGGCAAAACGCTCGTGCAGGTGGCGGTCGACCGCGGTGACCATCGCCGCCCCGGCACGGTGAGCATTGCGTCCCAGGCCGGGCATTGACGCGTGCGCCTGCCCTCCCCTGACCCGGAAGCGCAGCCAGGCAATCGACTTCTCCGCGATCTCGAGCATCGTTCCCTCGGCGTTCCCGGCATCGGGTACGATGACGAGATCCCCGGGCGCACAGAGCTCGTGGTTGGCCAGCAGCCAGTCGACGCCATACCTGGAACCGACCTCCTCGTCCGCGACGAGCATCAGCGCGACGTCGCACTTCGGCACGAGCCCGACGTCGAGCATCGCGCGGACAGAGAAACACGACGCGACCATTTCCTGCTGGTTGTCTTCCGTGCCCCGTCCGTAGATGCGGCCGTCACGGACCACGGCCTCAAACGGGTCGGTATCCCAGAGCTCCCGCGGCCCGGCCGGCACGACGTCGAGGTGGGTCATGATCCAAAGCGTCCGTGCCCGGCTATCGCCCGGCAGGCGGGAAACCAGGCTCGGACGGTAGCCGCACCTCGCCGCCGGGTCGGGCGCCCGGTACTCAGTCACCGCCAGGCCCCAGCCCTCGAGCAGCGGCCTCAGGAACTCAACCCGGGCCTGCTCGCCCTCACCGCCCGACGCCGGGCTCACGGCCGGTCGTGCCACGAGTTGCCTCTGCATCTGCACCATCTCCGGCTCGAGCTCGCCGAGCCGCGCCACGATCTTGCGAAACTGGTCTTCACGCCACATAGCCACCTTCCTGATTATTCGAGCGCAGTCTATTGCCTGCAGGTACCCTGTCAATCGTAAGATTGACACCCCGCGCCGAGCCGCTTGACAGCAAAACAGCAGGCACTAGCATATGACTGACCAGTCAGTTTTCCAGTATCTACCAACCAGATGAAAACGAAGTCTGCCGCGAAACGGCTCGCCATCCTGATGGCGGCGCTCGGCGTCGTCTCGGAGAAGGGCTACTTCAAGACCAGGGTTGACGACGTGGCTCGCCGCGCCGGCGTGGCCAAGGGCACCGTCTACATCTACTTCAAGGACAAGCCCGCCATCTACATCGGTCTCCTCGGCTGGCTGGTCGAGCGGGCGTTGGCCGCGACGACTGCGGTCGCGGCGCGGCCGGTCTCCCCGGGTCGGAAACTGGATGAGCTCTTCTCGACACTGGCGTCCGGGCTGACCTCGAACCCCGGCGTGCTCGCCCTGCTCTCACCTGACAACATCCACCAGGACGACACGGTGTTGAAGCGCTTCCGGAAACAGGTCCTCCCCGAGATGATGAAGCTGGAGGGCGCGATCGCCGATATCGTGAAGCAGGGCATCGAGCTGGGCGAGTTCCGACGCATCGATCCGCGCGCCGCCGCAATGATGTACCTGAGCGTGTTCCGCGCCGAGTCGCTGGCGCAGGGCCGGTCCCAGGTGACCCGGCCCGGTGATGCGCTGAAAGAGGTGTTCTTCCGGGGCATCCTTGCCGAAGGCAGGAGCCGTCCGGGACAGTTGTCAGACAAGGAGTCTTGATGCGCAAGTTTGAAGTCTGCGTCCTGCTGGTACTGCTCGCGGCCGCGCCGGCCGCGGCCGACACCCTGCGGCTCGACGCTGCCGCGGCGGTCGAGCTCGCCCTCAAAAACAACCACGCGGTGCGGACCGCGCTGGCCAGGGTCGAGGAGGCGGCCGCGGGCAAGGCCGCGACCTTCGGCTCGCTGCTGCCCCAGCTCTCGGCCTCGGCCAGCTACGTCCGACTCGGCACGGTCAACAGGTTCACCATGGTCACCCCGGTCTACGGCCAGTTCCCGCTCCGGGTCTACGACCCGCTGGGCAACCTCATCGGCTTCACCGACTCGATCCCGATGGCGATCGGCGCGGACACGCTCGACCTCGAGCTCGGCGGCGCCGACAACTTCTCGCTGACCGGCACCGCCGAGCTGGTGCTCTTCACCTGGGGCAAGCTGTTCAACGCCTGGCGCATCGCCGGTCTGTCGCTGGACATGCAGCAGGAGGGCCTGCGCCTGGCCCGGCTCCAGGTGCGCACCAGGGCGACCGAGGGCTTCTACAACGCCCTGCTTGCGCGGAAGCTGGCCGACCTGATGCAGCAGAGCTACGACCAACTGGAACGCCACATCGAGCAGGTCCGGGTGCTCTACGAGAACGGCCTCGCCACCGGTCTCGACGTCAAGCGGGCGTCCGTCGGGCTTACCAATCTCCAGGTCCAGCTCAACTCGGTCCGCAGCGGCGAGGCCTTGGCCGAAGCGGCGCTGCGCAACACTATTGGCGTCGAGCCGGAAACGCCCATCGCGCTGGCCGGCGACCTCGAGCGCGAGGACTGGGACATCGGCTACGAGGCGGCCCGCGATTCGGCCCTGACCCGCCGGCCCGAGCTCGAACAGCTCCGCCAGGCAATGCGGATGGCCGACCTCGGGGTGCGCATCGCCCGCACCGCCAACCTGCCCAGCCTGTTCAGCCAGTTCAACTACGGCTACAAGAACCCGGTCGGCTTCTCGGCCGGCTGGGGCACCGACTGGAACCTCGTCGTTGGCGCCCAGATGCCGCTCTTCACCGGCGGCGCCAACCTGAACAAGCTCAAGCAGGCCAGGGCCAAGGAGCGCCAGGCCCGCATCGCCCTGGCGATGGTCGAGGACGCGGTCGGACTCGAGGTCCGCGCCCTGCACTCCGCCCTCGAGCAGGAGCGGCATAACATCGAGCTGCAATCCGGAAACGTCCAGGTCGCCGAGGAGGCCCTGCAGATGGCCGAGACCGGCTACCAGAACGGCCTTGTTACCAATCTCGAGTATCTCGATACCCAGCTCGCCCTGACCCAGAGCCGGGTGTCGCACCTGAGTTCGCTGGCAAACCACCGCATCGCCCGCGCCCGGCTGCTGCAGGCGATGGGAATATCCGAGGAGAACTGATATGCGCAAGTTGACGACAGCACTACTGGTGCTCGCAGGCGTAGTCCTGGTCGGCTGCGGGCCGCAAGGCAAGGGCCGGGAGCGGACCATCCAGTCGGTAGCGTTTGAGACCGTCCGGCGCCAGACCGTCACCCGGACCATCGGCCTGTTGGGCACCGTCCAGGGCGAGAAGCAGGCGACCGCGCTGTCCAAGATCGCCGGCCGGGTGACAAGCATCGCCCGCCCCGAGGGCTCCTGGGTCAACGAGAACGACCCGATCGTCTTCGTGGTCAACGACATTCCGGGGATGGACTACCAGCCCGGACCGGTCCGCTCGCCGATTGCCGGTCATGTCGGCCGGGTCTACGTCGAGGTCGGCCAGATGGTCGCGCCGGGCGTGCCGGTCGCGGTGGTCGCCAACTACGGTAGCCGCGTCAAGGTCAAAGCCCGCATCAGCGACCAGGACCTGCGCTTCGTCAGGCCCGGCGCACCGGCGACCGTCACCGCCACCGCCTTCCCGGACACGGTCTTCGCCGGCCGGGTGACCGTCGTCACGCCGATGCTCGACCAGTTGTCCCGCACTGCCACCGTCGAGCTCAGCGTTGACAACAGCAGCCGCAAGCTGGTGCCGGGAATGGCCTGCGGCGCCCAGCTCACCCTCGAGGAGAAAACCGACGTCATCGCCCTCACGCGGGCCGCGCTCTTCACCAACGGCTACACCAGGGTTGCAGTCCTCGATGACAGCATCGCCCGGTTCCGGGACATCATTACCGGGCTGGTCGGTGACCAACTGGTCGAGGTCACATCCGGGCTCGAACCGGGCGAGCTCGTCATCACCACCGGCAAAGAGCGCATCGAGGACGGCGGCAAGGTGAGGCCGGTGGGGGTCGGCCGGCAATGAAACTCACCGACTCCTCAATCCGCCGGCCGGTCACGACCGCGATGGTCGTGCTCGCCCTTGTGGTGTTCGGCGTCATCGGCGTCACCCGGATGCAGGTCGACTTCTACCCCGACGTCACCTTCCCGATGGTCGTCGTCGCCACCGTCTACCCCGGCGCCGGGCCGCTCGAGGTGGAATCCGAGGTCACCGACCCGATGGAAAAAGGCCTCGGCACCATCGGCGGTCTGACTGACATCACCTCGACTTCTTCCGAAAACATGTCCGCCATCACGCTCCAGTTCGACTGGGGAACAAACCTCGACGCCGCCGCGTCCGACATCCGCGACCGGCTCGACATGACCCAGGCGAGCCTGCCCGCCGAGGTCCAGAAGCCGTTTGTCTTCAAGTTCGACCCGTCGATGATGCCCCTCCTCCAGCTCGGCATGGCCGGCAACATCGATGAAACCGAGCTCGCCGATATCGCCGACGAAGTCGTCGAGAGGCTTCAGCGCGTCCCCGGCGTGGCCGCGGTGAACGTCGGCGGCCAGGCCGTCCGCCAGGTCCAGATCGAGCTCGACCTGCGGGAGTTCGCCGCCTCGGGCGTCACGACCGACGCCTTCGCGATGGCACTCAAGGCCCAGAACCTCAACTTCCCGGTCGGTACCATCTCGACCGGGGACCTGCGCTATCTCATCCGGCTCATCGGCCAGTACGACGACCTCGACGGCATCCGCAACACCGCTATCGGGGCGCGCCCGGATGGCACGCCGGTGCTGGTCCGCCATGTCGCCCGGGTGAACTGGGCGCCGGAGGAACGCGAGGCCTTCGTGCGGATGAACGGCGACAGGGCCATCTTCATCTGGATCCAGCGCCGGCCTGACGCCAACACCATCGAGGTCTCCGACGCCCTTCTCAAGGAGGTGGCGAAAATCGAGCGCGACCTGCCGCCAGCGGTGGAGTTCAGCGTCTTCTGGGACAGCGCCCAGCCGGTGCGCAACTCGGTCAACTCGGTCGCGATGAACCTCGTGCTCGGCGGCATCCTCGCCTCGATGGTGCTGTTCCTGTTCCTGCGCCGGCTCCGGGCGACGATGTTCGTCGCCTTCGCCATCCCGGTTTCGGTCTTCTTCGCCCTGTTCGGCATGTACCTCGCCGGGTTCACCCTCAACATCCTCTCGATGGCCGGGCTGGCCATCGCGGTCGGGATGGTGGTGGACAACGGCGTCGTCGTCTTCGAGAACATCTTCCGGCGGCGCGAGCTGGGTGAGGAGCCGTTCCAGGCCGCGAGCGAGGGCACCACGACCGTCGCGATGGCCATCACCGCTTCGACCCTGACCACCATCGCCGTCTTCCTGCCGCTGCTGCTGCTCGAGGGCATCCTCCAGGTCTTCTTCAAGGAACTTGCCTTCGCCATCATCTTCGCGCTCATCGCCTCGCTCGGCATCGCCCTCACCCTCATCCCGATGCTCGCCAGTCGCTTCCTGAAGATGAAGCCGGCCGGCGCCCGGGAGCGGGGCATCCGGGGCTGGTCTGAACGAACCTTCAGGAATGTCGAGACGGGTTACTCCCGGTTCGTCGGCTGGGGCGTCGGCCATCGCAAGCTCATCATCATCCTGACGACGTTAGTTCTCATTGTCAGCCTCGGCCTCATCCCGCTCATCGGTACCGAGTTCATGCCCCAGCAGTTCACCAACTTCACCGAGCTGTACGCCGAGATGCCCATCGGCACCAGCCTCGCGAAGACCGACTCCGCCGTGGTACGGGTCGAGCAGTACATAGTTGAGAAGTGGGGCCCTGAGCTCAAGGCGATGATCGTCCAGGGCGGCGGCGGCACCAACGTCTTCTCGGCCATCTTCGGCGGCGCCCGCGCCAACACCGCCGAGATCAACCTGGTGATGAAAGAGGACTCGAAGCGCTCGGTGCTCGATATTGAGAACGACGTCCGCCGCTTCGCGAGCTCGATTCCCGGCCTGCTGGTCCGGGCCGGCCGCCAGCGTGGCATGAACGCCTTCATGGGCGGCGGCGGCGCGCTCCAGGTCGAAATCCTCGGCCATGACCTGGCGACCGCCGACTCGCTCACCGCGCGGGTAGTCGCGGCGGTCGAGACCATCCCCGGCGTGGTCGACCTCGAGGCCAGCCGCAAGCCCGGCGACCCCGAGATCCAGCTCCGCATCGACCGCGAGAAGGCGGCGCTCCACGGACTGACCGCCTACCAGGTCGGCAGCGCGCTCCGAACCCAAATCGCGGGAAACGCCGCCACCCGGTACCGGCTCGGCGGCAAAGAGTACGACGTCCTGCTCCGGCTCAAAGCGGAACAGCGCGACGAGTTGTGCGACGTGCTCTGCACGACCATCAACGGTCCGATGGGACCGGTGCTGCTCAAGGACCTCGTCACTGACCATCCGGGCACCAGCCCGCTGGCAATCGAGCACAAGAACACCGAGCGAATCGTCAAGGTCGAAGCCAATGTTGTCGGCCAGGCGGCCGGCCGGGTCGGCCAGCTCGCGCGCGAGGTCGTGTCGGCAATCCCGGTCCCGCCCGGCTTCACCGTCCGGGTCGCCGGTTCGTTCGAGGACATGATGGAGTCGTTCCGCGACCTCGCGTTCGCGGTCCTCATCGCCATCCTGCTGGTGTTCATGGTAATGGCGTCGCAGTTCGAGAGCTTCCGCGACCCGTTCATCATCATCTTCACGATCCCGTTCGCGCTCATCGGCGTGCTTTGGTCGCTGCTCATCACCGGCACGACGCTCTCGATCGTCTCCGGAGTCGGCGTGCTGGTGCTGGTCGGTATCGTCGTCAACAACGGCATCGTCTACGTGGACTTCGTCAACCAGCTTCGCCGCACGCAGGGGATGACGCTCGAGGATGCGGTCAAGGAGGCCGGCCGCATCCGGCTCCGGCCCATCCTGATGACCGCGTTCACAACCATCTTCGGCCTGCTCCCGCTGGCGCTCCAGATCGGCGAGGGCTCGGAGTTCTGGTCTCCGCTCGGCCGCGCGGTCATCGGCGGGATGATCGTCTCAACCTTCCTGACCCTGGTCTTCATCCCGGTGCTCTACACCTCGTTCGAGAAAGGCACCGAGAAGCGCCGGCAGAAGAAGGCCGCCCGCGAAGCCGCCGGGTCCTGACCGGGCTCTGACTGCTGCAGGGCGGGTCGATGACCCGCCCCGCGCTACTGCCGGGTCCCGGCCTGGCGCGCGCCGCCCGGCCGCTCCGCCTTCGCCCAGCTGTCGCGCAGGGCAACGGTCCGGTTGAACACCGGCCGCCCGGCGGCCGCGTCCGGGTCAACGCAGAAGTAACCGTGCCGGATGAACTGGTACCGGCTCCCGGCCGGCGCGCCCGCCAGCGCCGGCTCGACCAGGCAGTCCTCGAGCACCTCGAGTGACCGCGGGTTCAGGTTTGCCTTCCAGTCGCCGTCCGGCCCGGCCTCGTCCGGGTCCGGCTGGTCGAACAGGTGGTCGTAGAGCCGGACCTCGGCCCGCGCCGCGTGCCGCGCCGACACCCAGTGCAGGGTGCCCTTCACCCGGCGGCCGTCCGGCGCCTCGCCGCCCCGCGTCGCCGGGTCGTAGCTGCAGCGCAGCTCGACGACCGTGCCGTCGCCGTCCTTCACCACCCGCTCGCACCGGACCAGGTACGCGTGCTTCAGCCGCACCTCGCGCCCGGGCGCGAGCCGGAAGTACTTCGGCGGCGGTTCCTCGCGGAAGTCGTCCGCCTCGATGTACAACTCGCGGCCGAAGGCGACCGGCCGCGTCCCGGCCGACTCGTCCTCCGGGTTGTTCACCGCCGCGAACTCCTCGAACTCACCCTCAGGGTAGTTCTCGATGACGACCCTGAGCGGCCTCAGCACCGCCATCGCCCGCGGCGCCCGGCGGTTCAGGTCCTCGCGCAGGCAGTTCTCGAGCTGGGCGATGTCGATGACGCTGTCGGTCTTGGCGACCCCGACCCGGTCCAGGAAATCGCGGATTGCCTCGGGCGTGTAGCCGCGCCGGCGCAGGCCGCACAGCGTCGGCATCCGCGGGTCGTCCCAGCCCGCGACGCGCCCCTCCTCGACCAGCTCGCGCAGCCGCCGCTTCGACATCACCGTCCGGGTCAGGTTCAGCCGGGCGAACTCGATCTGGCGCGACGGGAAGATGCCCAGCCCCCGGATGAACCACTCGTAGAGCGGCCGGTGGTCCTCGAACTCCAGCGAGCACAGCGAGTGGGTCACCCGCTCGAGCGAGTCCGACTGCCCGTGCGCCCAGTCATAGCTCGGGTAGATGCACCACGCGTCGCCGGTCCGGTGGTGGCGGGCGTGGATTATCCGGTACATCACCGGGTCGCGCAGGTTGATGTTCGGCGCGGCCATGTCGATCTTCGCCCGGAGCGTCCGCGCCCCGTCCGGGAACTCGCCCGCCCGCATCCGCCGGAACAGGTCGAGATTCTCGGCGACCGTCCGGTCCCGGTACGGGCTGTTCCGTCCCGGCACGGTCAGCGTCCCGCGGTACTCCCGGGTCTGGTCCGCGGTCAGGTCGCAGACGTACGCCTTCCCCGCCTCGACCAACTGCTCGGCCCAGCGGTAGAGCTGCTCGAAGTAGTCCGAGGCATAGAAGCACCGGTCGCCCCAGTCGAAGCCGAGCCAGCGGATGTCCTCCTGGATTGCCTCGACGTACTCGGTCTCCTCCCGGGTCGGATTGGTGTCATCGAACCGCAGGTTGCACAGCCCGCCGTGCTTCGCGGCCATCCCGAAGTCAATCGTGATCGCCTTGGCGTGGCCGATGTGGAGGTGGCCGTTCGGCTCGGGCGGGAACCGGGTCTGCACCCGGTCGAACCGCCCGGACCGGAGGTCCTCGGCAATCGCCTCCTCGATGAAATGCCCGCGCCGCGCCGCGCCGGCCGCACCCGTCTCGCGCTCTTCGCTCATCCTGTCACTATCCTCCATCGGCCCGGGCGAGCGCCCGCCCGATGCGGGCGAGACAGCTCTCCCGGCCCAGTATCGCCATCGTCTCGAACATCCCGAACCCGACCGGCTTGCCGGTTACCGCGACCCTCAGCGCGTGGATCACCGCGCCGACCTTGACGCCCTCGTCGGCCGTGAAGCGCTCAAGCGCTGCCTCGAGCTCGGCCGGTGCGAACGGCTCGACCGCCGCCAGCCGGTCCCGGAACCGCCCGAGCAGGCCCGCCGCGCCCGGCGCGGCCAGCCGCTTCTCGAACGCGGCCGGCTCGAACTCCAGCCGGTCGTCCGGCACGAAGAAATCGCCGAAATCGAGCACGTCGCCCGCGACCTTGATGCGGTCCCCGGCCGCGGCCAGCACCGCCGCCAGCCGTCGCTCGACCTCCGGCCCGGCCGGCCGGCCGACGAGCCCGGCCCGCTCGAGGAACGGCAGGGTCAGCCGCACCGCCTCCTCGCGCGGCAGGGCGAGGAAGTGCCGGACCTGGAACGCGGTCAGCTTGCGCGGGTCGAAACTCGCCGGCGCCCGGTTCACCCGGTCGAGGCTGAATACCCGCACCAGCTCGTCGCGCGTGAAATGCTCGCTCCGGTCGTCGAGCGCCCAGCCGAGCAGGACCAGGTAGTTGACCAGCGCCCCGGGCAGGAAACCGACCGACCGGTAGTACTCGACCGTCACCGGGTTGAATTCGTCGCCGCCGGCGTCGAGCCCGAGCGCGGCCGCCACCTTCGTCCCCCGCTCGACCAGCTCGGCGAAGTCCCGGTTGCCGAGGTACTGCCTGAGCTTGCGCTTGCTCAGCTTGTTCCGGCTTCCCGGCTCGGCCACGTAGGGCAGGTGGGCGAATGTCGGCAGCGGCCGGCCCAGCGCCCCGAGGATGAACACCTGCCGGGGCGTGTTCGACAGGTGCTCCTCCGCCCGGATTATGTGGCTGATGCCCATCTCGGCGTCGTCGACGGCGCTCGCGAGGTGGTAGAGCACCGAGCCGTCCTGGCGCTGGATCACGTGGTCCTGCTCCCGCTCCCAGTCGAACGACACCCGTCCGCGCACCATATCGTCGAGGTCGAGCCGGCCCGCGCTCGGCATCTTCAGCCGCACCACCGCCCTGCGGCCCTCGGCCTCGTACTTGTGACGCTCGCCCGGTCCCTCGGCCATCCAGCGCCGCGAGTAGCGGAACACGCCCTGCTTCGACTCGATCGCCTGCCTCCGCTCCGCCTCGATCTCCTCCGGGGTCGCGTAGTCCCGGTAGGCGTGACCGGAGTGCAGCAGCCGGTCCACCGCCTCCTGGTACCGTTGGGTCCGCTCCGACTGGAAGTACGGCTCGTGCGGCCCGCCGACTTCCGGCCCCTCGTCCCAGTCGATGCCCAGCCAGCGCAGGCCGTCCAGGATCGGCCTCAGCGCCTCGGCCCGGTTCCGCTCCTGGTCGGTGTCGTCGATGCGCAGCACGAAACTGCCGCCGTGATGCCGGCAGAACAGCCAGTTGTACAGCGCCGTGCGCGCGAGGCCGAGATGCATCGCCCCGGTTGGTGACGGGGCAATCCGGACCCGGACTCCGTCAGCCACGCGCGGCCCAGGTTTGGACGGCAGGTACACAGATAAGGACAGCGGAAAGGAAGGGATTTGAACGTGACCGGCCCTGCCTCGCACCAGTCGCGCCCCGCAGCGGAAGCCCGGGCGCGTCCAAATCCTCGGCAGCGGAGCTGCCGACCGGGACGTCAGCTCCAGCGACCCACGTCACGCGGAGTTGGCCAGCGGTTGCGTTCATATGAAAAGCGGAGAGGGTGGGATTTGAACCCACGATACGGTTTTACCCGTATAACCGCTTAGCAAGCGGTCGCCTTAGACCACTCGGCCACCTCTCCGGACATCGAAACGGAGGGCGGGGGACTCGAACCCCCATGACCCGTTCCCGGGTCGACGGATTTCAAGTCCGTTGCCTTACCAATTAGACTAGCCCTCCGGTGGGCCGGCCTGTTTTCACAGAGCGACTGCGGTCCTAATGTAGCCTAACCTCTGCGCAAGTCAACCCCGCCCCGCGCCCGCGCGCTCGTCACCGGCGACCGCGGCCTCCTCGCGCTCGCGCCCCGCTGGCGCGGCATCCCGGTCCTCACCCTCACCGCCGCGCTCAAGAACCTCTAGTCCGCCCCGGCCCGCCGCATACTCACCCGCTCTTCATACCTTCGTGTCGAAATCCCTCTCCGCTGCCCGTCATTCCGACCTAGGCGGCTGCGCCGCCCCGCCGCTTGACTCCCTGCCCCGATCTGCTACCATTGTAATGAAGTAAGAAAGTAAGGAGCCGCAATGCTCACCAAGAAGACCAGCAAGAACCAGGTCACCCTGCCCCGGGCCCTGCTCGACGAACTGCCCGAAACCGACTACTTCGACGCCACTATCAGCGACGGCGCCATCCTCCTCCGCCCGGTCCGCGTCACCCCGGCCGCGGACATCGAAATCGTCCGCGACCGGCTCGAGGAGAAAGGCATCGGCCCGGACGAAGTCGACAAGGCCATCCGGTGGGCGCGCGGAAAGAAGTAGCCCGGCTCGTCCTCGACACCAACGTCCTCGTGTCGGCCCTCATCTTCCGCGGCGAGGCGGCCCGGCTCGTTCCCCTCTGGCACCGCGGCCGCTACCGCCTCGCGGTCAGCGCCGACATCCTGCGCGAGTACCTCCGCGTCCTCGCCTACCCCCGCTTCGGCCTCACGGCCGACGAAGTCCGCGCCATCGCCGCGGAGTACATCCTGCCCTGGTGCGATGCCTTCGCGGTCGAACCCGGCCCGCGCATCTGCCGCGACCGCGACGACGACAAGTTCCTCCACTGCGCCCGGGCCGCCCGCGCCCGCGCGCTCGTCACCGGCGACCGCGACCTACTCGCGCTTGCGCCCCGCTGGCGCGGCATCCCGGTCATCACCCTCACCGCCGCGCTCAAGAACCTCTAGTCTGCCCCCGCCCTTCGCTCCTCACCCGCTCTTCATACCTTCGTGTCGGAATCCCTCTCCGCTGCCCGTCATTCCGACCGCAGTGGAGAAATCCCTCTCCGCCCCCGTCATCTCGACCGACGGCCGCAAGGCCCCCTCCCGTCATCTCGACCGGAGGGCCGCAGGCCCGAAGTGGAGAGATCCCTCTTCTGTCCTCGCCCGTCCGAACCCGGACCAAGGGATTCCTCCAATCGGCGGCTCCGCCGCCTCCGTCGGAATGACAGGCAGTAACGGCCTGCCCCGCCCGTCATTTCGACCGCAGTGGAGAAATCCCTCTCCGGCCCGTGCGGGCCGTGGTTCAGGGTTCACCGTTCCGCGCTCGGTCCTTTGTAGGAGCGACATCGCTGTCGCGATTCCCCCGGCCCCGATGCCGAAGCCATCCCGGCGGACCGCAATCAGCACCTCGGGTCCAGGCCTTCGCCGGCAAAGTCGGTCAGGAGCCACCAGCAGGCCCCGTTTTAGGCATCAAAACGTAAGTCACCGACCGGCCGAGCTTTGACGGCAGGGGGGGATATCCCCGGGGATATCCCCGGGGATATCCCCGGGACGGTCCCGGGGGCCGCCCCGGGGATGGTCCCGGGGGCCGCCCCGGGGATGGTCCCGGGAGCCGCCCCGGGGGCCGTCCCGGGGGCCGCCCCGGGGACCGCTCCGGGGGCCGCCCCGGGGACCGCTCCGGGGGCCGCTCCGGGGGCCGCTCCGGGGGCCGCTCCGGGGGCCGTCCCGGGGACCGCTCCGGGAGCCGCTCCGGGGATGCGGGGGGGGATAGGGGTGCCGTCCGACTTGTCCTGTGAGTCCGAGGCAGGCAGGAGCGCTCCGGGGGGTATACCCGGGGATATCCCCGGGACGGTTCCCGGGGCCACCCCGGGGGCCGTCCCGGGGGCCGCTCCCGGGGCCGTCCGGGGAACCGCTCCTGGGGATATCGGGGGGACGGTTCCGGGGGCCGTCCCGGGAGCCGCTACCGGGGCCGTCCCGGAGGCCGTCCCCGGAGCCGCTAGGGGAGGCGTCCCCGGGGCCGCTAGGGGAAGGCAGGTGGGGGTGGGGGTCGGGACGGGCATCCGGGCGACTTGACAGGCCGATTGTGAGAGACGCCTGACGCCCGGCCAGACTGTTTCAATCCACCTGCCCGCACGGGGCGCGACTTCCCTCCACCCCGGGGCCGCTCCCGAAATGCGGGTGGGAATAGAATAGCCGCTTGACAGCCCGGACTGCCTGTCCTACGCTCTCCGCTGATGAAGGCGGAGCATAGCCGGGCCGTTGCCGGCTACCTGGCCCGGGTCAGCCGCGCCCGCAAGCGCGGCGACGCGACCGAGCATACCTACCGCGCCTTCCTGCAGGAGCTTATCGAAGCTCTTGCCAAGGGCGTTACCTGCACCAATGAACCCAAGGGCAGTCAGCAGGCCGGGCACCCGGACCTGAAGGTCTCGCTCGGCGAGACCCCGCTCGGGTTCATAGAGACCAAAGCCATCGGCGCGGACCTCGACGCCATCCTCGATACCAGCCAGCTGCGGCGTTACCTGAAGAACATTCCCAACTTCATCCTCACCGACTATCTCGAGTTCCGCTGGTACCAGAACGGGTCCGAAGTCACCCGCTGCCGACTCGGCGCGTTCTCGGGCAAGGGCGCGCTCCGCCGCAATCCGGACGGCGAAGAGAGACTCGGTGAGCTGGTCGAGAACTTCGCCCAGGCCGAGGTCAAGTCCATCGGCAGCCCGAAAGAACTGGCCCAGCGCATGGCCGCGCTGGCCAGGCTCACCCGCCGCCACGTGCTCGAGCTGTTCGCGTCCGAGGAACGCAAGGGCGACCTGCACAACCTGCTCCGGGCGTTCCGGGAAGTCCTGCTCCCGGACCTCGACGAAGAATCCTTCGCGGACATGTACGCCCAGACCGTCTGCTACGGCCTGTTCGCCGG
>JAWOHE010000061.1:0-58028 GCA_046485285.1 bacterium
TGATTTTTCAACCGATTGCGACGATTTCCCGATTGGCCGGGTCGTTAGTTTCTACTAACATGGGCTATGGATAGTGATGCGAAGGTGGCCGGCTTCAGACCGGGCGAGACGGTTGCGCCGGGTGCGGCGTCACGCGGGTTGCGGCTTCGGGCCGGGAGCGAAGCCGAGGAGGAAGGCGCAAAGGGCACGAGAAAGGAGGGGAGGAGAGGGGTCTCTCCACTCCGGGCCTTCGGCCCTCCGGTCGAGATGACGGGGTCCCCTTGGTGTTTTCGCGTCCGGCCCGGTCCGCGCCGGGAAGAATTCGCTCTTGACAGGCGGTCGGGCGCGGTTATCCTCGGCCATGCGAATTCTGCTAGTGGTTGCGGTCGCGGCGGGCGCCGCCGGGGCGACGCTGTATCACATCGACCAGCCGGTGCCGGTCTCGCTCGCCCACGCCGAGTACTACGTCGGCGCGCGGCTGTGGGGGCAGGGCGGAGCGGTGGCGCGCGTCGGCGTCGGGCTGTTCGACCGGCTGACGCTGGGCGCGGCCTACGGCGGCGACAAGCTGTTCGGCGCCGAGAAGCCGGTGATGTACAACCGGCCCGAGTTCTTCGCCCGCGGGGCAATCCTGCAGGAGCAGGGCTACTTCCCGGACCTCGCGGTCGGGTTCGAGAGCCAGGGCTTCGACAGCCAGGACCCGGCCGACGGGAGGTACAGCATCCTGCCCCGGGGCGGGTTCCTGGCCATCGGCAAGACGATCGAGCCGACGCGGACCTACTTCCAGGGCGCGGTGAACTACTGGGACGGGGTGAGCGGTTCCGCCGCCCTGAGCCAGTATCTGCCGGGCGGCTTCGACGTCGTGGTCGAGTATGACCTGGCCCTGAACGACGGGCGGGACCGGGGCCGGGGCTACCTGAACGCCGGGCTGGCCTGGACGTTCAACGAGCAGTTCCGGTTCGGGCTCGCGGTGCGCGACATCCTGGGCAACCGGGATGGTTCGCGGCTGAACCGGGTCCTCGACATCTCGTTCCACGACCTGTTCTAGGCCCGGCGGCGATTGACCCTGCCCGCAGGCGGCGCTAGACTGACCTGAAGACTGGAGGAACCATGGACGTTAAGGATTTCCTGAAGGGCATGCCGGTCCTGGCCGGTTTGGCCGACGAGCAGCTTGACCGCATCGCGGCGCTGGGCAAGATCCGGCAGGTTAAGGCCGGGTCGATGATTGACGTGCAGGGCGAGCCGGCCGAGAAGTTCTACATCCTGATGCAGGGCCGGGTCGCGGTCGTGCTGGCGATCGACTTCGGGGTATCGAAGAACAGCTACATCGTGCTGACGGTCGGGCCGGGCGAGATGTTCGCCTGGTCCGGGATGGTCGGCAACCGGAAGTACACCGCGGGCGGCGAGGCCCAGATCGACTCGACGGTGGTCGAGTTCACCTCGAGCGAGCTCGTGGCGGCGTTCGAGGTCGACTACGAGCTGGGCTACCGGTGGATGCGCGCGGTGGCGAAGACGATCGCTTCCCGCATGCGGCACATGCAGTTGCAGTTCGTCCGGCAGGCGGCGATCCGCGAAAGTTCGGAGTAGATGCCGGGCAGGAGCCCCGGGCGGCGGGGCCGGGAGGGCGGTGCGGGCGACCGGCGCCGCGCTTTCGTTGTCGCGATTGACGGCCCGGCGGGGTCGGGCAAGAGCACGACCGCCCGGCTGGCCGCCGGTCGGCTCGGGCTGCGGCACCTTGACACCGGTGCGATGTACCGGGCGGTGGCGCTTGCCTGTCTTGACGCCGGGGCAGACCCGGCCGACGCGGGGACGATGAGGCGGCTGTTGGCGCGCGCGCGCGTCGACATCGACTGGCGGGCCGGCGTCCAGCGCGTGTTCCTCGACGGCCGGGACGTGAGCCGGGCGATCCGGGAGCCGCGGGTGAGCGGGGTCGTGAGCGAGGTGTCGGCCGTGCCGGCGGTGCGGCGCGCGATGGTCGCGGTCCAGCGCCGGGTCGCCCGGGGCCGGGAGGTCGTCTGCGAGGGACGGGACATCGGGAGCGTGGTGTTCCCGGGCGCGCAGGTGAAGGTGTTCCTCGACTGCGACCTCCGGGCGCGCACCGCCCGGCGCCGGGCGGAGCTCGCGGCGGCCGGGGTCAGTACCGGGCAGGCGGCGGTGCGGGCGAACCTGGCCCGGCGCGACCGGCTCGACTCGGGCCGGGCGATGTCGCCCCTGGTGCGAACCCCGGACGCGGTGCTGGTCGACACCACCGACCTGACCATCGAGGAGCAGGTCGCGGTGGTCTGCGAGTTGGTCCGGCGGGTGCGTCCCCTTCCATGACACTCCACTGGTGGACCGGGTGGCTGGCAAGCTACCCGGCCGGCGCGCTCGGCCTGCGCCTGCGGGTCGAGGGCAGGCGTAACCTCGGCCCCGGGCCGCAGATAATCGCGTCGAACCACGTCACGAACGTCGACCCGCTGGTGTTGGGCTGGGCGGCGGCGCGCGAGCTCAACTTCCTGGCCAAGGCCGAGCTGTTCGAGGCTTCGCGGTTCTTCGCGTGGCTGATTCGCGGGTTCAACGCGTGGCCGGTGCGGCGGGGCGGCGCGGACCGGGCCGCGCTCGGCACCTGCCACTCGATCCTCAGGGCCGGGCGGACGCTGGTGCTGTTTCCCGAGGGAACCAGGAGCCCGACCGGCCGGCTGGCCGCGTTCAAGCCCGGGGTCGGGATGCTGGCGATAAAGAACCGGGCGCCGGTCGTCCCGACCGCGATCGTCAATCTCGACCGGACCTGGATTTCGTACCTGGCCGACCGCGACTTCGTGCGGAGGGGTCTGCGGCGCCGGCCGCGGCGGCTCTTGTCGGTGCGGGTGCGTTTCGGCGCGGCGGTGTCGCCCGATGGGTACGGGGCGGACCGGGACGGCTACCTCGCGCTCGCCGGCGAGGTCGAGAACCGGGTGCGGGAGCTTGCCGGGCAGGACCCGGGAGGCGCGAGCTGAGCCCGGCGAAGCGGACGTCGCGGGCCCGCCGCGTCCGGGTTGCGCGGCCGACCGGGTTCTGCTTCGGGGTCGAGCGGGCAATCCGGCTGGCGCGCGAGGGGAAGCGGAAGCACGGCCGGATCGCAACGCTGGGCGAGCTCGTCCACAACCCCCAGGTCCTGCGGGAGCTCGCGGCCGAGGGCATCCGGTCGGTCCGCTCGCCGCGCGAGGCGCGGGAGGGGGCGCTGGTCGTCCGGGCCCACGGCTGCCCGCCTGAGGTGTTCGAGCGCTGTGCCGGGCGCGGCCTGACCGTCATCGACGCGACCTGCCCGTACGTCCGCAAGGTCCAGAGCGTCGCGCGGCGGCTGATGGAGGGCGGCTACCGGGTCGTCGTCGTCGGCGAGCGGGACCATCCCGAGGTGCGCTCGATACTGGGTTACTGCCGGGGCGCGGGGATGGTCTATGCGCCCGGGCGGCGGGTCCGGGGCGGGAGAGTCGGGGTCGTCGCCCAGACGACGATGTCCCGGGAGCGGCTGAGGCTCGCGGTTGCCAACCTCAGTAACTCACGCTATACTGAGCTTCGTGTCTTTGACACCATCTGCGAGGAGGTAACGGCCCGACAGGACGCCGCGGCGCGCATCGCCGCCGATTCCGACCTCGTCGTCGTCGTCGGCGGGCGCTCGAGTGCCAACACCTCCCGGCTGGCGGAGATTGCCGCCGAGGCCGGGGCGGAGATACTGCACGTCGAGTCCGCGGCGGAGCTGTCGCGCGGGAAGCTCTCGGGCTTCGTGCGCATCGGCGTGATTGCCGGGTCGTCCACCCCCGCGTGGGTAGTGCGCGAGGTCGCGCGATCGGCCCGAAATCCCTTTTAAGGAGGACCGTTTTTGATGTCCGAGGAGACCAAGCAGCCAGCCGCCGGGAAGGAATCGTTCAGTGACCTCTACGAAGGTTCGTTCCCGACGCTCCGGTCCGGTGAAATAGTCACCGGCCGGATTATCAAGAAGCTTCCGGGTTCGGTGCTCGTCGACCTTGGCCTGAAGGCCGAGGGAATCCTGCCGATGGAGGAGTTCCGCAATCCCGACGAGGTGCAGGAAGGCCAGGAGGTCAAGGTCACCCTCGAGCAGCTCGAGGACCGCGACGGCTTCCCCGTCATCTCGAAGAAGCGCGCCGACTTCCAGCTCGCCTGGGAGAAGATCAAGGAGAAGTCCCAGAACGCCGAGGGTGTCGAGGCAACGGTGATACGGCGCGTCAAGGGCGGGCTGGCGGTCGAGCTGATGGGGCTCGACGCCTTCCTGCCCGGCTCGCAGGTCGACCTGCGGCCGGTGCCGAACCTCGACGTGATGGTCGGCCGTCACTTCGAGGTGAAGATCATCTCGGTCAACTGGTACAAGAAGAACATCGTCGTTTCGCGACGGGTGTTGCTCGAGGAGCGGCAGGAGCAGGCCCGGCGCGAGCTGTTCTCGCGGATCCAGGTCGGCGACGTCATCGACGGCACGGTCAAGACGATCACCGACTTCGGCGCCTTCGTCGACATCGGCGGCGTCGACGCGCTGCTGCACATATCCGACCTGGCCTGGAACAAGGTCGTCCATCCCAAGGAAGTCGTCAACATCGGCGACGAGCTGAAGATCAAGGTGCTGTCGGCCGACGAGGGCACCGGCCGGATAACCGTCGGGCTGAAGCAGCTGACGCCGCATCCCTGGGAGCGGGTCGAGGAGAAGTACCCGATTGGCGGGCGCGTGCGCGGGCGGGTGACGACGCTCGCCGAGTACGGCGCGTTCGTCGAGCTCGAGAAGGGCATCGAGGGGCTGATCCACGTCTCCGAGATGTCCTGGACCAAGTCAATCCACCATCCCTCGCAGGTGCTGACCGAGGGCGAGGAGGTCGAGTCGGTCGTGCTCAACATCGACAAGGAGAACCGGCGCATCTCCCTCGGGCTGAAGCAGACGCTGCCGGACCCGTGGTCGCTGGTCGACGAGAAGTATCACATCGGCCAGCGGATCTCGGGCAAGGTCCGGGCGCTGAAGGACTTCGGCGCGTTCGTCGAGATCGAGGAAGGCATCGAGGGCCTGATCCACAACGCCGACCTGTCCTGGACCAAACGGGTCAAGCACCCGCGCGAGGAGCTGAGGAAGGGGCAGACGGTCGAGACGGTCATCCTCGGGATTGACAAGGACAGCCGGCGCATTACCCTCGGGCTGAAGCAGACCCAGGAAGACCCGTTCTACCAGATCAGCAAGGAGCTCAAGCCCGGCGACCAGATCCGCGCGCAGATCATCGACCTGCCCAAGCCCGGCGTGGTCGTTAGCCTGCCCCACGGCATCGAGGGCTTCGTCCCGCTTAGCCAGCTCGCCCGCGGCGGCAAGAAGGCCAAGGAGAAGTACCAGATCGGCGAGGAACTCGACCTCAAGGTGATGCGGCTCGACCTCAACGGCCGCCGCATCGCACTGACCGAGCGGCTCGAGGAGCAGCTCGAGCCCGAGCCCGAGGCCCGGCCGGACAAGCGGCGGGAGCGGAAGCGGGTTCAACCCGCGGACGAGGACGAGGTGTACACGGACCGCTTCACGCTGGAAGACCACCTCCGGGAGCTCACGGACGAGGAGTAGCCCGGTGTGCGGGCGCGGCAACCGCCCGCGCGGCACGCGCCGGGCGGGCTGATGAGAGCAGCGGTCCTGACCGCCGGCTGCAGACTGAACCAGGCCGAGAGCGACGCGCTCTCGGCCTGGCTGCTTGCGCGGGGAGACGAGCTGGTTTCCGACCCGGCGGCTGCCGACGTCTGCTACGTGAACACCTGCACGGTGACCGGCGAGGCGGACCGAAGTTCGGTCAAGCTCATCCGGCGGGTCGGCCGGCTCCGACCCCGGCCGCGGATAGTCGTGATGGGCTGCCTGGCCGAGCGCGGGGCGGACCGGCTTCGCGAGCTCGATGGCGTCAGCGAGGTCTGGTCGGGCCGCGACAAGCGCGAGGCGATCGCTGGCCTGGTCCCGGCCGGCACGCGCAGCCGGGCGCTGCTCAAGGTCCAGGACGGCTGCGACCGCGGCTGCGCCTACTGCGTCAGCGGCCGGGTGCGGGGCGCGCCCGAGTCGGCGGCGCCCGAGGCGGTGGAGGGGGCCGTGGCGGAGCTGACAGACCGTGGCTACCACGAGGTCGTGCTCACCGGGCTGAACCTAGGCAGTTACCGGCACGGCCGGACCGGGCTGGCCGGACTGATCGCGCGGCTGTTGCGCTCCGGGCGAGACTTCCGGCTGCGGCTGGGCTCGCTCGAGCCGGACACGGTGGACGACGAGCTGCTTGCGGCGGTCGCCGACCGGCGCGTGTGCCCGCACTTCCACCTCGCACTACAGTCGGCCGACGACGAGGTGCTGACGAGAATGGGGCGGCGATACCGGTTCGAGGAGGTCCGGCAACTGGTTGCCCGGCTGATCGCGTTGCGGGCCGACGCGTGCCTCGGTGCCGATGTCATCTCCGGGCTCCCGGGCGAGAGCCGGGGCGCGTTCGAGGCCGGTCGCGACCGCCTCGCCGGACTGCCGCTCGCCTACCTGCACGCTTTCACGTTCTCGCCCCGGGACGGGACGCCGGCAAGCCGGATGCCGGACCAGCTCGGGACCGCCGAGGCTCGGCGCCGGACCGTCGAGCTTCGGTCACTGTCGGCCGAGTTCTCCCGTCGTTACGCGTCGCGCTTCATCGCCACGGTCCGGCCGGCGGTGGTCGAGAGCGGGCGCGAGGTCGTCACCGACAACTACCTGCGCGTCCGGCTGCGGGAACGCGCGCCGGCCCGGGTGCGTCAAAGCTGCGAAGTGCTCGTTGAGGGTGTGATTGACCGGGCCGGCAGCTCGCCGTTGCGCGGCCTGACCGGGACCGCGCTCGCCCGGTCGTCGGCCGGCGAGGCCGGCCCGGGCGCCAACAAGGAGGACAGGTGAACCCACGTTACTTGACGATCGCATTGCTGGTGGTCGCATCACTGGCAGGGGCAAAGGACTATAAGGTCGGCTTCGTCGACTCGGATGCGGTGATCTCCCGGTACGAGGGCGCGCGGGAAGCCAAGAGCCAACTCGACCAGGAGATGATGAAATTCCGGGCCGAGGCCGAGTCTTTGCGCGCCTCATACCAGGTCGCGCTCGACGAATACGAGACCCAGGAACTCTCGCTCACCGAGGAGGGCCGGCGCGCGAAGATGGCCGAGGTCGACCAGCTCAAGCGCCGCTACGACGCCTACATCGAGGACGTCTATCGCACCGGCGGCAAGATCGACCAGAAGAACAGCGAGCTGATCGCGCCGCTGGTCCAGAAGATCGGCGAAGTCGTCAGCGAGGTGGCGCGGCAGGAGGGCTTCGCGCTGGTGCTGGACGCCTCGAAGGCGGAGATGCTATATTCCGAGACCGAGCTCGACCTGACCCGGATCGTCATCGAGCAGCTCAACCGGCAGTATGAGGACGTCGCCCCGGGCACGGCCCGCAACATGGTGTACGCGATCCTGCCGATATTCGCGACCAACGACGAGGCGCGTCAGGACCGGATCGACTTCCGGATCCGGGAGTTCATCTACAACCTCGTTCGGACCCAGGCGAGGACCGATATGGTCGCCAGTGCCCGGATCGACGAGCAGCTTGCCCAGCGCGGAGTCCAGGGCCGCGCCGCCACCGGGCGGGACGCGATCGACGTCGGGTCGGCGCTGAACATCGACTACGCGATTCTCGGCACCTGCACCAAGCAGGACCGGAGAATCGACTTCTCGCTGACGATAGTCGACGTCCGGATGAACAACGAGGAAGTCAAGACCGAAAGCGGGCAGGTGGCGCGCGAGGATCGGTTGAACGAAGAGGTTGGCCGGGTCATCCAGGTTCTGCTGGCTGCCATTGCCGAGCCTTGAGGTGAGCGGTACGGTGAGGTGCGGGCGGTGACAACCGAGACCGGACAGCCCCGGTCCTGGTCGCTTGGCGCGGGCGCGCGGGTCGGACCCGGCGTGAGCATCGGCGCGGGAAGCTCGGTCGGCGAAAACGCGGTGATTCTCGGCCCGGCGACGATCGGCGCGCGCGTGCGGATCGGGCCGGGCGCGGTCATCGGCGCAGAGGGCTTCGGCTACGAGCGGGATGGCGACGGCTGGCGGCATCTCGAACACGGCGGGCCGGTGGTCGTGGAGGACGATGTCGAACTCGGCGCCAACGTCACCGTCGCCCGGGCGAAGACCGGCCGCGAGACCCGCATCGGCCAGGGCACCAAGGTCGACGCCCAGGTGCACATCGCCCACAACGTCGTCATCGGTCGCGACTGCGTCATCGCGGCCCAGACCGGCATCGCGGGTAGCGCGGTGATCGGCAACCGGGTCCGCATCGGCGGCCAGGTCGGAATCAGCGATCACGTCCGGGTCGGCGACGACGCGACGATCCTGGCGCGCGCGGCGGTGTTTCGCTCGGTGCCGGCCGGGGAAAGCTATTCGGGCGTGCCGGCCCGGCCGCACCGCGAGACGACGCGGCTCTGGGCGTGGCTGCACCGCCGGTTCCTGCGCGGGGACTAGTGCCGGGCCGGACTATCGCCCGCCCGGTCAGGGCCCGGGGAACCGGGCTGTTCAGCCGCAGGCCGGTCGAAGTCCTGTTTACCCCGGCGGCGCCGGGAACCGGTATCGTGTTCGCGCCCGGGCTCGAGGCGAGGCCGGCCAATGCCCGTTCCGCCGGGCACTGCACCGAACTGGTTCGGGGTGGCAGGCGGGTGCGGGCGGTCGAGCACCTGCTCGCCGCGTGTCACGGCCTCGGGATCACCGACCTTGGCGTTGACTGCCCGCAGGGCGAGCCGCCGTTCGACGACGGGTCGAGCCGGCTCTTTGCCCGGGTCCTGCGTCGCGCCGGGCTCCGCGAGTCGGGAGCAGGCCCGCGGCCGCTGTCGCTGCGCGGGCCGCTGCTGGTCGAGGACCGCGGCAGCCTTGTCGTCGCCCGGCCGGGCCGCGGGCTCCGGCTGGTCTGCGTCACGGACTTCCCGTGGCGGGGGCCGGAGGCGTGCGCGTGGCGGCTGGCGTCGGGCGCGTTCGAACGCGGGCTGGCAGGGGCCCGGACGGTGGCGTATACTTCCGAGTCACCCGCGCGGCTCCGCCGCTCGCTGGGCCTGCGTTTCGGGCTGGCGCGCCGGGATGGGCGGGCGCGAAGCCCCGGGCGCCGGGTCTTCGTCGCGCCCTCGCGGGCGCGGATGCCGGGCGAGGCCTGTCGGCACAAGCTGCTCGACCTGCTCGGCGACCTCGCGCTCGTCGGCCGGCCGCTCAATGCCGAGATACTGGCTTTTCGGCCCGGACACCGACTGAACCTGGCGCTGGCGCGCAGGCTCGACCAAACAGCTGAGGAGGCTGGATGAACCTGGATGAGATCAAACAGCACCTGCCCCACCGGGAGCCGTTTCTGTTCGTGGACGCCGTCACCCGGCTGGGCGAGAACGACATCGAGGCCTACCGCGACATCCGGTCAGACGAGTTCTTCCTCGCCGGCCACTTCCCGGGCAACCCGGTCCTGCCGGGCGTCCTGATGGTCGAGGCGATCGCCCAGGTCGGCATCCTGATCGTGCTGTCGCGCGAGCCCCGGGCCGGCCGCAAGACGCTCTTCGCGGCAATCGAGCGGGTCCGCTTCCGCCGCCAGGTCCGGCCCGGCGAGCGGCTGCTGCTGAGCGCGCGGCTGCTGAGCAGCAGGGCCGGCATCTACAAGATCGAGGGTCAGGCCCGGGTCGGCGACGAACTGGCCTGCGAGGCCACGGTCACGGGCGCGCTGCGCGACTGAGCGGCAATGCCGGTGCACCCGACCGCGGTCGTCGAGCCGGGTGTAGAGCTCGGCCCGCGCTGCACGGTCGGGCCGTTCTGTCACCTGAGCGGCCGGGTTCGGCTCGGCCGCGACTGCCGGCTGGCGGCCGGGGTGGCGATCGGTGCCGAGCCGATGGACTGGAAGTACTCCGGGGAGGAGACCGCGGTCGTCATCGGCGACGAGAACGCCTTCCACGAGTACGCCACCGTTCACCGCGCGACCGGTGCGGGTGCGGAGACGGTCATCGGCAGTCGCAACCGGGTGATGGCGTACGTCCACATCGCCCACAACTGCCGGGTAGGCGACGGCTGTGTCATCACCAACGCCTGCCAGCTCGGCGGCCACGTCGAGCTGGGCGACGGCGCCAACCTCGGCGGGATGGTCGGCGTGCACCAGTGTTGCCGCATCGGCGAGCTGGCGATGGTCGGCGCACACAGCTACGTGAACCGCGACATCCCGCCCTTCATGCTCGCCGCCGGCCGGCCGTGCCGGGTCCGGGGGCTGAACCGCGTCGGCCTCGAGCGGGCGGGAGTCCCGGCGCCGGCGCGGGCGATGCTGAAGCGGGCCTGGAAGCTGATGTATGGCTCCGTGCTCGGGCTCTCGACGGCGGTCGCGGCAATCGAGCGCGACCTGCTGCCCGAGTCAGTCGAGGAAGGCGGCGGGGACGAACTCCGCCGGCTGCTTGAGTTCATCGGGACCACCGGACGCGGCATCGAACTCCGCGCCGGTGGTGCGACCGAGGAGGAACAATGCGAGTCCTGACCGTTCTCGTCCTCGCGCTGGCACTGGCGCCGGCGCATCCCTGGGCCTGCTACCACGGCGACCCCCAGCACAGCGGCCGCTCGACGCTGGGCGTCGGCGACTCGCTCGGGGTCGCGTGGGACTTCCGCGCCGGCGGCGACATCTCCGGGTCGCCGGTAGTCAACAGCTCGGGGCAGGTTCTTTTTGCGGCCCGCGACGCGCGGCTGTACTGCCTGAATCACGACGGCAGCCAGGCTTGGGCGACGGACCTGGCCGAGCACGGCACGGCGGTCTATTTTTCGACGCCGGCGCTGGACGATGCGGGCAACGCCTACATCACGACCAACCGGCGTCTGGTCAAGGTCAGCCCGACCGGTTCGGTGCTGTGGCACTACCCGGACCACCGGTTGTGGTCGGTCAGCCACTCGCCGGTCATCGGCGCCGACGGCAAGACCTACTTCGCGAGCTACGCCGACTCGCTCTGCGCGCTGCGGCCCGACGGCACGCTGGACTGGGCCCGTGACCTCGGGCTCGACGTCAACTCGGCCCCGGCGGTCGGGCTGGACGGGCGTATCTACGTCGCGACGACCCGGGGAACCGGCGGCTGGAAGCTCTGGGCGTTCGAGCCGGACGGGTCCGAGGCCTGGTCTTTCGACCTCGCCGCCGGTGCCGACTTCGCCTCGCCGGCGGTCGGCCCGGACTCGACCGTCTATGTCGGTGCCGGCCGATACCTCTACGCGGTGAGCGCCGCCGGCTCGCTCAAGTGGCGTGACAGCCTGCCGGCGAGCGTATCTTCCTGCCCGGCGGTCGCCAACGACTCCACGCTCTACGTGACGGCCGGGGCGTACCTGTACCGAGTTTCGTCGGACTCCGGAGTGCGCTGGCGCAAGTACCTGGGCGGGTCGAACTACTCGGCGCCGGCGGTGGACGCCAACGGCTTCGTCTTCGTCGGCTCGGCCTACACGACGGCGCCCGCACTTCTCGTAATCGCGCCCGACTCGACGGTGCTCTGGTCGCAGCCAATGCCCGACGAGGTCTGGGCTTCGCCGGCGATCGGGCCGGGCGGCCGGGTCTACGCCGGGTGCATGGACGGGGCCTTCTTCGCCCTCCAGGGTTCGGGCCTGGCGCTGGGGGAGAGCGGTCCGGGCGCCGCACGCCCGGTCCTGCGGGCCTGGCCCAGCCCGACCAGCGGTCGGCTACGGCTGTCAGGCCCGGCCGGTATCGACCAGGTGCCGGTCGGCGTGTTCGATGCAGCCGGCCGGTCGGTCGGTTTCCGGCGTGCCGGCGAACTAATCGACCTCGCAGGCCTGCCCGCGGGCGTCTACGTGGTCAGCGTCCGGGCCGGCGGCGGGGTGCTGCGCTGCCGGGTCGTGCTGGAGTAGCTGGCGAGTCGCGGTCCGGGGACCGTTCCGACGTGAAGTACCGGCAGGCGGTCGGCTTACTCGACAGCCTCGTCAACTACGAGCGGCAGGCACAGCCGCGCGACGGCTTCAAGCTCGACGCGATACGCCGGTTGCTCGGGCTGGCGGGCGACCCCCAGCTCCTGCTCGAACGGACCGTGCTGGTCGCAGGCACCAAGGGTAAGGGCTCGACCTGCTGTCTCATCGAGTCCGCGCTGCGCGGCTGCGGCCTGCGGACCGGGATGTTCCTGTCGCCCCACGTCCGGAGCGTGCGCGAGCGCGTCCAGCTCGACGGCCGCCTCATCGGCCGGGCGGCCTTCTCGGCCGCGGTTGCGCGCCTCGTCCCGCTGGCCCGGCGCCGGCCGGTCAGCTACTTCGAGTTCACCGCCGCGCTGGCCTTCGACGTGTTCGCCCGCGCGGGCGTGGACTGGGCCGTGCTCGAGGTCGGCCTCGGCGGCCGGCTCGACGCGACGAACCTGAGCGACCCCGACGTGTCGGTCATCACCCGCATCGGGCTCGACCACACCGCCGTGCTGGGCCGGACCGTCCGGCGCATCGCCGGCGAGAAGGCCGGCATAATGCGGGCGGGCCGGCCGGTCGTCATCGGTGAGCAGGTGCCGGCGGCCGCGGCCGAGCTGGCCCGGCGCGCCCGGGCGGCCGGCGCAATGCCGGCCTGGGCGGACCGGCAGGTGCGGGTGTGGGACGTCCTCGCGCGGCCGGACGGCACCGACTTCTCGGTGTTCGGCGAACTGGGCGCGGGGCGCGTCGGCCTCGGACTGCTCGGTTGGCACCAGGTCGAGAACTGCCGGACCGCGCTGGCCGCGCTGGCGGCGATGGCCCGCAGCGACCCGCGCATTTGCCTTGCCCCGGCGCTCGCCGGGCTGGCCTCGGCCCGCGTCCCGGCCCGGTGCGAGGTGGTGAGCCGCGACCCGCTGGTGATTGTCGATTCCTGCCACAACCCCGACTCCGGGGCGGCGCTCGCCCGGGTCCTCGCCGACCACGTCGGGCAGAAGGTCGTGCTCGTCTACGGCTCGCTGCGCGGCAAGCAGGTCGCGGCGACGGTGCGGCCACTGGCGCCGTGGGTCGAGCAGGCGGTGCTCACCCGGCCCGACTCGCCCCGCGCGGCGGCCCTGCCGGCCGTCAAGGCCGCATTCAGCCGCGCCGGCATCGCGTACCAGTCGGCGGACCGGCTGGCCGGCGCGCTGGCCCGCGCCCGCGAGCTGTCGGCCGGGCGCACGCCGGTCGTCGTGGCCGGTTCCTTCTACCTTGCCGGCGAGGCGCTGGCGCTGCTGGCCCCGGCCGGCTGATCAGC
This sequence comes from bacterium, assembly GCA_046485285.1. GTDB lineage: Bacteria > Hydrothermota > Tepidihabitantia > Tepidihabitantales > Tepidihabitantaceae > DSBX01. The sequence goes on from JAWOHE010000061.1 coordinate 13,160, forward strand.
CGGCCGCGCCGGGCGGCTCGGCGTCCCGGTCCGGCTTCGCCTGCCCCCGCGCGGAACCCCGGCGGCGCAACTCGGCCTCGAAGCCCCGGTCGGTCGGGCGATAGTAGCGGCGGCCCTCGAGACCGGGCGGCAGGTGTTGCTGTTCGACCCGGGCGCCATCGAAGTCGTGGGCGTACTTGTAGCCCCGGCCGTAGCCGAGGTCCTTCATCAGCCGGGTCGGCGCGTTGCGGAGATGGAGCGGCACGGCGACGGTCGGGGTTTCGAGCGCGTCGCGCTTCGCGGTCTCGTAGGCGACGTAGGTGGCGTTCGACTTCGGGGCGAGCGCGAGATAGATGACCGCCTCGGCGAGGGCGGTGTTGCCCTCGGGCAGGCCGATGAACTCAAGCGCCTGGCGGGCCGCGACCGCGACGACCAGCGCGTTGGGGTTGGCCATCCCGACGTCCTCGGAGGCGAACCGGACCAGCCGGCGGGCGACGTAGTTTGGGTCCTCGCCGGCCTCGAGCATGCGCGCGAGCCAGTAGAGCGCGCCGTCCGGGTCGGAGTCGCGGAGCGACTTGTGCAGGGCGGAGATGAGGTTGTAGTGCTGCTCGCCCGAACGGTCGTAGAGCAGGAACTTGCGCTGGATGACCTCGCGGGTCAGCTCGACCGTGGGCCGGCGCCGGCCGTCCGGGCCCGGCTCCGCGGCCCCGGCGACGAGCTCGAGCGCGGTCAGCGCCGCGCGGGCATCACCCTGGGCGACGAGCGCGATGAGGTCGAGCGCGTCCTCGGGCATCTCGACGGCGAGGCGGGCGAGGCCGTCGGCGCTTTCGAGCGCGCGGCGCATCAGCGTCTTGACCTCGTCCGGCCCGAGCGGCTCGAGCACGTAGACCCGGGTCCGGGAGAGCAGCGGGGCGATGACCTCGAACGACGGGTTCTCGGTCGTCGCGCCGACCATCACGACCAGGCCGGACTCGACGTGGGGCAGGAAGGCGTCCTGCTGGGCCTTGTTGAAGCGGTGAATCTCGTCGACGAACAGGACCGTCGGGCTGCCGTTTGCCGTCCGGTCCCGTTCCGCCTCGGCGACCACCGCCCGGACGTCGCGGACCCCGGCCGACACCGCGGAGAAGCGAACGAAGCGTGCCCTGGTGTAGCGCGCCATCGTGAGCGCGAGGCTGGTCTTGCCGCAGCCGGGCGGGCCCCAGAGAATCATCGAGTGCAGTTCGCCGCGCTCGATGGCCCGGCGCAGTGGCCGGCCCGGGCCGATGAGGTGGTCCTGGCCGACGATGGCGTCGAGGTCCGGGGGGCGGAGCCGCTCGGCGAGCGGCGTGCCGGCCTGCGGGACAGGATGGTCCGGGGAATCGGCGCGCATCGCCTGATTATTCGGGGCGCGGCGCAGATGTCAAACGCGGCCGGGACCGGGCGACGGCGAGGTTGGACTGGCGCGAGAGCGACGCCCGCCGGCAGGACACCGGCGAGTCGGCAAGGCTGGTGCTGGTCGAGTAGGGCGGTGGCCGGGCCGCCCTGCCGAGGCCGGCCCGTGTCGGTGCGATTTGAGCTTGACAGGCAGGAAAGACCGGAGTATGCTCGACTTGTCCGTGGGGGTGGCGGTGGCACCGCCGCGAGAGTGCGGACTATGGCAGTCGGCACGATGGGTGCCCATCGGCGCCGGAGGACCGGATTCGTGTCCGCGGTGCAAAGGAGGCAACACCATGCACCGACATGAACCGCCAGGCGCCTACCCCTCTGTCTTGGCCGGCCTCCGCAGTCCTGCGACCGGGTCGGCATGGACTCTGACAGGCAAGGCACTGACCATCGCAATCGCGCTGCTGGTGACACTCGTATTCGCGGGCGAGTGGGAACCCACAACACGACAGCCGGCAGGTGGTCGAGCCTTGGATGTGACTGCCGGGTGTCTGCCCGGAGGCTCGGCTGTGCTCTACACTTGCGTCGAGAACAGCGAAGGGGATTTCCCGAGGTCATACATCTACAAGAGCTCGGACAACGGGAACCGCTGGAGTGAGGTTTTCCGCGCCCACCTGCTGGCGGCTGTGCGCACCCGCGAGACTGACCCGCAGGTCGTTTATGCGGGGCTTGATGGTGCGGCACAGGGCGGGTCAGTTGGGTTGTACAAGTCAACCAACGGAGGCGCAAGCTGGACTCCACTGACGAACGGAATAGACCGGCCGGTAATCGGCACGATTGCCATCTCAGCTCAGAATCCCGACCTGCTCCTTGCAGGTGCTGGACGCCGGACGAGTGTGGGAAAGCTGTACAGAAGCACCGATGGCGGGGCGTCTTGGGCGAACGTTCTGCCCCTGCTGACGCCGGATGTCGCGAGGGTCGAAGACATCGCCATTAGTCCGCAAGACGACGGTCGCGTCCTGTTCTGCGCATCTGACGGTCCGGCCGGCCACTATGGCATCTTCCTGAGTACTGATGGCGGGCAGGAGTGGACTCAAACGTGGTCAGCAGGATTCGTCTACTCGTTGGCATTCGCCCCGGACGGCCAGGTGGTGTATGCCGGCGCAGATGTCAACAAGGTGCTCAAGAGCACCGATGGCGGCCAGAACTGGCAGGTGGCCGCCACTCTGCCGGGGCAGCCCTGGCATTCGATACACTCGGTCGTCGTTCATCCCCTCGACCCTACCCGGGTATATCTCTCACGGCACCGTTCCGGCGTCTGGTACTCATCGGACGGCGGCCACAACTGGGTGCCCCGGAACAACGGGTTGTGGCTGACTGACATGTGGTTGACGCGACTTCTTGTGAATCAGCAAGACCCGGAATGTCTGTTCGCTGGCGAGTATGATGCGGGGCTCTACCGGACCGCCGACGGCGGGCTGAACTGGAAGCAGGCGTCCGACTGGCATCCAGTGCTCAGGCTCCGAAACGTAGTCGCACAGGAACAGACAGGCCACATAGCAGTCCAGGCCCACACAGGCCCCGTCTGTGTCTCCAGCAACAAGGGCGATGACTGGGAGATGACGACGCGCAGTTTCTTCATGGCAGCGCGCGGCGCCCTCGTGCAAGCCAGGCCGGGTGTGCTTCTGGTGTCTCATCCGTGTCTCCCCTCGACTGACGGCGAAATCGAACGCGAAACAGCCGATGATGATGCACTGCATGAGTCGTTCATCGCTCGAAGCACCGACCACGGGTATACCTGGACCGTCAGGTACCACGGCGCGGATGTTCTGGTCTACGACCTGGCCACAGCCCCCGGCGACCGGACGCGGGCCTACGCGGTGGCCGCACTCGAACTCCCGGGCGGTTACTCCTTCGTGTTACGCAGCACTGACGAGGGTGTGAGCTGGGATGTGGCGGCGAGCGGCCTGAGCTGGCGACTGCGGTGCGTCACGGTCAGTCACAGCGACCCCGACCTCCTCTTCCTCGGGTGCAGTGACGGGAGCTTCCTGGTCAGCGGGGATGGCGGGTACAACGTAGTACTCGTCGGGGAGCTTCCTGATGCCGTCTCCTGCCTCGTTGTAGACCCCGGGAATGACAGTGTAATCTACGCGGGGACTCCTGTCGGCGTCTACAAGTCCGACGACCGCGGAGTCAACTGGCAGGCTGCGAACTCCGGGATTGAACACTTGAGCGTCAGGGCCTTGGCAGTTGACCCCTTGGACCCGCGCCGGCTCTGGGTATCGACGTGGGGCGTGAACGGCGCGAACAGCGTCTATCATGTGTGCCAGTCCTTTGACGGAGCTCAGTCCTGGCTTGCGGCAAGAGATGGCATACCTGCGGCAACCTCAGTGGAAGGTTTCCACATCAGCCAGGATGACCGCCGCATCTATGCGGCCACCTCGGCCGGTGTCTACCTGAGAGACCTGGGGCTTATTGCCGCGGGTTCCCCTGAGGCGACCCATCCCAACTGGGGCCGGAACCTCGTGCGCATTCCGAACACGCAGCAGTACTACGCCGTGTACCAGGACAACGGCAGCATCTACTACGTCAGTACCCCGGACCGAGGTGCGACTTGGACTGAGCCTGAGCTGGTTGGCCACGGTCTTGACCCGGCGCTCGTGGTCAACAGGAGTCTCGTCGGGGCGGGGCAGACACCGTGGGTGGTTTACGTGACCGGGGATGGTGCTATCGAGCGGGCGATTAGACAGGGTCCGGGCCTCTGGTCGCACGCGCTCGTCTTCAGTCAGCCCGGCATGTCTGCCGGCGCGCCGTCGCTGGCCGCGGGCATAACACCGGATGTCGTCGGCCCGCTCGCGCACGTCGCCTACCCGGTCTACATCGGCGAGCCGCCGGCGCAGTGCTACGTCTACTGCAACACCTTCACCGAGTACGCGGTGTCCGCCCCGTATGAGCTCGACAACGCGCCGGAGAACGCCTTGCGCAGCCCCAGCGTTGCGGTGACCCCCGGCGACATCATCCACGTCGCATGGGACCGTAGCGAACAGATAGTGTACCGGGAGCATCGGGACGGCCTGTGGTCGGAAATCTACCCGATTTCGAGGCCGGTCTGGCCGCCATCCGAGCCTGCTTCGAACCCCGCGCTTGAGGCGTACGGGGATTACATCTACTGCGTCTGGCGCGGGCCGAACGGACAGGGTCAGTTCCCGGGCGACATCTGGCAAAGCAAGCGGTGGCTCTGGAACGAGCCTTGGGATTGGTTCGACCCGGAGAACCAGAGCCTGACTCCGGGCTAGGAATCCAACTACCCGGTGATGACCACTGATTTCGTCACGGTCTGGCACGAAGACGTGGGCGGCGGGAACACCGATATCTGGGCGAAGTTTGCGCCGGACCCATCCGCCCGGTCCTTGTTCCAGACCCCGCGGCCCTCCCGGTACCCGCACGCCGAGGGGTATTGGGAACACCTGATTGCGGAGTTCCACTGCAACACGCTCTGGACCGAGGAACTCTCGCCTTTCCTGCCGCTCTACGAAGTGCGGTTTGACGTCAGGAGCTGGGTGCCCAGCTTCGACGGCCGGTTCGAGCCTGCTTCGTACTACGAAGTACAGACCGGGAACCCGGTACCATCGCCCTACTGCCGGAGCCGGGGCGGTGCCCGGGTCCATCGTTCCTACCGGGTGGACTCCGCGGCCAGCGAGCTGGTCTACGACCTGCTGTTTCTTGACCCGCGGCGAGCTTACGATGCCCGGGCTGTGGTGTACCACGAGGGCAAGGGCGACTGGACCTTCGAGCTCAGTGCCGACACCCTGTCCCTGGCTCGAATCAAGGCCAGGCCCGGGGTCCCGGAGACCGCGCTGGTCCGGATTCCGGGCTGGGCATATCAGCCCAGGACACGGGCCGTGCTGAGCCTGCGCCGGCTCGCGGCTGACTATGCGCCGCTTGCCGGGCTCAAGCTCTTCCAGGTCGAGGAACGCACACCCGGGGTGGACGGGCCGCAGACCGCTGGAGGAGTGCCGCGCGCGACCCTGCGACTCGAACCGTGTGCGCCCAACCCGTTACGCGACCGGACCGAAATCCGGTACGAGCTGCCGCGTGCAGGCCGGGTGTCGGTCCGGGTGTTCGACGCGGCCGGCCGCTAGGTCCGGCTACTCCTTGACGAGGAGCAAGGCCCGGGCCTTGTGCGGGTCGCCTGGGATGGCCGGGACGCCCGGGGCCAATCCCTGCCTGCGGGCGTGTACTTCTACCGGGTCACGCATGACGGCCACGAGCAGACCGGCCGGGCAGTCCTTGCCCGCTAGCCGGATACCCTGGGGCGGGCCGGCCCGGCCTGCCCCAGGGTCTTTCGTACGGCTCTTGCTGGCCGTGTCCTGCTTGGCCGGGTGCGCATACGGCCAGTTCCGGATGAAACGGATTGCCCTGCTTCCAGCCGGACCCATCGCGCCGTCCACCTCCCGGTTCGTCTGCGCTGACAGTGACCAGGATGGACGCCAGGAGGTCATCTTCCGGACCGGGAGCATCAGGCCTGAGGACCCGCTGCGCGTGGAAATCTGGGAGTACCGGCCGGTGAACCGGTTCGAGCTGGTCTTCGCTGACACCGGGGCCTATCCGTACCCGCCCGGAATCACAACCGGGAACCTGCGGATTTCTGACTGCGGGGACCTTGATGCCGACAGCCTATTTGACCTGACCGGGCTGAATAAGGACAAACAGGGCGACTCGCTGTACGACATCACCCCGATGCATGAAAGCCCGACCCGGCATCAGTACCCCGAATCCCTGGTCTGGTATGCCAGAACCCCGACAGGGTGGCCGCGTGCTCGACATACCGGGGATCTTGATGCCGACGGCCGGGAGGAATTGATGGTCCCGTCGGACATAGGCCTGCTGGTCTACGAGAACGTCGGAGGCAACCAGAATGAACTCGTCTGGAGGTTGCCTCCAGGCAGCGTAGATGGTTTCGAGCTCGCCATCGAAGACTCCGACGGCGATGGGTATCGGGAGTTCTTAACAGCCGGGATAGGCAATGGGGTAGTCTCGCTCTTCAAATGCGTCGGCGACAACCAGTACGAGCTGGCCTGGCAGGACACGGTCGGCCTGCCGAACGGGCATGACGTATTCTCCGGCCGGAACTTTGATGTGGAGGGCAAGCCCCGGTTCTTCGTCCGGTTCAAGGTCACGCCCTGGAACCGCTGGTATCTGTATATGTGGGAATCAGTGGGCAACAACCGGTTCCTGCGCGTCCAGGTCGACGAGAAGACGTTGAGTGCCCAGGGCGTTTCCTCCCGAAGCGTCTGCGGCGACCTTGACGGAGACGGGTTTTCCGAGGTGGTCTGGGCCGTGCCGATTGGGCTGTTCATCTACAAGCCGACCGGCCACAATCAGTTCGAGCAGGTCTGGACCTGGTGGGATGACCACGGCACCCACCTGTCGGTTGACACCAGAATCCGGGATATGAACAACAACGGGTACAACAACCTCGTCGTGGCCGGGAGTTTCAAGACTTCGGTGTTCGAGGTCGAGGCGGTGCGGGTCCTGTCCCCGAACGGCGGCGAGGAGCTGGTGGCCGGAGACACCTGCCGGATTCGCTGGCGGACCTTCAACCCGCCCCGATGTGACTCGGTCTCGCTGTTCCTGCTCACCGACACGGGAGTGCCCGAGGGCGAATGGTTCTGGCGGATGGACACGATTGCGACCGGGCTCGCGCCGACCGAGAGCAGTCACGCCTGGGTCGTGCCCGACACGGTACTGTCCGCGGCCTGGATTGTCGCGATGGCACATGGTCCGGGCTGGCAGCACGACAACTCGGATGGCCCGTTGCGCATCGTGCCGCCCGGGGTCGAGGAGGCGGAGGCGCTTGCCTGGGAGCACTGGCAGCCGCAGACCGTGCTGCGCGGCAATCTGCCGGTGCCCGAAGGCATCCACGCTCTGCTCTTCGATGCTGCCGGCCGGAAGGTGATGGAGCTGCAACCCGGCGAGAACGACGTCCGGCGGCTCGCGCCCGGGGTGTACTTCGTCCGCCGGCAGGACACCGGCGAGTCGGCAAGGCTGGTGCTGGCGAGGTAGAACACCGGCAGACGGCTTGGAGTGCTCCGAGCCGCACCCGGACCCCCACCCCCACCTGCCTTCCCCTAGCGGCCCCGGGGACGCCTCCCCTAGCGGTCCCGGGGGCGGCCTCCGGGACGGCTCCGGTAGCGGCTCCCGGGACGGCCCCCGGAATCGTCCCGGGGATATCCCCAGGAGTGGTCCCCCTAGTGGCCCCGGAGACGGCTCCCGGGGCGGTCCCCGGGGCGGCCCCCGGAACCGTCCCGGGGATATCCCCGGGATACCCCCCCGGAGTGCTGCTCCCCACGCGCAACCCGCAGTCCCCACGGTGACTTAGCTCAGCGAACCCGACTCCGCCGGTCCCGGCCCGTCCGCCTGAGCCCGGTTACGCCCGGGTCGCGAACTCTTCGGATTCCGCGTACAAGGGCACTTCCTGCGGGGCTATCCGGCGCGACTGCCCGCCCGACACCCCACCCCCACCCGCACTCCCCCAACCGCTACCCCTACCATTACCCCAGCCGTATGCCCTACCGTTCCCCCTACCGTTCCCCCAACGGTATGCCCTACGGTTACCCCTACCGTTACCCCAACCGTGGGGCTAACGGCTCCCCCAACGGTAGGGCTAACCGTTCCCCCAACCGTACCCCCTACCGTACCCTCTACGGTACCCCCTACGGTAGGGGGTACCGTAGGGGGTATGGGGGAGGGGGTAAATTCAGAGGTGAATGAAGTGCCGATTTTTCAATCGATTGTGACGATTTCGCGATTGACCGAGTCGTTAGTTCCTACTAACATAGGCTATGGATAGTAATGTGAAGGTGGCTGGCTTCAGACCGGGAGCGACGGTTGCGCCGGGTGCGGCGTTACGCGGGTTGCGGCGGCGGGCCGGGAGCGGAGCCGAGGAGGAAGGCGCAAAGGGCACGAGGGAGGAAGTGGAGGAGGGAAGGGACGAAGGGAGGGAGCGGAACGATGAACGCCAGGCTGAGCGGCTGTGGTTCCGGAACCGGACCACCTCACCCGACCCTCTCCCCTGAAGCGGAGAGGGGGAGGAACGAGGATCGGAAAGGGATTCCTCCACTCCGCTGCGCTCCGGTCGAGATGACAGGAATGGGCCGCGCGGCCGTCGGTCGAAATGACAGGATTCGGAAGGTGGCTTGTACTCGTCGAGCCCGAAGAACGTCAGGCTACAAAGGAGGACGATTTCGAGGTCCGGGCCCGGAGTTCGGCTCCTCTTGGTGACTTGGCGGTTCTTCCGGTCCGGGTCGCGCTAGCCGGCGCGGCGGGGGCTGGTGGCCTTGAGCCAGGCGAGGACGAAGGGCTCGAGCTTGCCGGCGAGGACGCCTTCGACGTCGTGGGTTTCGAGGTCGGTGCGGTGGTCCTTGACGAGCTGGTAGGGGAAGAGGACGTAGGACCTTATCTGGTGGCCCCAGGCGATGTCGGTCTTCGACTCCTCGAACTTGCGGCGCTCGGCGTCCTGTTCGCGCCGGGCGTGGTCGTAGAGCCGGGCGCGGAGGATCTTGAAGGCGTTCTGCTTGTTTTGGGCCTGTGAGCGCTCGTTCTGGCAGATGACGACGATGCCGGTCGGTTCGTGGGTGAGCCGGACCGCGGAGCTGATCTTGTTGACGTTCTGGCCGCCGTGGCCGCCGGCGCGGAAGGTGTCGACCCGGACGTCGTTGAGGTTGAGCTCGACCTCGACGTCCTCGACCTCGGGGAGAACCGAGACCGCGGCGAAGCTGGTGTGGCGGCGGCCGTTGGCGTCGAAGGGCGAGGTCCGGACGAGCCGGTGGACGCCGTGCTCGCTCTTGAGGAGGCCGTAGGCGTTGGTGCCGGTGACCTCGAGGGTGGCGTCTTTGACGCCGGCGACGTCATCGGGCTGGAGGTCGAGGACGCGGTACTTGAGACCCTGGAGTTCGACGTAGCGGGTGTACATCCGGTAGAGCATTTCGGCCCAGTCGCAGGAGTCGACGCCGCCCGCGCCCGGGTGAATCTGGATGATGGCGGGGCGGACGTCCTCGGGCGAGTTGAAGAGGCCGCGCTCTTCGAGGGTGGTGAGGTCGCGGTCGATGCGGCCGACGTGGCCGGCGAGCTCGACGGCCGCGGCTTCGTCAGCGGCGAACATCTCGGCCATCTCGGCCGCGTCGCCGATTTCCCGCTCGAGGCGGTCGAAGCGGGTGAGGACGTCCTCGATGGCGGCCGAGCGGCGCATCACGTCCTGGGCCCGGGCCGGGTCGGACCAGAAGTCGGGCCGGGCGCTCTGTTCCCGGAGCCGGGTCAGTTCCTGGCGTCGGTTGGCAAGGTCAAAGAAACTCCCTTGCCGACCGGAGGCGCTCGGCGAGTCCGCGGACTTCCTGCGCCAGCGATGCGGCGCCCCGGTTTTCGGCCACGGCGGGCTACTCGGCCTTGGGCTCGGCCGCGGGCGCGGCCTTCGGTTTCTTCTCGGCCCTCGGCTTCTTCTCGACCTTGGGCTTGGGGGCGGCCTTGGGGGTCGGGGCCCGGCGCGGCTTCGGCGCGGTCTTGACCTTGGTCGGCGCGCTGTCGCCGAACTTGCGACGGAACTTCTCGACGCGGCCGGCGGCGTCGACGAGCTTCTGCTTGCCGGTGAAGAACGGGTGGCAGGCCGAGCAGATGTCGACCGAGAGCTTGGGCTTCGTCGAGCGGGTGTGGATGACGTTGCCGCAGGAGCAGGTCACGACGCAGTCGACGTACTTCGGGTGAATCTTCTCTTTCATGGTTATCCTTCGCTCATTGCTTCGAGGAACTCTTTATTGTTCCGGGTGCGACGCACCTTGTCAAGGACGAACTCCATCATCTCGACCGGGTTGAGCTCGGCGAGGAGCTTGCGCAGGACCCAGACGCGGCCGATCTCGAAGGCGGTGAGCAGGAGCTCTTCCTTGCGGGTGCCGGAGCGCTGGAGGTCGATGGCCGGGAAGATGCGGCGGTCGGCGAGCTTGCGGTCGAGGATGAGTTCCATGTTGCCGGTGCCCTTGAATTCCTCGAAGATGACCTCGTCCATCCGCGAGCCGGTCTCGATGAGCGCGGTCGCGATGATGGTGAGGCTGCCGCCTTCCTCGATGTTGCGCGCGGCGCCGAAGAACTTCTTGGGCTTCTGGAGCGCGTTGGAGTCGAGGCCGCCGGAGAGCGTGCGCCCGGAGTGGGGGACGACGAGGTTGTGGGCGCGGGAGAGCCGGGTTATCGAGTCGAGGAGGATGACGACGTCCTTGCCGGTCTCGACGAGGCGGCGGGCCTTCTCGAGGACCATGTTGGCGACCTGGACGTGGCGCTCCGGAACCTCGTCGAAGGTGGAGCTGATGACTTCGGCCTTGACCGAGCGCTCCATGTCGGTGACTTCCTCGGGCCGCTCGTCGATGAGCAGGACGATGAGCTTCACCTCGGGGTGATTCGCCGTGATGCTGTTGGCGATTTTCTGGAGCAGGATGGTCTTGCCGGCGCGGGGCGGCGAGACAATGAGGCCGCGCTGGCCCTTGCCGATCGGGACGAACAGGTCGATGACCCGCTTCGACCAGTCGTTTTCGCTCTCGACCTCGAGCCCGATGCGCTCCTGCGGGTAGAGCGGCGTGAGCGCGTCGAACGGGACCCGGTTTCGGATGTTCTCGATCGCGCCGTCGTTGACCGCGTCGATCCTGAGGAGCGCGAAGTAGCGTTCGGAGTTTTTCGGCGGCCGGGCCGAACCGATGATGGTGTCGCCGGTCTTGAGGCCGAGCTTCTTGATCTGGGAGGGGGAGACGTAGATATCGTCCGAGGACGGCAGGTAGCTGTAGTCCGGGGAGCGGAGGAAGCCGAAGCCTTCTTCGAGGGTCTCGAGCACGCCCGACACCTCGACGCCCTCGCCCTTGCCCTTTCGCTTGCGGGCGTCGGCTTCGAGGATTGCCATCACGAGGCCGGGCTTGCGCTTGTCGCGGTACCCCTGGATCTCAAGCTCTTCCGCCAGCGCGTAGAGCTGGCTCATCTTGAGACCTGAGAGTTCTTCCTGGTTCATTCACTGCTCCTTTAGGGATTGCCCGGCCCGGTTGACTTGATTGGTCCGGCGTGTCGTTCTACGCCTCGCGGGGGCCGGAGCTTCTCCAGGGAGATTGAGGACTAACCTGAGGACAATCTATCTCAGACAAGTGAGTATAGGAAAACCAGCGGCGGGTGTCAACCGCAATCTTCGCAGGGCCGAAGGAGTCGGCGGTCTTGGCCGGGCGACCGGCACGCCCAGATGCCCGGCAGGCCGGTGGGGCGAAGGTGCAAGAAAGGGCTTGACAGTGGGGTAAGGTGGAGATACAATCCGGTCCGTGAACATATTTGTGCCGATAAGTGGTGAATCCGGGACATGGAGACGGTGAAGCCAATCTTCTTCGGCCGACACTATCATTCTGTCGATAGCAAGGGCAGGGCCGCGATTCCGTCTGCGTTCCGTCGCAAACTCGGACCTGATTCGGGCGAGACATTGATACTGCACGCGCGCCCGGATGGGGCAATCCGGGTCCACCCCTCGGCGGACTGGGCGGATTTCTGGGGAGCGGCCCTGCCCGAGATCACGAGGTACCAGGACGACTCCGATGCCGCCCGGCGCCTGCTCGGCGAGGTCGAGGAGGTCGGCCTCGACCGCCAGGGCAGGGTCCTGATTCCCCGGCCGATGCTCGAGGAGGCCGGGATCAACGGCGAGGTGGTGTTTGCCGGAGCGGGCGAGTACTTCGAGATCTGGGACCCGGGGCGTTACCAGGAGGACCGGCGCCGGAACGCCGACAAGCGGCGCGAGGCGCTGGCCGAGGCGGAGCGGCGCGCCCGCGAGGCCCGACCGCCTGCGGGCAGAGCCGATGTTCCATGAACCGGTACTCGTCGATGAGGTCCTCGAGTTCCTTGGCCCGGCGGGCGGGACGGTCGTCGACGCGACCTGCGGCGGCGGCGGCCACGCCCGGGCGATTCTCGGCAGGCCGGGCACAGGCCGGCTCTTAGGGCTTGACCTGGACGCCGAGGCGATTGCCTCGGCGCAGAGGTATCTGGGCAGTGGTTCGGGCAACCTGGTTCTGAGGCAGGCCAGTTACGTTGATATGGTGGCGATTGTCAGTAGTTTGAGGCTGGCGCCGGTGACGGGCGTCCTGTTTGACTTCGGCGTGTCGTCGCACCAGGTGCGCACGCCCGGCCGCGGCTTCAGTTATGACCTGGATGGCCCCCTTGATATGCGGTTCGACGCCGAAGGGCGCGGGCCGACCGCGCGCGAACTAGTCCGGCGGGCGACCACAGAGGAGTTGCGGCGCTGGCTGCGCGAGTTCGGCGAGGAGCCGCGCGCCGGCCGGCTGGCCAGACTGATTCACGAACGCCGGGATCGAATTGAGACAACCGGCGACCTGGCCGCGGTCGTCAAGCGGGTCGTGCCGTTCCGGCAGGCGCGCCGGACCCTTGCCCGGGTGTTCCAGGCCCTGCGCATCGTGACCAACGACGAGCTGGCGGCGGTGAGCCGGGGGCTGGCGGCCGCCCTCGAGGTGCTCGCGCCGGGCGGCCGGCTGGTGACGATCGGCTACCACAGTCTCGAGGACCGCATCTGCAAGCACTTCATCCGCGAGGGGGCCGCGGCCGGTCGGGTCAGGATGCTGGCCCGCCGGGCGGTGCGGCCCTCGGAGGCGGAGATCGAGCGCAACCGCGCCGCGCGGAGCGCGCGGCTCCGGGCGGCGGAGAAGCTGTTGTGACGACGCGGCGGCTGGTCCTGCTCGTCCTGCTTGTCTTCATCCTGGCCGGGACCTATCTGATGCAGCGCGACGCGAGCCTGCGGCTGGTCAGCCGGCAGGCGCGGCAGGAGGTCGAGTGCCGGGTGCTGGTGGAGCGGCGCGACCGGCTGCAGGCCGAGCTGGAGCGGCTGGGCGGGTTCGCCCGACTCGACTCGGTCTGGACAAGCTCCGGGCGACCCGGGGCAGGGCCGGCGCTGGCCGAGCTGGCGCGGGCCGGTGATACCCTGGGCCGGTCGGGCGCGGTGATCGTAGCCGACGCCGGACCGCAGACCCGCTAGCCAGCCGATGGGAGGGATGAAGCGTCGCATTCCCCGACGCCCCCGCCGCCGTCTTGGCAGTACGCTGACCGGTTTCGCGCTCCGGCGGTCGGCCCGGCCAAGGCCGGCAACGGGCAGGCCGCGTCCTGCTTCCGGTCGGCGCCAGGTCCGAACCGGAGGCCTTCGGGCACTCGTCGTCTTCGGGTTGCTGATCGCCGCGGGCGGAGTGCTGTTCGCGAAGTACGTTCAGATGCAGCTCGTGCTTGGCCGGCAGTATGAACTGCGGGCGTCACGCCAGCACCTCGACACCATCCCGCTGTCCGGCAGCCGGGGCCGGCTGTATGACCGGTTCGGCCGGCTGCTGACGGTCAACAGCTCAGCCTGCTCGATACTGGTCTGGCCGAAGGACATCCGCCGGCTGGACCTAGAGGACCCGCTGGTGGCATCCGGCAATCGGAAGCCGCGGGTCGAGCGGCTCGCGGCGATCATCGGCCGGTTCGGCCTGGCCGACGCGGACAGCTTCCGGCTCGTCCTGAAGCGACGGGACAAGTGGTTCTGCTTCCGGAGCGGCGTCGACTACCTGGTCGGGGAGTCGCTCCACGCCGTGCTGGTGCGCAACCAGCTCCACGACTACACGCTGGTCCGCGAGGAGCACCGGCGGCGGTACCCGTACGGGGCGGCATTCTCGAACCTGCTCGGCTACGTCCAGCCGGGCGACCGGCTGGAGGGCCGGGCCGGTTTCGAGCTGGCGTTCGACTCGCTGCTAGCCGGGCGCGGGGGCTGGGCCCAGGTCCAGAAGGACCGGCTTGGCCGTCGCCTGCCCGACCCGAGCTACGAACGGCGCGACCCCAAGCCGGGCGCGGACTTCCGGCTGACGCTGGATGCAGATTTCCAGCAGGCGGCCTACCGGGCGCTCGAGCAGTCGGTGCGAGGTCTCTCGGCCCGGCACGGCTCGGCAGTCGTCCTCGATGCCCGGACCGGCGCGATCCTCGCGCTGGCCGACTACCCGGGCTACGACCCGGAGCGCTATGCCGGTGAGAACCCGCGTCATTTCCGGTGCGCGACGCTGGCCGACCAGTTCGAACCCGGGTCGAGCTTCAAGATCGTCGTCGCGGCGACCGCGCTCGAAAGCGAGCGGGCGGCCGAGCTCACGGCGCGGAGTTACGACGTGTCGGCCGGCTACATCCAGATCGGGAAGTACCGGATCAACGACGTCCACAACAACGGTGTGCTTGACTTCGACGGTCTGCTGGTCAAGTCATCGAACCCGGGCTGCGCGCTCCTGTCGATGGAGGTGGACCCGGCCCACTACCACCGGGTCGCGCGTGCGCTCGGGTTCGGTTACCCGGTCGGGCTCGGCCTGCCGGGCGAGACCGGCGGCCGGCTCGACCCGCCCGGGAAGCTGAACACCCTGCGGCTGGCCAACATCGCATTCGGGCAGGGACTGACCGTGAACCTGCTCCAACTCGCCGCCGCGTACGGGTGCATCGCGAGCGGCGGAGAGTACCTGCGGCCCTACCTTGTCGAGCGGGCCTGGGCCGGGCGCGACACTTTCCATCGGCAGGACCCGGTCGCGGTGCGGCGCGCCCTCAAGCCGGCGACCGCCGAGCGGCTCAGGCAGATTCTGGCGCGGGCGGTCGCCGAGGGAACCGCCCGGCAGGCGGCGATTGAAGGGGTGACGGTCGGCGGCAAGACCGGCACGGCCCAGAAGGTGGACCCGCTGACCCGGACCTACTCGACCCGGCAGTCGCGGATGACCTTCGCCGGTTTCTTCCCGGTCGAGGCGCCGCGCTACGTGATGGCCGTGATGGTGGACGAGCCGGGGGTCGGCCGGTTCGCGAGCGAGGTGGCTTGTCCGCTGTTCCGCCAGATCGGGACCGAGATCCTGCGCATCGAGGACTCGCGCGAGAACCTGGCCCGCGTCATGGCGGCGAACAGGGGCAGGCGATGAGGCGTCGGCTCGCCGAGCTGGTCGAGGGCGTGCCGTGCACGGTGCTTGGCGACCGGGCCGTCGAGATCGGCGGCATTGCCTATCACTCCGGGCAGGTGCGGCCGGGCTGGCTGTTCGTGGCGATCGAGGGGTTCCGGGTCTCCGGGAGCCGGTACGTCGAGGACGCGGTGAGACGTGGAGCGGCGGCGGTCGCGACGAGCCGGCCGGAGGCGGCGGCCGGCGGGCGGGTTACGGTCGTCGAAACCGAGAACCCGCGGCGGTTCCTGGCCGAGGTCGCGAACCGGTTCCACGATTTCCCGGCCCGCCGGCTGGAGCTGGTCGGGATCACCGGGACAAACGGCAAGACAACGACCGCCTACCTGCTCCGGGCCGTCTGCCGGCACCGGGGCTTCGAGCCGGGGCTGGTCGGGACGGTCGAGCACTCGGACGGCCGGGTGACGAGCCGGGCCGGCCAGACCACACCCGAGAGTCTTGACTTTGTCGAACTGCTGGCACGGATGGTCGCCAACCGCGTGCCGGTGTGCGTGGCCGAGGTGTCGTCGCACGCGCTCGCGCTCGACCGCGCCCACGGCCTTGACTTCCGGGTCGGGGTGTTCACCAATTTGACCCAGGACCACCTCGATTTCCACCGGACGCTGGACGAGTACCGGGACGCCAAGATGAGACTGTTTGCCGGGCTCGGGCCGGACGCATCCGCAGTCACCAATCTCGACGACCCGGTCGGGGCAGCCGTCGCCGGCCTGACCCGGGCCCGCGTGCTGACCTACGGGACCGGCGCGGACGGGTCGCGGCCGGACATCGCCGGTCGCGTTACCGGGGTCGCAGCCGACGCGCTCGACGTCGAGGTGATCCACGCGGGTCGGACGCTGGCCGCGCGGCTGAAGCTCGCGGGCCGGCACAACCTCTGGAACCTGCTCGCGGCCTTCGGCGCGGGGCTGGCGCTGGGCTGGGAGCCGGGCGAGATCCTGCGAGGGGCGGAGACGCTCGCGAGCGTGCCCGGTCGGCTCGAGCGGGTTGCCAACTCCCGGGGGTTCGACGTCTTCGTCGACTACGCCCACACGCCGGACGCGCTCGAGCGCGTGCTGGCGACCGTGCGTGAATTCACTGCCGGGCGGGTGATCGCGGTCTTCGGGTGCGGCGGCGACCGCGACCGCGGGAAGCGGCCGCTGATGGGCCGCGCCGCGGCGCGCGGGGCGGACCTCGCGGTAGTGACATCGGACAACCCGCGCTCCGAGGAGCCGGAGGCGATCATTGCCGAGATCGTCGCAGGGATGGATGTGGCGGGCGCGCGGCTCGTTCTGCCCGACCGCGAAAAGGCGATTCGCCGCGCGCTCGCCGCGGCCCGACCCGGTGACTCCGTCGTCATCGCCGGCAAAGGCCACGAGGACTACCAGTTGGTCGGGAGCGAGCGCCGTCGGTTTGACGACCGGTCGGTGGCGCGCGGGCTCCTGGAGGGCTAGTGCTCTACCACCTGCTTGTTCCTCTCCGCGCGGTCTTCAGCCCGCTGAACCTGTTTCGGTACATAACCTTCCGGGCCGCCGCGGCCGGAGCGGTCAGCCTGTTGCTGGTCCTGGTTCTGGGCCCGGGGCTCATCCGGCTGGTGAAGCGGCTCCAACTCGGCCAGAACGTCCGCGAGGAGGTTCCGGAGACGCATCGCGCAAAGGCGGGCACACCGACGATGGGCGGGCTGCTGGTCCTGGCGGCAAGCCTCGCCGGCATCCTGCTCTTCGCCGACCTCGGCAACCGGCTGGTCCAGCTCGGCATCGCGGTGCTGGTCGCGCTCGGCGGGCTCGGCATCTGGGACGACTACGTCAAGGTCAGGAAGGGCAAGGCACGGGGCATCAGCAAGACCGCCAAGCTGGTCGTCCAGTTCGGGCTTGCGCTGGCGGTTGGCGCCGTGCTTTACTTCGCGCCGCCGGATCCGGCAGTCCGGTCCCAGACAAACTTCCTGCTGCTCAAGAACGTGGTCGTTGAGTTCTCGTGGTTCTACGTCCCGTTCGTGATGCTCCTGATCGTCGGCTTCTCGAATGCAGTCAACCTGTCCGACGGCCTTGACGGACTCGCGGCCGGGCTCCTGGCGATTTCGTTCAGCAGCTACGCGGTGCTCTGCTACGTCTCCGGACACACCGGGCTGGCCGAGTACCTGAACATCATGTTCGTCCGGGCCGGCGGCGAGATGGCGGTGTACTGCCTGGCGTTGGTCGGCGGGGTGCTCGGGTTTCTCTGGTTCAACGCCCACCCGGCGCAGGTCTTCATGGGCGACACCGGCTCGCTGCCGTTGGGCGGGGCGCTGGCCCTCGTCGCGGTCGTCTCCAAGCACGAGTTCCTGCTCTTCCTCGTCGGCGGTGTGTTCGTGCTCGAGGCCGTGTCGGTGATCCTGCAGGTCGCCTGGTTTCGTTCGACCGGCGGCCGGCGCCTGTTCCGGATGGCCCCGCTGCACCACCACTTCGAGCTCAAGGGTTGGGCTGAGACCCAGGTCGTCACGCGGTTCATGATCCTCGCCGTGTTGTTCGGTCTGGTCGCGCTGGCGAGCCTCAAGATTCGATGAGAAGACCGCCGCGGTACGAGGAACTCCGGGGGATGCGGGTGCTGGTTGTCGGGCTGGGCCGGGCCGGTACGGCTGCCACCCGGTTCTTGCTCCGGGCCGGGGCACGGGTCGCGGCGGTCGAGGATGATCCGGCGAGGCGGAGAAGAGCGCCGGCGGTCGCGGGCGTCCGAGCCCGGGTGGTCGACCTCCGGGTGGTCATGCCCGGGGCGTTTGGGCTGGCGGTGGTCAGCCCGGGCGTCGCGGACGCCAGCGCGCCGGTGCGGCGACTCCGGGCGGCCGGGATCCCGGTGGTCGACGAACTCGACCTCGCGGCCGCGTTCGTCAAGGGACGGCTGTTTGCGGTCACCGGCACGAACGGCAAGTCAACGACGGCCGCGCTGATCGCGGCGATGCTCGAGGCGGCCGGCCGGTCGGTGTTCGTCGGCGGCAACATCGCGCCGGGCCGGCCGCTCTCGGCGGCGATCGCCGGGCCGGCACGAGACAGCTGTGTTGTCGAGGCGTCGAGCTTCCAGCTCGAGCGGGCCCGGTGGTTCCGGCCCGATGTCGCTCTGCTCCTCAACGTCACACCCGACCATCTCAACCGTCATCGCGACATCGGGAGTTACGCGCGCTGCAAGTACCGTATTCTCCGGCTCCAGCGGCCTGCCGACCGCGCGGTGCTGAACCTCGACGACCCGTTGGTCGTGGCCGCGGCGGGCGTGCGGTCCACAGCCTCACGTGGTTCCGCAGCGGCTGGCACCGGCCGGGCGGGCAGGGAGTTCTTCTCGCTGACGGCCCGTGCCGCCGACGCCCGAATCGCGCGAGGATGGCTGGTCGCGCACGGCCGGCGGGTCATCCGCGCGCGGGAGGTGCGGCTGCCCGGGCGGCATAACCTCGCCAACGCGCTCGCGGCGTGCTGTGCGGTTCTGCCCGAGGGCGTCGCACCGGCGACCGCGGCAAGGGTGCTGCGTTCGTTCCGCGGGCTGCCGCACCGGCTCGAGTTCGTGCGGCGCCTGCGCGGCGTCACCTACGTCAACAACAGCATGTGTACGAACCCGGCTGCGGGAATCCACTCGCTCGGAGCCTTCGAGCGTGGAGTCGTGCTGATCACCGGCGGCCGGGAGAAGGGCCTGCCCAAGGGAGACTACCTCAGCGCGGTTGCGCGCCGCGCCCGGCATGTCGTGCTGGCCGGCGAGAATGCCGCCGAGCTCGCCGCCGGGCTGGCGGCGCTGGGCGCGGTCAGCCACGAGGTCCAGCTGAGGCTGACCGACGCCGTCCGGGCTGCGGGCGCGCGGGCGCGCCCTGGCGACACGGTGCTCTACTCGCCGGCATTTGCGAGTTTCGACCAGTTCCGGGACTTTCAGGCCCGGGGCCGGGCCTTCCGGCGGGAGGTGGCCCGTCTACGGTAGTCCGCGGCCGCGCCGCAGGCTGCCGCTGGCAACGCGCCGGGGCGAGCCCCGCGTGCGTCCGCGGCGAGCCGAACGGAATGCCATCGCGATCGAGCTGCCGGTTCATTCCGTTGATGGCCCACTGTTGATCGCGGTCGTGGCGCTCGTCCTGCTGGGGCTGATCATCGCTTACGCGACGACCTACCACCAGGGCTGGCAGCACCTGCGCGAGCACGGCATGCGGGTCGCGCTGGGCATTGCGGCGATGGCTGTCGGGATCGCCGTTCCCCACCGCTGGTACCGCGGGCAACTGCGGTGGGTGACCCTGGCGCTGGGGCTGGGCCTGTTGGTCGCGACGCTGGTAGCCGGGAAGACGGTCAAAGGCGCCGAACGCTGGCTGGAGCTGCCGTTCCTGCCGTTCCCGATCCAGCCCGCCGAGATCGCCAAGTTCGCCCTGCCGCTCTGGCTTGCCGCGCACTTCGCCGACCTCGAGGGGCAGCGCGAACCCGACCGCCGGCTCTGGAACTCGATTCTGCTGCCGGCTCTCGTGCTGTTTGCCTTCCTGGTGCCGACAATGCTCCAGCGCGCGATCGGCACGACCTTCATAATGGCCGTGTCGGCGCTGGCGATCTTCCTGCTCGCCGGGGTGAAATGGTTCTGGTTGGTCGCGCTGGCCGCTGGCGCGCTTGTACTGGTCTCCGGCGGGGTTCTCGCCTTTCCCCACGGCCTGGAGCGACTGGTCGGGTTCCTGAGGGGTCGGCCCTGGCAGCAGGAGCAGTCGAAGATGGCGATCGCCTGCGGACAGCTCTGGGGAAAATGGACGACCGGCAGCAAGCAGGCAGTGTTCTTCGTCCCCGAGGTTGGCACGGACTTCGCGGTCGCCGCGATCTGCGAAGAGTTCGGCTTCCTCGGGAGTTGCGGTGTGTTTGCACTCTACGGGCTTTTCCTGTGGCGGGGGATGAGCGTCAGCAGGCGGACTTCAGGCCACTTCGGCAAGTACCTGTCGGCTGGGATCGCCGTGACGGTGTTTCTCTATGCGATGGTGCATATCGGCGTCGCGGTCGGGCTCCTGCCGACTACCGGGCAGCCGTTGCCGTTTGTGAGCTACGGCGGCACCGCGATGGTCGCCAACCTGTTCGCGGCAGGGGTATTGCTGAACGTGTCACGATACGAGCGGAGGATGGATGAAGCTGATGGTTGCCGCGGGCGGTACCGGGGGGCATATACTCCCGGCGCTTGCGCTCGCTGAGGAGATGAGGCGGCGCGGTCACGGGGTCTGCTGGGTCGGCCGCGAGAATGGGCTGGAGGCGACGATCGTCCGTGCCCGCGACATCGAGTTCGAGGCAATTCCGGCGGCCGGGTTCTCGGGCCGGAGTCCGGTTGAGCAGGCTGCCTGGCCGTTCACGACGGCGCGCGGTTGCCTGCGCTCGCTGGGAATACTCCGTCGTCGAACGCCGGACGCGGTCGTCGCGGCGGGTGGCTATGTCGGTGTCGGCCCGCTTTCGGCGGCCTGGCTGACCGGCGTGCCATACTTCCTGATCGAGCAGAACCGCATTCCGGGTCGGGCAACGAGGGCCTTCGCGCCAGGCGCGCGGCGGGTGCTGCTCGGGTTCCCGGCCGCGGTCGATATGCACGCCGACACGGTGGTCACCGGCAACCCGCTGAGGCCGGAGGTCGTTGCGGACGGCCGGACTGACGACGGCCGGACCGTGCTTGTGCTGGGCGGGAGCCAGGGCGCCCGGGCGCTGAACCTCGCCGCGCTCGACGCGGCCGGGGTGTTGATGAGCGTGCGGTTCATCCTGCTTACCGGCCGGCGCGACTTCGACCTCGTCCGTTCGCAGGTTCGGACGAACAACATAGAACTGGTGGACTACACCGACCGTCCGCATGAGCTCTACCGGCGGGCGACGATCGCAGTTTCCCGGGCAGGCGGTATGGTCCTTTCAGAGCTGGCTGCCTTCGGCATCCCGGCAATTCTGATACCCTACCCACACGCCACCGACCGGCACCAGGAGGCAAACGCCCAGTACCTCACCTCCCTCGGTGCCGCCTCAACCCTGGACCAGTACCGCCTGTCCGGCCTCGTGAGCGAAATCAAGCTACTGCTGGCCGACGCCGAGCGTCGGCAGCGAATGTCGGACGCGGCGCGCGCCGCAGCCCGACCCGATGCCGCGGCGGCCGCCGCGGGGGAGATCGAGAAGTGCTTGGCCGCCTGAGGAAGGTGCACTTCATCGGCGTCGGCGGGGTGGGGATGAGCGGGATCGCACTCCTGCTCAAGGGTCTCGGCTTCGAGGTCTCGGGCTCGGACCTGGCCGAGAGCGACCTGACCCGCCGGCTGGCCGACAACGGGGTGCGGATCACCATCGGCCACGATGCCGCCAACTGCCTCGGGGCCGAGGTCGTTGTTCACTCGACCGCAGTCGCGTCGGATAACCCCGAACTCGCCTGCGCCCGGCAACACGGCATCCCGGTCATCCGACGGGCCGAGATGCTGGCCGAGCTGATGCGGCTGAAGTTCTCGATTGCGGTCTCCGGCAGCCACGGCAAGACAACCGTGACGTCGTTGATCAGCCACTTGCTCGAGCGGGCCGGGCTCGACCCGACAACCATCATCGGCGGCCGCGTGCTCGGGTCCGGCGCGGGCGCGCGGCTGGGGCAGTCGGAGTACCTAGTTGCCGAGGCGGATGAGAGCGACCGTTCGTTCCTCGTGCTGTACCCGTCAATCGCGGTCGTCACCAACATCGAGGCCGAACACCTTGACTTCTACAAGGATCTCGCCGACATCAAGCGGGAGTTCGTCCGGTTCGTCAACCGGGTACCGTTCTACGGCAGTGTCATCCTGTGTGCTGATTCGCCGGCTGTCCGGTCGGTGCAGAGGCGCGTCAAGCGCCGGGTTGTCACCTACGGGCTTGAAGCGCCGGCCGACCTGAGGGCGAAGGACATCCAGCAGTATGCGTTCAGCTCTGCCTTCACGCTGGCGATCAAGGGCACGGAGTCCGGCCGGTTCAGCATTCCGATGCCGGGTCTGCATAACGTCCAGAACGCGCTGGCGACGATCGCGGTGGCACTCGAACTGGGCATCGAGCTCAAGATCGCTGAGCAGGCGCTGCTGACCTTCTCTGGCGTTCACAGGCGGCTTGAGCGGAAGGGCGAGAAGCGTGGAATAGCAGTGTTTGACGACTACGGACACCACCCGACCGAGGTCCGGGTAACGGTCGAGACGCTGCGCCATGCCTTTCCGGGCCGGCGGCTCCTGGTCGTGTTCGAGCCGCACCGTTACTCGCGCACGCGTCACCTCGGCCGGGAGTTCGGTGATGCCTTCAATGCTGCCGATGTCGTCTTCGTGACCCGGATCTACGCCGCGTCCGAGCAGCCGATACAGGGCATCGACGCGGGGCTTATCGTCGAGGCCGTGCGGCAGAGCGGGCGGGGCGGTATCGAGGTCAGGTTTCTGCCGGAGTTCGAGGAGGTGGCGGCCGAGGTGTGCGCCGCCGCCCGGCCGGGCGACGTCATCCTGACGCTCGGGGCGGGCTCGATATGGAAGACTGGCGAAGAGATACTGAACGCGCTCTAGCCGGGCTTGGTGCAGTCGTGAGGCTCGACGAGCCGCTGGCGGGGCACACGACCTTCGGGATCGGGGGCAAGGCCAGTCTCTGGGCGGAGCTTGCCAGCGAGGAGGCACTGTCCGTAGCGCTCGGGCTCTGTTACAGGCGCGGAATTCCATGGTGGGTACTCGGGCGCGGCTCCAATGTGCTGGTCTCCGACCAAGGCCTGCCCGGCCTTGTGTTCAGGCTCGTAGGTGAACTGGGCGGCATCCGGGTGGACGGTAACCGCCTGCTCGTCGGGGGCGGCGCCAGCCTCGATGACGTTGCCGCCCGCGCCGAGTCTGTAGGGCTTCTAGGCGCGGAGTTCCTGGCCGGGATTCCGGGTACGGTCGGTGGCGGCCTCCGCACCAACGCAGGTGCATTCGGGCGTTCGATTGCCGATGTGCTCGACTCGGTTCGGACAATCGGTCCGGATGGCTCGTCGGGGACGGTGACGAGGCCGGACATCCGGCCCGGCTACCGGCTGCCGGTCATCGCACCGGGTCTCATTGCCACCTCGGCGGAGCTTCGGCTCGAGCCCGGCAGACCAACACCTGCGGCAGAGATCAGGCGGCGGCGATGGGAGAAGCAACCGGGCGAGCCGTCGGCCGGATCGTTCTTCAGGAACCCGCACGGGGAACCGGCCGGCCGACTCATCGAGCGATGTGGCCTGAAGGGTCGCTGCGTCGGCGCGGCGCAGGTGTCGAATAAGCACGCGAATTTCATCATCAACACCGGCGGCGCCCGTTTCGGAGACGTATACGGGCTCGCCCAGGTCGTGAAGGCAAACGTAGAGGAGCAGACTGGCATCCTCCTTGAAGAGGAGGTCCAGGTGTTGCCCGCGGACAGGAGGTGAGTGTGGCCAAGTCGATCAGGACGGCGGCGATTGACATCGGGACAACCAAGATTGCCTGCGTGCTGGCGGAGACGGACAGCACGAAGAAGACTTCGCTGCTTGGGTACGGTACAGCACCGCCCGACGGCTTCCGCCAGGGCGCGGTCATCAGTCTGGACCGGGCGACCGACTCGCTCGCGGCGGCGGTCGCCGCGGCCGAGGAGGAGGCCGGCGTCAAAGTCAAGGCGCTGCCAACGCTTGTCGGCATAACCGGTGCGCATCTCAAGCACCTCGATGGCATCGGGACGGTGACGGTGCGGCGCCCGGACCGGGGGATCAGTGCGCGGGACGTTCGAGAAGTCATCAATCAGGCCCAGGCGATACGACTGCCCAACGACGAGCAGGTCCTGCACGTCGTTCCAACCCAGTACATCGTTGACGAGCAGAAGGGCGTGCGCGACCCGCTCGGGATGTTCGGGGTCAAGCTCGAGGTCGAAGTGCTGCTGATCATCGGCGCCGTGAGCGCGATCGAGAACGTCGACCGGGCGCTCGACCGGCTCGACATCCGGAGCCGGTCGATGATGCTGCAGGGCATCGCAACCTCATTCGCGGTGTCGGACGAGAACGACAAGAACCTCGGCTTCGCGCTCGTTGACCTGGGCGGCGTGACCTCCGTGACGGTCTACCGCGAGGGCGAGATTCGGTTTCACCGAATGCTCGAGGTCGGGTCGCTCAATATCACCAAGGATGTCGCGATCGGGCTCCGGACAACCTTTGCCGAGGCCGAGCGCGTCAAGCGTGAGTTCGGAGTCGCGATGGCGGCGATGCTCGAGAAGGACGAGGCGCTGACGGTCGAGGACGCATCAGGCCGCGGCACCAAGCAGGTATCGCGCCGCCTATTGGCCTCGGTCATCGAGCCGCGGATCGAGGAGATCCTGACGATGACCAACGCGGCGCTGCGCGAAGGCAAGCAGAGTGACAACCTGTCGGCCGGCGTCATCCTCGCCGGTGGCGGCGCGGCGCTACGTGGTGTCGATGTCCTTGCCGAGCAGATCTTCGGCATGCCGGTGCGACTGGCGCGGCCCGACCGAGTGACCGGACCGAAGGCGGTGACAGCCGATCCGGCATTCGCGACTGCGGTCGGGCTCGTGCTCTGCGCTCAGGACTCCAAGGCGCCCGCCGGCAACCTGATTGGCCGGTTCGTCGACCACTTTCGAGGCTGGGTGTAGTAGTAATGAAGGTCCTCAAGCCCAAGGAGGAAAGGCAATGATTGAGCCGGTAGATGACCGGAAACTGACCCGCATTGGCGTGTTCGGAACAGGCGGTGCGGGCTGCAACGCGGTGAACCACATGATCGACGCCCGACTTGCAGACGTCGAGTTCTACTCGGTCAACACCGACCTGCAGGCGCTGGCCATGTCGTCGGCCGCCAACAAGGTCCAGATTGGCGCGCAACTTACCGGCGGGCTGGGCTCCGGGGGCGACCCAACGATCGGCCGGCAGGCGGCCGAGGAGTCCATTGAGACGATCCGCGAGCACATCACCGGTCTCGACCTGGTCTTCATAGCCGCCGGGATGGGCGGCGGGACCGGGACTGGCGCGGCCCCGGTTGTCGCCGAGGTGGCCAAGGAGCAGGGAGCACTCGTTGTTGCAGTCGTCACCCGACCATTTGACTTCGAGGGTCGGGCGCGCTCACGCAAGGCCCAGGACGGCGTTGAGGCGCTACGTGCGCGCGTCGACACACTGATTGTACTGCCGAATCAGCGAGTGCTTGAGGTCCACGGCAAGGAGCCGTGCTTCGAAGCATTCCAGATGGCGGACGAGGTGTTGCTGAATGCCGTACGCGGCATCTCCGAGATCGTCACGGCCCGTCAACTCATCAACATCGATTTTGCCGATGTTCGAGCGGTGATGGCGGAACGAGGCGGAGCGGTGATGGCGGTTGGTTTCGCAATGGGCGACGGCCGGGCTTCAGAGGCGGCACACCGGGCACTGTCTTCACCCCTCATCGAGAATGTCTCGATCGAAACCGCGCGCAAAGTGCTCCTGAACATATCGGGAGACACGCAGATGACGCTCTGCGAGGTGGATGAGGCGGCACAGATTGTCTTCCATGCCACCAACGGTCAGGCCGACATCAGGATGGGCGCAGCCAGGCCGCGGGATATGCGAGAAGGCATCAAGGTCACCCTCATCGCGACCGGTCTTAACGAGCCTCTGCCCACGCTGGAGGAGGTCAACGACCTGCTTCGCGACACGGCGATGTTCCCGGCGCGACGGCGGGTGCTCGATGATGCCGGGCAGCTGGTCGTGAACAAGTCGGACCTCGAGATCCCGGCGTTCCTGCGTCGAGGTATGGACTAGGGTACGCGGGTTCGCGAACGTGAGCGCCCTGGTGGTCCACGGAGAGGCGTTGTCGTCCGGGACGCCGTGGCGGATTGGCGAACCGCCGGCCGAGGCCCACGCATCTCCGACTCGATGGTG
Source organism: bacterium (assembly GCA_046485285.1). Classification (GTDB taxonomy): domain Bacteria; phylum Hydrothermota; class Tepidihabitantia; order Tepidihabitantales; family Tepidihabitantaceae; genus DSBX01. Next base: position 39,301 of record JAWOHE010000061.1, read on the forward strand.
CGGGAAGCCGACCGGCCCGGCGTTGACAGGCCGGCTGGCACCGGGGATAATTACAGGTGAGTACGTTCGGGCAACATCGCAAAGGAGGATGCATGCCCCGTGACGCTCAGACCGCTCGGGCCGACAGCCCCGATGACATTCAGGAGGAACTGACCGAGGCTGAGCTGGAACAGCGAATACGCGCGAAGGCCAGGGAGATCTACGTTCTTCGCGGCGGAGTGCAGGGCCGGGACTGGGATGACTGGTTCGAGGCCGAACGTATCGTCCGCAAGTTAGCGACCCGTCGCCGCAAAGCCAACGGCTGACGGCTGCCTTTCTCCTGCCGGCCCGGGCGCATCCGGGCCGGCTTCCCGTCGAATGCGGCGCACTTGCGGGCATCGTAGGCGCAGCGTGTCCCGGCCGGACATACAGAAAAGGTCGCTGTTGACATCGGCAGCCGTTCCGCTATATTTCTCGACAGCGCCTGAAGGGCGTGTCTGGCAAAACCAGGGTGCCCTCGAGAAAACCGTTCGAGTTAGGGCCTATCGTCGGACGCGAAATCGGCAAGCCCCCTTGTCGGTCGGGCGGTCATTGCTAACTTAAGAGGAAGACGAATAACAGATGAGTCTGATTGCGAGTGCGAAGAAGATACGCATAAAGCTGAAGGCCTATGACCATCGGGTCTTGGACCAGTCGGCCCACGACATCGTGGAGGTCGCGAAGCGTACCGGCGCCCAGGTCTCGGGTCCGATTCCGCTTCCCACGAAGCGGACACTCTTCACTGTCCTGCGTTCGCCTCACATTGACAAGCGTTCGCGCGAGCAGTTTGAACTACGAGTCCACAAGCGGCTGGTCGATATCTCGAACGCGACGACTGACATGGTTGATGCGTTGATGAAGCTCGAGGTACCGGCCGGCGTCGAAGTGGAGATCAAGTCCGCCTGATCGAGATGAGCGGCATTTCCGTGCTCGGCCGTAAGGGTGATATGACGCAGGTATACGACGAGCATGGCCGGGCCTTTCCGGCCACGGCGGTTGACGTCAGTGACTGCGTGGTCGTCACGCTTCGCGGTGTCGGCCGGCACGGCTATGAAGCCCTGCAACTGGGCCTGGGCAGGGCCAACCCCCGTCGGGTCAGCAGGCCGCTGGCCGGGCACTGCAGGAAGGCCGGAATCGAGCCGGTCGCGTTCCTGCGTGAGGTGAGGGTCAGTTCCTCAGCCGAGTACAGGCCCGGGCAGAAGCTCGGGCCGGAGGTCTTTGCGGCCGGCGACAAGGTCGACGTGACAGGTGTGACAAAGGGGCGAGGCTTCGCAGGCGGTGTCAAGCGCTGGGGCTGGCACGGAGGGTCGGCCACTCACGGCTCGATGACACACCGGCGGGTTGGTTCGGCCGGTGCTGGTACGACCCCTGGCCGCGTGCTGCCCGGCCGGACGATGGCCGGGCACTATGGCGTGGAACGCGTGACCATCCGCAAACTCCAGATTGTCAAGGTCGAGCAGGACAAGGGACTCGTCTACATAAGCGGTGCGATACCCGGTCACCGCGGGTCGATCGTGGTCGTACGGAAGCGGGCGTAGGGGACAGTGATGGACGTCACAGCTGCGGATGGAGCGACCAAGGGCACCGTCGAACTGCCCGAGAAGATCTTCAAGCATACCGGGACCGACAGCCTGCTCTGGGAGGCGGTCCGGGTTTACCTCGCCAACCAGCGACAGGGTACCGCCAAGACCAAGACCCGCGCCGAGGTATCCGGTACGGGCAAGAAGCCCTACCGTCAGAAACATACTGGCAATGCCCGCCACGGGTCGCGCCGCTCTCCGATCTTCCGGACCGGCGGGATTGTCTTCGGTCCGCTGCCACGCGATTACAGCCTGAACATGCCGAAGCAGAAGCGGCGCTCGGCGCTGTACGCAGCACTCTCAGCCCGCCACGCCGAGGGTGCGGTCAGGGTTGTCGAGGACTTCGAGCTGTCCGAGGCCAAGACCAAACAGATGGTGCAGGCGATCTCGGGGTTCGGCTTCGAGGGCACCGTTCTGCTCATGCCGGCCGAGGTGCCGGAGGCGATGCGGCGGGCCGGCCGCAACATACCATGGCTGACGCTGATGCCGGCCCGGATGGTCAACACCTACGCGGTGCTTGACCACGACATCGTCGCGTTCACCAGGGCCGGGCTCGCCAGTTTCGCCGAGGCGACGGGGGCCGCGTGATGCAGGACTACTCGAGGGTAATCATCGGCGCGCTCGTGACCGAGAAGTCCGAGCGGATCAAGGCCGACCACAACCAGTATACCTTCCGCGTGGCGACCGGTGCAACCAAGGTCGAAGTCCGGCGCGCGGTCGAGAAGCTGTTCAAGGTTCACGTCACCGGCGTGCAGGTGATGAACTACCTCGGCAAGAGACGGCGAATGGGAATGTTCTCGGGACGGCGGCCCGCGTGGCGAAAGGCGATCGTCACCGTGAAAGCCGGCGAGACGATCGAGGCGCTGGAGCGATAGGATGGGCATCAAGCGGCACAATCCAACGACGCCCTCGAGGCGCTACGTTCAGGTCTCGACATTCGAGGAACTCACCACTGCCGCCCGGCCGCGCAAGTCCCTGCTCACGCCGCTGCGCCGGAAGGGCGGCCGGAACAACCGTGGCCGGATCACCGCCAAGCGCCGGGGCGGCGGCGCGAAGCGACACTACCGGCTCGTTGACTTCCGCCGGGAAAAGCGCGAGGTGCCCGGTCGGGTGAGCTCGATCGAGTACGACCCGAACCGCTCGGCGCGCATCGCGCTGATTAGCTACGCCGACGGTGACTACCGTTACATCCTCTGCCCGGAGGGGCTCAAGGCCGGTGACCAGGTCCAGGCCGGCCGGAACCTGCCGGTCCGCAACGGCAACGCGATGCCGCTGTCCGACATCCCGACCGGTGTCGAGATACACAACATTCAGTTCATGCCCCTGGGACGGTCGTTCCTCGTGCGGTCAGCGGGCACCAGCGCCCAGTTGATGGCCAAGGAAGAGAAGTGGGGCGTGGTCCGCCTGCCGTCCGGCGAGATCCGGAAGTTTGACCTCGGCTGCTACGCTACGGTCGGTAGCGTGTCGAACCCAGAGCACAAGGACATCGTCATCGGCAAGGCGGGCCGGGTTCGCCACAAGGGCCGGCGGCCGCGCGTTCGCGCGGTGGTAATGAACCCGGTTGACCATCCGATGGGCGGCGGCGAAGGCAAGAGCTCGGGCGGGCGGCATCCGTGCTCGGAATCGGGCTTCCCGGCCAAGGGTGCCCGGACCCGCAACCGCAAGAAGAAGTCCAGCCGCTATGTCGTCCAGCGAAGGAAGCGATAGGATCATGGGACGTTCGATCAAGAAGGGCCCTTTCATTGACGAGAAGCTCTTCCGGCGCCTGCGGGCGCTGGCTGATTCGGGCGAGAAGCGTACGGTCAAGACCTATGCCCGGCGCAGTGTAATCCCGCCCGAGTACGTCGGATTCACGATTGCGGTCCACAGCGGCAATCGCTTCGTGCCGGTCTACGTGACCGAACGGATGGTAGGCCACAAGCTTGGCGAGTTTGCCCCGACCCGGACATTCCGGGGGCACTCGGGCGTCAAGAAGAAGGAAGAGGAGCGCAAGAAGTGATGGAGGCCGTCGCGATCAGCCGGTACCAGCGCGGGTCGGCCCGCAAGCTGGGCATCATTGCCGACCTGGTGCGGGGCAAGGACGTCCCCGAGGCGCTGCGCGCGCTCACGTTCCTCGCCAAGCCCAGCAAGCGCCCCGTGCTGAAGACACTTCGCTCGGCAGTCGCCAACGCCGTGAGCAAGGCGGGAAAGGCCAAGCTGCACGAGGACGACCTGTTCGTCGCCGAGATCCGCGTGGACCAGGGGCCGACGATGAAGCGTTGGCGTCCGGGTCCGCGCGGGATGGCGTCGGTCATCCGCAAGCGCACCTGTCACGTTCACGTCCGGGTCGCGACGAAGAAGGGAATCGAGGTCTAGCGCATGGGACAGAAGACACACCCGGTTGGCTTCCGGCTCGGCATCACCAGGGGCTGGCGGTCCTCGTGGTTCGAGAGCCGGAAGTACCGTGAGTACCTGCACGAGGACCTCCAGATCCGACGGTACATCGAGGCCAAGCTGCCGGAGGCAATGATCGCGGACATTGAGATCAAGCGGGTCACCAACCGGACGACGGTGGCAATCTTCACCGCCCGGCCCGGGATGGTCTTCGGCACCCGGCGTGCCAATCTCGAGTCGCTGCGCGAGGAGATCAAGCGGCTCGTGAACCGCGAGGTCACCCTGCTGGTCGAGGTCGTGCGCGTGCCCGAGCTCGAGGCCCGGCTTGTGGCGAAGAACGTCGCCAAGCAGCTTGAGCAGCGGATCGCCCACCGCCGGGCAATGCGGCGGGCGGTCACCCAGGCGCTCAGGCTCGGCGCCCAGGGCATCAAGATAATGGTCGGCGGCCGGCTCGGCGGCCACGAGATTGCCCGAAGCGAGTGGCAACTGCAGGGACGGGTACCGTTGCACACGCTCAAGGCGAACATCGACTACGCCTGCGAGACGGCGAACACGATTGCCGGTTCGGTCGGCGTCAAGGTCTGGATCTACAAGGGCGACGTGAGCGCCCAGACCGGGAGGGCTTGATACCGTGTTGATGCCCAAGCGGGTCAAGTTCCGCAAGCCCCACCGCGGGCGGATGAAGGGCAAAGCGACGAAGTCCAACCGCATCGACTTCGGCGAGTTCGGGCTGATGGCGCTCGAGCCGAGCTGGATCACCTCGCGCCAGATCGAGGCGGTTCGCCTGACCCTGACCAAGGTCCTGCGCCGCACCGGTAAGCTCTGGATAAGGATCTTCCCGCACAAGGCGGTCACCAAGAAGGCGGCCGAGTCCCGGATGGGTAAGGGCAAGGGCACGCCCGAGTTCTGGGTTGCGGTGGTCAAGCCCGGGACGGTGATGTTCGAGGTCAGCGGCATCGATCCCGACGGGGCCAAGCGGGTGCTGAAACAGGCCGGGTCGAAGATGCCCTGCAAGACCCGGGTCGTCGCCCGCGAGGAGATGAACTATGAAGGCTTCTGAGTTGCGCGAGTTGAGCCCGGAAGAGCTGCAGCGGCGGGTCGCCGAGTTGCGCGACGAGCTGTTCAAGCTCCGGCTCCGCCGCGCGACCGAACAGCTCACCAACCCGCTTCGGCTCCGGTCGCTGCGGCGTGACATTGCCCGCTGCATGGGCGCGCTCAACAGCAAGCGGGAGGCCCCGGCACCGGTGGAGAAGGGTGATGACCAGAACTGAGCGCAGGACCGTCGTCGGCACCGTCAAGTCGGCGAAGATGCAGAAGACGGTGGTGGTCGTCGTCGAGCGGGTCGAACTCCACGAGAAGTACAAGAAGTACATCAAGCGCCGGACCCGGCTCTACGCCCACGACGAGCGGGCCGAGTGCCGCGAGGGCGACCGGGTGCTGCTGGTCGAGACCCGTCCGCTGTCCCGGCTCAAGCGCTGGCGGGTGGTGAAGAAGGTATGATCCAGGAATACAGCCGGCTCGTCGTCGCCGACAACTCGGGCGCCCGCCAGGCGATGGTGATCAAGGTCTACGGCGGCTCGCGCCGTCGCTTCGGCTACCTGGGCGACACCGTGCTGGTGGCGGTGAAGGACGCGATGCCCAACGCGGCGATCAAGGCCGGCTCGAAGTCCAAGGCGGTCGTGGTGCGCACCCGCAAGGAGGTCCGGAGGGTGGACGGGACGTACGTCCGGTTCGACGACAATGCCTGCGTCCTGATCGACGACAAGGGCGAGCCCAAGGGCACGCGCGTCTTCGGGCCGGTGGCCCGGGAACTGCGCGACCGGAAGTTCACCAAGATCGTCTCGCTGGCGACCGAGGTGGTGTGAGATGAACCTTCGCAAGGGTGACCTGGTCGAGATTGTCAGCGGGGAAGACCGCGGCCGGCGCGGGAAGCTCCTGGAAATCCGGCGCGACAAGAAGAGCGGACGGTACCGGGCGGTCGTCGAGGGTCTGAACCTCGCCAAGAAGCACCGGCGGACGTCCGGGCCGGGCAAGCCGGGCGGCATAATCGACCTGCCGATGCCGATCGACATCTCGAACATGGTCCTGTTGTGCCCGAAGTGCGGCAAGAAGTCCCAGGTCCGACGCGAGGAACACGGCGACCGCCGGGTCCGCGTCTGCCGGGAGTGCCGGGAGATAATCGACGCATGAGCGCCCGCCTGAAGACAGCCTACCGCGAGAAGATTGTCCCGGCGCTGATGAAGGAGTTCGGCTACCGGAACGTCCACCAGGTGCCGCGGCTGCTCAAGATCGTCGTCAACGTTACGACCAAGGATGCGGTCGCCGACGCCAAGGTCCTGAACGTCATCGCCGACGACCTGGCCGCCATCACCGGGCAGCGCCCGGTCCGGACTGTTGCCAAGCGCGCGATCTCGGCCTTCAAGATCCGCCAGGGCATGCCGCTCGGGGTAATGGTGACGCTCCGCGGAGAACGGATGTTCGAGTTCCTGGACCGGTTCTTCAACTTCGCGGCCCCGCAGATACGCGACTTCCAGGGCTTCTCGGCCGACTCGTTCGACGGGCGCGGCGGCTACAGCCTTGGCCTCTCCGAGCAACTGGTGTTCCCGGAGATCGAGGCCGCGAAGGTCCAGAAGGTGTTCGGGATGAACATCACCCTGCAGACAACCGCCCGCCACGATGACGAGGCGCGGGCGCTGCTGGCGGCACTCGGGCTGCCTTTCCGGAGGAAGTAGCGGATGGCGAAGAGATGTCTGGTGGTCAAGAATCGGCGCGAGCCCAAGTTCAGGATCCGCAAGTACTCGCGCTGCCAGCGCTGCGGCCGGCCGCGGGCGGTCTACCGCAAGTTCGGCCTCTGTCGGCTGTGCTTCCGCGAGCTGGCGCTCAAGGGCGAGTTGCCGGGCGTGCGCAAGGCGACCTGGTAGGAGGACAGACTTGGACGCGATAGCCGATCTCCTGACGCGCGTGCGCAACGGCATCCACCGCCGGCACCGCGATGTCCGCATGCCATTCTCGCGGGTGAAGCACGAACTGGCCCGCATCCTCCTCGAGGAGGGCTACGTCAATAACTTCCAGGTCGAGGGCGAGGGCATCCACCGCAGCATCGTCGTAACGCTCAAGTACAACGAGGACGGCAGCTCGGTTATCAAGGGTCTCCGGCGCATCTCGCGCCAGAGCCGCCGCGTCTATGTCGGCGCGGACGGGCTGCCGAAAGTCCTCGGCGGGCTGGGGGTCGCCGTCGTGACGACTTCGCGCGGGATGCTTACCGACCGCGACGCCCGGCGCGAGGGCGTTGGCGGCGAGGTCATCTGCGAGGTCTGGTAGGCGGCGGGATGGCGAAGAACTACCGTCCGCTGGCGATACCGGCCGGGGTCAAGGTCACGGCCAGGCCCGAAGCGGTTGAGGTGAAGGGCAAGCTGGGGACGCTGGTCGTGCCGATACCGCAGCGCATCGAGGTCAAGGTCGAGGGCGTCGAGCTGTCGGTCGAGGCCCGGGCGGGCGTGACGCGGGCGATGATCGGCACGACCCGGGCGCACCTGCGCAATGCCCTCGAGGGCGTCACCAAGGGATTCGAGAAGGCCCTCCAGGTCCGGGGGATGGGCTACCGGGTACAGAAGACCAAGGACGGGATCCAGCTCGCCTGCGGTTTCTCCCACCCGGTCAACTTCGCGGTCCCGGCCGGCCTGACCTTCGAGGTCGCCCAGGTGCCGAACCCGGACGACACCAAGCAGCAGATGTTCGAGATCGTCCTGCGCGGAGTTGACCGCCACCTCGTCGGCCACGCCGCGGCGCGCCTCCGCGCGGTCAAGCCGCCCGACCCGTACAAGGGCAAGGGCATCCGCTACCGCGACGAGGTCGTCCGCAAGAAGGCGGGCAAGCGGGCGGTCGGCGCCCAGGCCTGACGGATTTCTCCCGAGAGGAAGCGGGTGCGGCCGCCGGCCGCACCCGCAGCTTCTTTCAGCCAGCTCTCCGGGCTGAGCGTTCTCAGCGCTCGATGACCAGCTTGCGGGAAAACCCGCCGCCCGGCAGACCGTCGAGTTCGGCAAGCACCAAGTAGACACCCTGTGGCACATTGCCAACTTCGATCGTCACGCGACTGCGGCCCGGCCCGAGCATCAGCCCGTCCTGGCGCATGACTACCCGGCCCACGACGTTGATGACCCTGAGGCTGGCCCGGGCCGCAGCGGGCAACTCGAAGACGACCGTCGCGGTCGGGCCGGTTACCACGCTCGGCGCCAGCCGGACGGCAGGTCGGTTGGCCGCGGGTTCCGAGGCGACGCCGGACCGGGGCAACCGTGCATCGACGTCGAGACGGAACAGCGGTGGGATGAAGTACCACACTTCCCAAGTTCGGCTGCCCTTGAGCGCGTAGGCCCGGTGCTGGGTCGGACACCAAGTCAGTGCACCGCCCCGCTTCACGCGCCTGAGCGACGGGCCGAGCCCGATCGGGATTTCCTCATGCCAACTGTCCCGGGATATGTCGTAACGGTAGAACTCCCAAGTGTTACCGCCCTTTAAGGCATAGATGGTGTCACCGCCGGCGAAGGTCAGGGCCGCGCCATCCCTGACTTTCCGCTTGTAGCTGCCCTGGTACAGCGGCATTGGCGCCAGCGTCCGCCAGCTGTCGCGGTTGACGTCATAGCGGTAGAACTCGTTAAGCTCGGCCTTGAGAACGTAGACCCCTCCGTTGCCGTCCGCAACAAGGCAACTGCCGGCACGGTAGCGTTTGCGGCGTGGTCCGGCCGGGGCGTCAGTGTGGAAGATCCATGTGTCGCCTTCGACCCAGTACCCGATGAAGTCGAGCGTGTTGCTGCCCTTGAGCAGCCAGACGAAGTTCGAGTCACCCTTGGGATGCCATGCCAAGCCGGATCCGTAGCGGATGCGCCTCGCGCGAGGTCCGCGAGGAACCGTGTCGAGTCCAACCCAGGTGTCGCCGCTCACGCTGTAGCGGTAGAAGTCAACAGTATTGTTGCCCTTGACGGCATAGACCCGGTCGGCCCCGTCGGAGCAGAGGGCGCCGCCCCGCTTGACAGGGCGGCTGCTGTACTGCCAGAGTGGTCGCGGGATCGACTCCCGTGCCTGCCAGCTTTGCGTCGCAACATCAAAGCGCCAGAATTCGGTCGAACGGTTGCCCTTGAGGGCGTAGAGCCAGCCGGGCGGGACCCAGGTGAGACTGCCGCCGTCGTTGACCGGCCTGTTGTTGAGTCCAGCCGGGATGTCGCTGGTCAGGAACCAGCCGAAGACGCCGACCACGAAGCGGAGGTCGCAGGCATCGTTTCCCGAGTTCAGGTCGACGTCCAGCGCCGTCGAACAGCGGGCGTCGAACCAGCCGTCCGTAAGCGCTACGGCGTTGAACACGCAGGCGTGGCTGGCGCCCGGGGTCAGGCTGACGACCGCGATCGAGTCGTGGTAGAGCTCGACGCCCAGCGAGTCCCGTATCCAGAAATGCGTCCAGAAACTCTCGGTATTGACGCCGTAGTTATGGACGTAGGCCTGGGGCAGTATGTCATACTGCTGGACCAGCCGTTGTGGTGAGTGGATGACCACGACTCCGACGTCGTGAGGCAGGACGCTGACGATCGAGGTGTCGATGACGCGGTCATTGAGCGTGTTCTCATCGTTCGCGAGCCAGGTCCAGGCAATGACCTCGTAGGTGCCGGTGTCGAGCGAGGTCGGGTCAAAGCTGACCGCCATCGAGTCGCCGGGCGCGAGGTGAAGACCGGTTCGGCGGTCACCGTACAGCGTATCTGACCGGCCGACCCTGCGGATGCGGACGTAGACGTCGAAGATCTCGTCCGACCGGCCGAAGTTGCCTGCCATCACCGCCGGCGTGACCGTGTCGGGCATCATGCTGTACGGTGGCCGTATGACGCGGGTCATGCCGACATCGTGGTTGGCTGTGAAGTCGCGCGGATGCCAGTAGCCGATCCAAGCGGTCAGGTCAGCGCCCGGCGCGGTGGCGAGCCCGATCGCCGTCTGGTGGAGACTGCCCCGGCCGACGAAGTCGCCGCCCGTTGTGCAGACGGCTTCGACGCCGCCCTCATCGACTACCCACTCGGCGAGACGATACGAAGACTGGGCAGCGCCCAGCGCGGCCGACACCAGCAACAGGCAGAGTGCGCGTCTCATGCGACCTCCGGGTGCCGAGACGCGTCAGCGGGCCGGCGCCGCCGGAGCCACCAGCCGGCCGACCGGGGTTTCAACGTCACGTGGAGTCTCGGGCGCGGCCGGGAGCCGCAGACCGGCACTGCCCTTCCGGCTGGCTACCGCCCGCCAGGTGAAGCGGGCATTCGACCGGCCACCGTGGAGTTCGCGAACATCGAAACCTGCCACGTCGGGCTGGACGAAGACCCCGTTGCAGTCGTCGTTGAGGGTGACGAAGACCTTGAGCGGGTTCGCGTCGTCAACCTGGATGCAGTCGCGGAACGTCGGGTCGAGTTCGACCCGACAGTGGCCGCTCACGAGCCGGCCGAAGCCGAGGTCCTCAAAGAACGGCTCGGGTGACTCCGGGGCGAAGAGCACGCGTCGGCCCGAGCCGGTCGGCATGACGGATGAGACGACTCCATCTCCGATGATCTTGTAGACGGTGCTGGCATATCTAGCGGCGACCCAAGCCTGGGTCATCGCGTTGTCCGGCCAAGCCCGGAAATAGCCGCCGGCGATCATCGTGCCCGGCCCGGCCGTTGAGTCACGGGCGAGGCCGTGGACACCGATGAGCGCGCCGTTGAAGGAACCGCCCGAGCCTTGGGGCAGGGTGTAGACGGCGCCGGAGATACGGTTGCCCAGCGCCGCGATTGCGGTGCCGCTCGTGTCGCGGGCATGGGCGAACAGGCCGATGCTACGGGCGGTGAATGCCCCGCCCGAGCCGCCCGGCGTGTAGAAGCCCGAATCAGCCGTGCCGGCGGCAATGATGCCGGTGCCGACAGGGCTGCTATTGAATCCCTGCAGGGCGAAGCCGCCGTCCCCGGCGCTCAGCCCGGCAACTCCGGTTCCTGACTCGCTCGTGCCGTAGACACCGACGTTGCCCGGGCTGTTGCCCAAGACGCCGACGTTGTTCGTTCCGGAGACTTGGCCCTCGACCGCAGCCGAGCCGGAGATACCGCCGCCCAGCGCGACGAGCCGGGTCTCGGCGACCCCGGAGCCGCTGATGTGCCAGTTCGAGCCGCTCTGCAGCGCGGTTTGGTTCCAGATCAAGCCGGCAGCGTGCCTGCCGTCGAGCATGTCGGCGTTGTCGGCATGAAGGGCGTGAAGCCCGAAGGCCATCGTTGTGATTTCGGTCCGCGGGCTCAACTGGTGGCTGTTGACGGTCAACTCAAGCCAGCGGCGGTCGCCGCTGACGAAGTGAGTCGTGTCGCCGGCCGCGAGTGGCAGCTTAACGTTGAACACGCCGCGGGTGACGGTCACGAACTGGGAGTGGGAGTACATCGGCGTCCCGCCAAGGCTGTCGCCGAAGATGGCGAATACCATCGCCATGCTGCCGCTGAGCGGGCTGCCGAGCGTGTCGGTCAAGTAGCCCTGGTAGTTGAGGAAGAGCGGAACCCGGTCTTGCTCGACGAGCGTTGCCCGCGGCGCGGTGCTGACCTCGGCAATGCCGAAGGCGGTCAGCAGGACCAGCCAGAGAAAGACTGCAGTACGCATCACAGACCTCCTTCGTGTGCACTTCGTGATACGGGCCTATGCCAGCCCGGTGCGCAGTCACGCCCGGTCGCCAGACGCGGCCGGGCGAAGGCGTCGAACCTTCGGCAGACCGATCTCACACTCCGTGCTATTAGCTGAGTGTAGTCCGACGGAGCCAGCTGTCAAGCAACCGGGGCGCCCTGACTTGACATCCGGTCCCGGCCGAATACCATTCCCGGTCGGGCCCCATCGTCTAGCCTGGCCCAGGACATCTGGTTCTCAGCCAGAAGACTGGGGTTCAAATCCCCATGGGGCTATCAGGCCGCCGCCGCAGGCGGCCTGTCGCTCTCCGGTCGGCCGGCTTGCGCTCCCCGGCTTGCGGGTGTATAGTGATTGTCGAACCGAGATGAGGGAGAGGCTCCGGGCAGCTGATTGGATTGGTCCCCATCCGTTCATCATCGCTGGCCCCAATCAGAGTGCCGGTACGGGGCCTCTCCCTGTCTCGACCGCCGTCGGTGTTTGACAGCCCGGGCTGTCCTCCTATAATCCCGCGTGACCGCCCGCGCCCGCATCCCGCATCTCCTGCCGTTCGTCGTCGCGTTGCTGGCGACGGGCTGCCACCACGCCGCCCGCCGGGCCGAGGCGCCAATCACCATTCTCGTTAGCGGACCGGTCGAACTCGACCTTGTGCCGCGCGCGGCGGCGCTGGTCGGCGCGCGCCGGGAGCAGGGGGCGACGTTCTGGCTCGCGGCCGGGCCGCTGGCGGCCGACACCGGCGCGGGGCTGGTGACTGAGGGACGGGTCCTGCTGCGGGCGCTCGAGGCCGCAGGCGCGGACGCGGTCGTGCTCCGGCCCGAGCTGCTCGACCCGGGCGTCGGCGTGGCCCGACGCACCGTCAGCGGCTCGGGGCTGCACTTCCTGTCCGGCAATCTCGTCGACTCGCTGGGCGAGCCGCTCGGCCACCCGACGCTGGTCCGGCGGCTCGGCGGCGCGCGGGTCGGCATCACCTCGGTCTGGTCGGACTCGACCGACCGGCGATTCCGCCAGCACGGGGTCGAGTTCCTGCCCGCCGACCGTGCCGCGGGGCGGACGCTGGGCCTGATGAGGATGCAGAGCGACGTCGCGGGCATCATACTGCCGGCGGCCGGCGAGTCGGTCGAAGGCTTCGATTTCGTCATCGGGCCGGCCGGCTCGTCGACGATACCAGCCGACCCGGGCCGGCTCGCGCGGCTCGACCTCTACCTGCGCGACGGCCGGCTCGAGTCACACCGGGCCGGCGAGGAGCTGCTGTCGGACTGGCCGGATGAGCCGGCGGTGCGCCGCCTCGTTGACTCGCTCCGGGCCGGGGCGGAATCGGCGCTGGCCGCGTCGGTCGTCGGCTCGACGATCGAGGCCCGGCCCGAGGCGCTGACCCGGATGTTCATCGCCGGCCGGCTCGGCGGCCGCGACCTCGACGGCTTCCTGACCGACCGCCCGCTGTTCCGCGCCGCGCTCGGCCCTGGCGACATCGACATCCGGGCAGTTACCGCGGCGCTGGAGGAGCCCGGCCGACTCTGCGTCTTCGAGCTGACCGGCTGGCAGATAAGGGAGCTGACCGAGGACCGGGGCGTCAAGCTGGAGTGGCGTGTCCAGCTCAGGCAGATGCGGATGGCGATGACCCGCCGCTACCGGCTCGCGGCGACCGCGGGCTTCCTCGACCGCCACCCGCTCGCGCTGACCAACGGCTACGAGGTCGACGACGAGCCGGCGTGGCGCATCGCGGCCCGGCTACTGGCCGAGTCCGGGAGGCAGTGATGGGCGTCGTCCTACCCAGGGTCAGGTTCGGACGGCTGCTCTGGACGGTGCTGGTGATGGCCTACTTCCTGGTCTTCTTCCGCAACTTCTTCACCGACGCGCTGCCCCGGGCGCCGCTGCCGTCAGCGATTTTCGCATGGGCGGTGGTCATCTGGCTGTCGTTCGAGTACTGCTTCGGCTCGCCGTTCTTCCAGTCCGGGGTCGTCGAGCCGTCCGGGCTCTGGCGCGGTGTCTTCGCGTGCTTCGCGTACCCGTTCTTCGGCTACGTCGTCGCCGACCACGCCTGGTGGCACCACACCCAACTGCCGGTGTACCCGGTCGCGAGCTGGATTCCCGGGATGGTCCTGTTCCTGGCCGGCACCGCGCTGCGGTTCGCGACGCTCGCCGAGCTGGTTCGGGCCGCGGGCCGTCCGGCCCGGGCGCGCGCGCGCGGCCTGTTCGAGTCGCGGCCGTTCCGGGTCAACCGCCACCCGCGCTACCTCGGCACCCTGCTCCAGTTCCTCGGCGCGGCGCTGGTCTTCAACTCGTGGGGCGGGCTCGTGCTCGCGGCGACGGTCGGGCTCGGGCTCGTACTCATCCAGGTCCGGGTCGAGGACGCCGAAATGGCTCACCAGTTCGGGGGCGAGTTCAAGGGCTACGCGGACCGGGTCCCGATGTTCTGGCCGCGACTGCGGCGGTCCGCCCGCTAGCGACCGGGTTCCTCGACCGTCACGAGCCGGTTCACGCCGACGTCCCTGATCACTGTCTCCCGGCCGGGCCGGAAGCGGACCCGGAGCGTCACTGGTCGCGGGTCGGCGCCGAGGCCGAAGTGCTGGACGGGCGAGCCCTGGCTGGTCGTGCCGCTGCCGGCCGCGACCTCGCGGACCTGTCGATTCCCGCCGCGCTCGACGGTCACCCGGCAGCCGACGCCGGCGCGGTTGGCCTCGCGCCCGACAACCCGGACCTTGAGCCAGTTGCCGGTCCCGGGCGCGTCGTTGCGGAAGAGCCTGAGCCCGCTCCCGGAGCCGACGACTAGGTCGAGGTCGCCGTCGTTGTCGAAGTCCGCGAAGGCACAGCCCCAGCCGTTGAACGCCCGCGTCCCGCTCAGCCAGGCGACGTCCCGGAAGACCGGCCTGCCGTCCGGCCCGGGGCCGAGGTTCTCGTAGAGGAACGACCGGCGGCCCTCGTAGACGCTGGTGACGTAGAGGTCGAGGTCGCCGTCACTGTCGACGTCGGCCCAGGCCGGGTTCGAGTGGGTTTCCTCGTAGCGGATGCCGGCCGCGGCCCGGCGGTCGACGAAGCGCGGCTGCGCGCCGGCGCCGGCGTTTTCGTACAGCCGCGAGCGGTTCGAGAACTCGATGTAGCGCGGGTGGGCGAGGTCGGCGGTGAAGAGGTCGAGGTCGCCGTCGTTGTCGTAGTCGGCCCAGGCCGCGCCGATGGTGTGGCCGAACCAGCCGTCAACCTCGTCGCCGGCGACGCCGAGCTCCGCGGCCCGGTTCTCGAAGCCGCCGTCGCCGCGGTTCCACCAGAGGAAGTTCTCCTGGAGCCGGTAGTTGGCGACGAAGCAGTCCGGCCGGCCGTCGTCGTCGAAGTCGGCCCAGGCGACACCGCGGCCGGCGCGGTCCTCGTTCCAGGGCGGGACGATACCGGCCGAGTCGGTCCAGTCGAGTAGCGCGCCGCCGACGTTCCGGTAGAGCCGGTCCGGGAAGTAGCTGTGCGCGGCCCAGTCCTCATAGTTGGCGACGTAGAGGTCGAGCCGGCCGTCGCCGTCGAAGTCGGCCGCGGCACAGCCCTCGCCCGGGGCGGGCCTGCCGGTCTCGACCGCCACCGGCCGGAACCGGCCGCCCTCGTTGAGCCAGAGCCGGTCGGCCGAGTCGGAGCCGGACGAGAAGAAGTCGAGCCGGCCGTCGTTGTCGAAATCGCCCCAGATGCCGCCCCGGCCGCGCGCGCCTTCGAGGCCGGCCGCCGCGGTGACGTCGGTGAAGCCTACGCCCGAGTCGTTGCGGTAGAGCCGGGAGCCGCTGACGAGCAGGTCCTCGAACCCGTCGCCGTCATAGTCGCCCCAGGCTACCCGGGAGCCGCGTTCGGCGCCGAGGCCGTACGCGTCGGTAACGTCGGTGAAGACCGGCCCGGCGTAGCCGAGCTCGGTCCGGGATGCGGTGAGGGTCGGGCCGGGTCGGAGCCGGGCCAGCGCGGAGTCGGCGCGCGGGGCCCACTGGTTTCGGGAGTCGCCGGCCGCGAGGGCGCGGGCGCAGGCGAGCGCGGCGGCGGTGGTGTCGCCCCGGCGCTCCTCGACCAGCCCGAGGATGGCCCAGGCCGGTCCCGGGGTAGCCTCGAGGTCGGCGTGATACACCGAACGCTCGACCGCGGCCAGTGCCTGCTCCCGGGCCGCGTCAAGGCTGTCGAGGGCGAGCAGCGCCTCGGCCAGCGCGATCCGGGCCGAGGCGGCGAGGACCGGCTGTTCGAGCTCCCACTGGGGGAGGGGCTTGTTGGGCGGTTTCGGGTAGCCGGGTTCGAGCGCGACGGCCCGGCGCGCCCAGGCCGCGGCCGATTCCGGCCGGACCGCGAGCCGGTTGAGGACCGCCGCGGCGTAGCGGGCGCGGAACGGGTCGAGCGGGTCGTCGGCCAGCATCTCGGCTGCGGCGGCCAGCACGCCGGCGGTGTCGCCGAGCGCGTAGTGCGAGCCGAGCAGGAAGGAGTACGCCGTCGCCCGCCACTCGGTGACCGGTAAGCGGGCGAGGAAGCGGCGGAGGACCGGGACCTTGAGGGTGTCGTCGGTCCAGACCGGGTAGAGCGAGTCGTAGAACATCACGCCGATGAGTTCGTTGCCGCGCGGCGAGCCCGGGAAGCGGCCGGCGAGCAGGGCGGCGACCGCGGGCGCCCGGGCGGTGTCCGCGAGCGCGAAGCCGGCCCAGGCGAGGCTGAGCGAGGCCGCGGTCGTCTCGGCGAGCAGCGCGGCCGCCTCGGCGGCGACCGCCGCCCGCGCGCCGGCCAGCACGACGCTGTCATCGCCGGCGGCGCGGACGAGCGCCTGCCAGCGGCCCTCGGTCGCGGAATCGCAGGACGGGTCGAGGGCGAGGGACCGGTTCCACCAGGCGAGGCTCGAGTCCGGCCGGCGCCAGGCGGCGAAGAGCCGGGCGAGGTCGCGGGCGAGGGCGGCGTCGGTCGGGTCGGCGCGGAACCGGGCGCGGAACGCCTCGGCGCCCTCCGCGAAGTCGCGCCGGGCGACGTAGTCGGCGGGCGGCCGGGCCGGCGCGGCCGGTACGAGCAGGGCAAGCAGGAAGAGAAAGGCTTTCATCGCCGAGAGGCTATTCGAGCGCCGGCCGCCGGTCAAGCCCGGCCGGGGATTGACAGCGGTGCCGTACCGGCTAGCCTAGTGCGTGATGAGCCGGCTCGCCCGCGCCGCCTGCCTCGCCTGCCTGCTGGCGGGCTGCGGCAGCAACCTGCCCGAGCCGCCGCTCCTGTTCGGCCCGACCCGCCTGCGACCGGGCGACACGCTCCGGCTCGAAGCGTGGTCCACGGATCAGGACGGCGACTCGCTCCAGTACCGGGTCGTCTGGGGCGACGGCGCGGAGAGCGACTGGAGCCGGTGGTACCCGTCGGGCGAGCGTGTCGGCTTCGCTCGCGCCTACCAGGACACGGGTCGGTTCGACGTCCTCGCCCGGGCGCGCGACCGGGTCGGGGAGGGCGGGGCGTCGGGCCCGCTGCCGGTGCAGGTCTTCGACTTCGGCCCGTACCGGCCGACGCGGCCTCAGCTTGCGGCGGACACGGCCCGGGCCGGCGACACGCTCGGGTGCGTGTCCTCGGCCGGTCACCCGCTCAACGAGCGGGTCGCGCTCCAGTTCGACTGGGGCGACACGCTCGGCGACTGGTCGGCCTACGTCCGGGCCGGGGAGTGGCTGAGGATGCGCCACTCCTATCCTGCGCCCGGGACCTACGGCATCCGGGCCCGCGCCCGGGACACCAGCGGCCACGTCTCGGGCTGGTCAGACTCGGTCTCGGTACTCATCCTCGCGCCCTGAGCCGGGTCCGCGTCACTTGTGCCGCCGCCTGCCGTAGTGCCTCGACCGGCGGGAAGTCGCCGGCCGGCGTCCACACCTCGCGTCTTCGCGTTTGACCCGCCTCCCCGGGCATCGCGGCCGGGTGCTGCCGCAGGCGGGCGTTCCTGCACTGCCGCCCCCACATCCGAACCCCCGGTCCGCGGTTCAGCGTTCATAGCTCGACGTTCAGCGCTCTCTCTCTCCCACGGCTGTCATCTCGACCCCTTCGACTACACTCAGAGCTTGCCATGAGGTACTCGAAGGGGCAGGCTCCGCGCGCAGCGGAGGGGTGCTGCGTCCTCGCAGTCTCTGGAGTCCCTATCCCCCTGCAATGCGCCTCTGCAATCTGACGTCAGATGTCGCTTCTCCCCCTCCTCCGCCTCCGGGCCGCAGACTCTGAAGACGTCGCGGCAGACCCAATCAGCATCTTCGGGTCAAGGCCCTACCGGGCGTAGTCGAGCAGGAGCCGCTCGCAGGACCTGTTTTGGGCATCCAAACGTAAGTCACACACCTGCGAGCTTTGACGGCAGGGGGGGATATCCCCGGGACGGTTCCGGGGGCCGCCCCGGGGGCCGCCCCGGGAGCCGTCCCGGGAGCCGCTCCGGGGACCGCTCCGGGAGCCGTCCCGGGAGCCGCTCCGGGGGCCGCTCCGGGAGCCGTCCCGGGAGCCGCCCCGGGAGCCGCTCCGGGGGCCGTCCCGGGAGCCGCCCCGGGGACCGCCCCGGGGACCGCTCCGGGGACCGCTCCGGGGATGCGGTGGGGGATAGGGGTGTCGTCCGACTCTCCTTGTGAGTTCGAGGCAGTCAGGAGCGCTCCGGGGGGTATACCCGGGGATATCCCCGGGACGGTTCCGGGGGCCGCCCCGGGGACCGCCCCGGGAGCCGTCTCCGGGGCCGCTGGGGGAACCGCTCCTGGGGATGTCCCCGGGACGGTTCCGGGGGCCGTCCCGGGGGCCGCTACCGGAGCCGTCCCGGAGGCCGCCCCCGGGACCGCTAGGGGAGGCGTCCCCGGGGCCGCTAGGGGAAGGCAGGTGGGGGTGGGGGTCCGGGTGCGGCTCGAGGCGCTCCGGGCCGTCAGACGAGATGCGCCACCCAAGGTCGGTCTGGTCGGGAACAAGCGGAAGGTTGACGCGGCCGTGACCGGCCGGTCAGCGGCTACGGTTCGTTCGGGGTGGGCAGGATGTCCAGCCGCCGGTACCCGGCGTTGTCGTCCGTGCCCAACTCGACGAATGCCTGGCCCGGGTTGACGGTGACCCGCAGAAGGCCGCTGCCCTGCATCGACTGCGGGATGCTCGCCAGGGTCCAGGAGTACGACACGCTCTGCCCCTGGT
>JAWOHE010000092.1:0-26691 GCA_046485285.1 bacterium
ACCAGCCGGGCCGACTCGCCGGTGTCCTGCCTGCGGACGAAGTAGATGCCCGCCGGCAGTCTCGGGTAGTCATTCCGGCCGGGCGCAATGACGAGCTTCCCGCTTGCGTCGTAGACCTCGAAGGTCCCAGTGGGCGGCCGGAATCCGGCCCCGGACCGGACCGTCGCAGGTTGGCCGCGACCCCGATCCGGAACCGGGTCCGCCTCTGAAACGCCAGGGCTCCGGGTGACCTTCTGCACGTATGCGGTGTCGGACAGGCCGAGCATCCTCCCGGCGAGTACGATGTCGCCCTGCGGGCACAGGGCGAGTGATAGCCTGGGGCTGTAGACACTGGGGTGCAGCGGCAGATGAAGCCGCATTGTCCGCAGTACCCACGCCACCTCGCCATCGGGTCGGAACTCCCTCAGTTCGGCCAGGAACAGGCTGCCGTGCGGCAGGTAGATCGCTCGCACAAGAAGCACATTGCCGGCGGCATCGGTACGGCAGGACACCGCGCCCCCGTCCCCGGTCCACCCGGACAAGCCGACAACGTTGTTCTCCTCACTGAACCAGCGCCACCGGGCGGTTCCGTCCGGGTCGTGCTTGAAGAGGAAGGTACCGTACCAGTTGCCTTCCGGGCTGGTGTAGGAGTAGATGGTGCCGTCACCGGCCAGCAGGATGTTGTCGGCGGGGTCAGCCGCAATGCTCCACGCGACGAGGCAGGCAGCCGGCGATGAATCCGGGTCCGGGACGTACACCGCCGCGGCGAGGCTCTCACCGTCCGGGGAGTACTTGACGAACAAGGGGAACCACTGCCGATTCCGGCCCTCGATTCCCCGACTGCCGCCGACGAGGACGTTGTCCGAGGGGTCGGCACTGACGGCAACCGCCCGGTCCGGTCCCCATCCCGAAGCGAAGGTGCGCATCCAGTCAGGCGCGCCGCCAGCACCAAGCCGGAAGGTGAACCACATGCTCGAGTAAGTTGCATGGAGGTAGCCGGTGACCAGGACCCGGTTCTCGCTGTCGGTGGCGATGGCCGTGAGGGAGGGTGGATATGGAGGAGATGACCAGGTTGTCCGCCAGGTCCAGATCGAGTCGCCGGTCGGGCTGAGCTTCGTCACCGTCCAGGTCGTGTCTTGATACCCGCCGTGAATGCCGAGCAGGATGTTGTCTTCGCGGTCGGTCGCGACCCGGACTCGAGTATGCAGGTGGAGACAGACCTGCTTCAACCAGAGCAAGCTGTCGCCATCCGGGCCGTACTTCCTGAGCCAGGGCGGGGCGGCAACAATCACATTGCCCCGAGTGTCCACCGCAACCTTCGGGCCCGTCGCGGAGGAATCGAGGAACGTTCTGGTCCAGACAATCTGCTGAGCCGTGATGACGCCGGCCAGCAGGGCGAGCAGAAGCAGTGTCTTGCTCATCGGACAAGCAGGACCTTCTTCACTTCGGTCCTCTCCCTGCCGATGGCCTTGATGAAGTAGACGCCCTCGGGCAACAGCCGTCCCTGCTGGTCAGTCCCCTGCCACAGCAGCTCCCCACGCTCCGCACGGAGCTGGTCCACGACTCGGCCGGCGCCATCACAGAGTCGAAGGGCCAAGGCGTAGCTCGGGACTACTATCCTGAACGTCTGGCCGGAAGCCAATGGTGAGACAGCGAGATTGGCGTATGGGTCAGCGGCCGCCGGGCCAGCCTGGTTCCCCTGGTCGGGTTGCTCGGGAGGTGGTTCCCAGGTTATGTGGGCAGCTCCTTCATGGGCGGCATGGTCGTGTTTCGTTGCTGTCACGAACATCGGCCCGGGTGTCAGGTTGAGCGGGATGGGGAATCTCGCGTAGCCGCCCACGTCAGACAGTCTGTAGGCGTGGTAGTTGTCGTTTGGCTTCCAGAGGCAGACCACTACGTTCTGGGCGGGGTCGGGGTTGGGGGGATTGCTCCCGGGCCAGGTACGAACAAAGACGCTATACAGGTCTCCCGGGCGTGCGATGCCCGGGTGCTGCACGACGAGCTCCCGCTGGAGGCCCATTCGCACCTGCATGCTGGGGTCGCCGAAGATGTGCCAGGTGTTGAAGTTGTATTGCCCCCGGCCCGGGTAGGGGTAGTTCCTGATCATCGTAGCCCCGCCGATGTACAGGGCCGGGGCCAGCATGTTCGGGAAGTCGTCGCCCACCAACAGGTCGTGCGAGAGGGCTCGGATGGCAACTCGGTCGGCGAGGATCGGCTCATCCCAATCCTGGAAGTCCGACCCGCCATAGAAGGCCACCGCGCCCGCCTGTTCCCTTCTCAGCCACGCTTCCGCAAAGCAGCAGTCGTTGAACTTGAAACTCCCGACCTTGCAGGCGACCGAGATGACTACGGGGTACATGTTCCCGTTGTCGAGGTTGTTCACGTCGTCAATGTGGAACACCGGATTCACGTTCGGACTGCAGAAGGACCAGCGGTCCCAATTCCCGTGACCGAGGAAGTTCACGAAGGCCCGGCCGTCGTCCAGCTCGGCCGAGACATTGGCCGGGACTGCCGCATGGTCGTACAGCTTGTCGACCAGCCAGTACTTCCGCTCGAGGTCCACTTTCATCAAGTTCTTGAAAACCGAGTCAGGGGTGGCATGGGGCCCCGGCTTCTCGCGGCTTGCCATGACAAGGGCCTTGCGCGTCCACGGCCAGGATGGCGGCTGCTGGTCCGGTAGCCGCTCATACCAGAGGAGTTTGTCAACCTGGCTCGTGATCGACTGGCTTGTGCTTCCCGAGATACGGCCGATGAAGGCTGCCGGATAGGGAGGCGTGAATACAACATACCTGGGGTCGGATGCCGGGGGGTCCCATTGGGCGGGGACAGCGAGCGAGGGGACCTGCTCGTGGTCACCAACAAGCAGGAAGAACGTGACCGGACGACTCCCGTACCGCTGGTTATGGATGGTGTCCCTTATCGCCAGAGTGTCCGGGTTCTGGGGGTTGGTGATTTCCGAGAGCTTCATTACCCGGGTGACGATGCCCTTCTTCATCTTCCAGTCCCGGAGCGGAAGCACGTCGTCGTAGAACTGGTCGGCGGTGACTATCGTCATTCTCGGATTGCGAATGGCCCCGTAGTAAGTCGGCGAGAAGTTGTGGAAGAACCCCGAGTAGACTCCGAGGAATCCCGCGGCAAGGCTGTCGCGGTATACGAACTGAGGATTCGCATAGCTGACGGTCACCTCGAACTGCCTTGCCGCGACCAGCTTGCCGAGCGTCGGGTTGTGCCGAAACACGTTGAGCTGAACGGTCATTCCCCGGAAGTCGCCGAACGTGAACGGTTCCTGCGCGTCAAGCGGGCCGTCCGGGAACCACAGCCCGTTCGAGTAGATGCTGTCAAACACGTAGGGGATGGTGGCGGGGTCGACGCTCCTCGACAGACTGCCCTTGGACGGGACTATCGGCAGGACATCGAGTTCAACGGTATCGAGGTTGGCTATCGTGCAGTAGACGTCGCCCTCATCAGGCACAATTGTGCTGACATCCAGCTTGGGCAGGTCCGGGAAACTCCTCTGCGTCAGATGGGATGCGTCGGGTACCGTGACTCGGCTGTAGCTGCCTTCGGGCAACGTCAGCGTGTCGAGCCAGAACCCGTAGACCGTGACGAGGTAACGGGTGCTCTGGGCATCGTTGTCGAGCAACGCTATGTCAGGCGGCGTACCTGGCTGTACGAGTCCGGCGCTGAGGTCAACCCAGCCCGCGACTCCGACTGCCGTGAGCCCGGGCAGGGCCGCGAGGGTCAGCATCAGCAGAGCGACACGGGGTGAGGTGCTGGTGTGTGGGTTGTACTGGTGCATATCTTCCTCCTTGCGGGCGTTTCTGCACCAACTCATGGCAGACCGGGCACCTCGGCCTGCCGCTTCTCTTACTGCCCGGCGGTGCCTGCCGGCACACCCCGGCACTCCATCCCATCTGCTCGGCACCAGCATAGTCCATTGCGCCGGTCTGTCAAGCTGAAATCGCCCGCGCGGCGGGGTCTGGGCCCAGCGGCCTGCGGCGAGGAGGACGGTGCCGGGGAGAAAGGGCTCCAGCACCCGGCTCGCAGCACCGCGCGCCGCGCCGGGAGAATCCACCCCCACCCGCACTCCCCCAACCGCTACCCCTACCGTTCCCCCAGCCGTATGCCCTACCGTTCCCCCTACCGTTCCCCCAACCGTATGCCCTACGGCTACCCCTACCGCTGCCCCTACCGTAGGGCTAACGGTTACCCCAACGGTAGGGCTAACCGTCCCCCAACCGTACCCCCTACGGTTCCCCCTACGGTACCCCCTACGGTAGGGGGTACGGTAGGGGGTATGGGGGAGGGGGTAAATTCAGAGGTGAATGAAGTGCTGATTTTCCAATCGATTGCGACGATTTTCTGATTGAGCTAGCCGTTAGTTTCTACTTACATAGGCTACGGGTAGTGATGCGAAGGTGGCTGGTTTCAGACCGGCAGAGACGGTTGCGCCGGGTGCGGCGTTACGCGGGTTGCGGCCTCGGGCCGGACTGAGCCTGGTCGAGCTGGCGCACCTGATGGGCCGGAAGCCGGGCTTCTGCTCGCACCTCAGCCGGCTGCAGCACGGCCGGTAGCGGCATCCTTCGCTCGGGCTGATTGCCGACTACCTGCGGGCCTGCCCGCGCGTTGCGCGCAGGCGGGCCTGAGGGGTGTCGTTCGAGATGCGGGAGGGTGTGGGCTCCGTGCGACTCGGATGTAGGAGCGGTTTCCAAACCGCGATGTCCGAGGGCGAAACGAATCGCGACAGAGCTTGCCCCTTCGAGTGCCTCAGGGCAAGCTCTGAGCGGAGTCGAAGGGGATGTCGCTCCCACAGAGGACCAGGGCGCGGAAAGGACTCCCTCACTCCGGGCGGGCCACCGGACGGTATCGGGCCGTTACCAGCCGTCATTCGGCTTCGCGGCCTGCGCGAGTGCCCGCCAGAGGCGGCGGAGCCGCCGATTGAAGGAATCCCTTGGCCCGGGGTCGGCGCGGGCGGAGGCGGGGAAATCCTGATTTGACAGGGCCGAAGCGAGGGCGGAGAATCTTTCCGTGCGAAACCACAACCTCCTGCTGGTGACGTGCGGGCTCGCCGCCTTGCTTCTGCTGACGGTGTCGGTTTCGGGCTGCGGGCCGGGCCAGGTGGCTTGGAGCCGGGTCATCGACCTCGGCGGGGACGATGTCGCGGCCGGGCTTGCCGGCAACGGTACGCACCTCGCCGCGCTCGCGACCGTCGGCACGGACTCAGGCCCGGCCTGGCTGGTGCTGAAGTTCGAGCCGGACGGCCGGGAGCTCTGGCGGCGGCAGTACCGCCAGGGCGAGGCGAGCATCGCCGGCGACGTCGCGATTGACGCGAGGGGCATCATCTACGCGACCGGCTCGGGCCGCGTCGAGGGCCGGGAGATGTGCCTCGCGGTCTGCTACCGGCCGGACGGCGCGATCCTGTGGCAGAGGGCGCTGGCGGTCGGCGACGCCTGTTGGGGCCGGGGCATCGCACTCGGGGCGGACCGGGTGTACGTCTGCGGCCGGGTCCGGGACGGCGAGCGCGATGAGGTGTTCGTCGCCGCGCTGACGCTTGACGGGCGGACCGAGTTCACCCGCAACTGGCGGCCGGGCCGGGACGCGGGCGGGGAGCGGCTGGCGCTCGCGCCGGACAGCGGCCTCGTGCTGGTCGGGACGGTCGGCGGCGCGGAGAACCCGGATATCCTGGTCGCGAAGCTCACCCCGCAGGGCGACACGGTGTGGACCCGGACCTACGACGGCGGCGGCGAGGACGTCCCGGGCGGCGTCGCGGCGGACCAGTACGGCCACGTGCTGGCGACTGGGACCGCGCTGACCCCGGAGGGGCCGCGCTGCGTGATAATCGAGCACCAGCCGGATGGCGAGCTGATCCGGCGCACGGCCTACGGCGGCCGGGTGACGGCCGAGGGCCGGGCAATCGCGGTGACGGAGCAGGGCGACGTGTTCGTGGCCGGGACGCTGACCGGCGCCGGGCGTTCGATGCTCTCGTTCCAGTACCGGCCCGGTGCGACCTCGACCTGGGAGCGGAACTGGCGGCCGGGCAGCGACGCCGACGCCGCGGCCCTCGTCGTCGACGGCGACGTCTATGCGCTGGGGACGGTCGAGCAGGGCCGGGGCGGCCGCGACGTCGCGCTGGTGCGGTTCGTCCGGCCGGACGCGGAGTAAGGGACAGGCGATGAAGACGGAAGAAAGGAGCCGCGGCTGATGCTGTGGGACTTCCAGAAGCACGTCCCGCGGCTCGGGCGCGGGGTGTTCGTCGCGCCGAACGCGACCATCATCGGCCGGGTGTCGCTCGGTGACCGGGCCAGCGTCTGGTTCGGGTCGATCCTGCGTGGCGACGTCGACAGCATCACGGTCGGGCCGGAGACGAATATCCAGGACCTGACCGTGGTCCACGCCGACGCGGACACGCCGACGGTCATCGGCGGCCGGGTGACGGTCGGGCACCGGGCGATTCTGCACGGCTGCCGGGTCGAGGACGAGTGCGTGATCGGGATGGGCGCGATCGTCCAGAACCGGGCCCGTGTCGGCAGTCACTCGATAGTCGCCTCGGGCTCGGTGGTGCGGGAGGGGTTCGACGTGCCGGCCGGGACGCTGGTCGCGGGTGTACCGGCGGTCATCAAGCGCGAGCTCACCGGCGCGGAGATCGACTACATCAACGAGCTGGCCGAGATCTACCTTGGCCGGGCCGAGCTGTACCTCGTCGAGATGGCGCGGGCCCGACCCGCGGAACGGCCGTAGCGGGCCGCGTCAGTCACCGAAGCGACCGACCGACGGCGGGCGGTCGAGTTGGTCGGTCCGTCGGGTGTGGAAGGGCCGGTGATTCCGGGGCATTTCCTCCGAGGGCTCGGTGCATTCGCCGGCGCCGTTTTCCATCATCGGCTCCCGCTCGTCGGGCAGTATCCTGCCGAACTCGAGCCAGTCGGTCACGCAGCAATCACGCTCTTTCATCGTTGGCCTGGGCGCACCCGGGCGCCGTTTCGTTCTTCTCGCCGGACCGTTTCTCGCCCGGGCGGTGCTCTTCCGCGCCGCTGACCGGGCCGCAGATAGTCCAGGCACGACCTTGGAGCACGGCCGTCCGCTCGCAGGCGGGAAGCACCGAGGATAAGAGCATCCGGGCATCCCGCACTTCGTCACACAACTCATCTGAGACTACGAACATCCAGCACCTCCCCAGCTCACATAGGACTCGAAGCCTCGAACTTGAATATGCACATTGCGTGCCGCGATGTCGCACCAGCCCTGGAAGCTAAGTGGCTCACTTGAAGGCACTTCAGTAGAATGGCGAGGCCGCGACTGGAGCGAACGTGCCCTTGCCGCCGATAATTGCCGTGCCGCTGTCGCAGATTTCGGCAGTCGCAGTGCAGGGTCGGGCGAGGCTCACGAGCTTCCTTCCGGCGCGGGCGGACGTCTGACAGGGAGGGAGGATGATGCGCTGACGCGCCCGTGGGGGCCGCACCGCGAGTGGCTGGGCCGACTTCCGCCTCCTGTCTTCAGCGATGCGGCCGACGTCATTGACGACCCGGTGAACCGGGCTATCATCTACTGTCTTGTCCGTTGTCTGCCCGCGACCCTACCCGGTACGGGCCCGAACTGAAAGGAGAAACGCGATGATGAGACTGCTGGTATCCGTTGCCCTGCTGGCCGGCGCGCTCGCGGCCGCTGATGACATGCCGGTGATGTCCTACGACCCGGAGCTGGACGACCGCGCGTCGAGCGACGGCTGGGTCGAGCGGGAGGAAGGTGAGTTTGAGTACCCGGCCCAGTTCGTCAATGCCGCGACCGGGATGACGGTATCATGGGGCTACGACGACTCGCTGATGTATGTCGGGGTCGAAACCCGGGGCCGGGGTTGGTTCGGCATCGGGTTCGGCTCGGCGACGATGGACGGCGCGAACATGGTCGTCGGCTTCGATACAGACGACACGACCGACGCGTTCTGCCTGGTCGGCAAGGGCCACGCGCACCCGGTCGCGGGGAGCGCCGACCTGCTGCTGCCGGACTGGGACATTGACTTCGACGATGAGACCGGCATCACCACGATGGAGTTCGCCTACCCGCTGACCTGGCGGGGCGAAGGCGCGCCGGCGCAGTTCGCGGGCAACGAGGTCCTCAAAGGCGCGGCCGTGTCCGGGCTCGTGCCCGGGGAGACCTACGACCTGATTCTCGCCCAGAACACCAAGACGTTCTCGCTCGACGCGAAACACACCCACTTCGCGTCGCTCAAGTTCCGGATGGGCGACAAGCCGGAGCCCGAGCCGGAGCCCGACCCGGCGCCGGCCCCCGCGCCCGGGACCGGGAAGTAGCAGGCCTGCCCGGCATCGTGGGCACCGCGCCTGCCGGTACCGGCCGCCTCTTGGCCTGCGCGGCCGCGGCCTGCATCTTGACGTCGTGCCGGGCCGCACCGGGCGACCGGGTCGTCGCGCGCGTGAACGGACAGGCGATAACCGTCAGCCGGCTGGGCCGGTCCCTGCCCCGGAAGGTGGACCCGGAGCGTGACAACCTCGCGCTGGTCCGGCGCAGCCTCGACAACATCATCGATCACGAGCTCCTCATCCAGGAGGCAGTCCGGCAGGGTCTTGACAGCGTCATCGAGTTCGAGCTGGAGCGGGCCCGGAAGGCGTTCGTCAGTCAGGAGCTGTACGCCGACGTCGTGAGCCCGGCCCGGGACGTAAGCGAAGCGGCGCTCGACAGCGCGTACCGTGGGCTCGGGGTCGAGCTTCACCTCCGGGTCATCGAGGTCGAGCAGAAGAGCCTAGCCCGGCGGCTGGAGCGGGAGCTGGCCGCGGGCGAGCGGTTCGACTCGCTGGCAGCGCGCTGGTCGGAGCTTCCCAACGCGGCGGCGGGCGGCGACGCCGGCT
Source organism: bacterium (assembly GCA_046485285.1). Taxonomy (GTDB): domain Bacteria; phylum Hydrothermota; class Tepidihabitantia; order Tepidihabitantales; family Tepidihabitantaceae; genus DSBX01. The sequence goes on from JAWOHE010000092.1 coordinate 8,838, forward strand.
GGATGCCGGCGGCCTGGGTCGAGGCGCCGGTGAAGGACGCGGTCGGGCGGCTCGAGCCGGGCGGGCACACGCCGGCGTTGCCGGTCTACGGCCGGTGGCAGATACTCCGGCTCGAGGACCGGCGCGAGGCCGACCCGCAGCCGCCGCCGCTCGAACAGATCGGCGGCGAGCTGACGGTGCGGTTCCGGCAGTTCCGCCAGCACGGGCTCGCGCAGGAGTACATGGCCGCGCTCCGGAAGCGGCTCCTGTTCCTGCCCGAGGGGCTCGCGCTCTGCGTCCGGCCGGCCGACTCGCTGACCGAAGCGGAGTTCGAGGCGCCGGTCGCGGTCCGGGACGGCCGGCAGTACGTCAAGGTTGGCCGGCTGATGCACCTGCTGCGCCGGTTCCCGCCCGCGCTCGACAGCGCGATGCGGAGCTACGCGGTCCGGCGCGAAGTCGAGGAGGACCTGATTTACGAGGACGGGCTCGCGCGCGGGCTCGACCGGCGGCCGGCGGTGCGCGACTCGCTTGACGCGCGCCGGCAGGCCCTGCTCTACGAGGCGCTGCACGCGCGGGTGGTCGCCGACCGGGGCGAGATCAGCGAGGCGGAGCTCCGCGAGCATTTCGAGGAGAACCGGGACCGGTACCCGGGCGTCGAGTTCGAGGGCGCGGCCGAGCACATCGCGGTGCGGCTCCGCAGCGAGCGGCGCCGGGCGGCCCGGCTCGCGTACGCGGCCGGGCTGCGCAGTCGGGCGAAGGTCAGGGTCGATGAGCGGGTCCTGCGGAGCATCAGGCAGGGCCCGGACGGTAAGTGGCAACTGGCAAAGGAGAAGCAGTGAGGAGAGGCACGTGACTCGACAGACAGGGTTCGGATTACGCGCGGGGCTGGCGGCGGCCGCCTGCGCGTGCCTGCTCGCGGCGGGATGCCCGGAGAAGCCGACGGGCAAGGTGTTGGTGCAGGTGAACGACGACCGGCTCACCAAGGACGACCTCGCGGCGCTCGCGCCGGACGGGTTCGTGGTGACGCGCGAGAACCTGCCGAAGATACTCGACAAGTGGGTTTCGAACTCGCTGATGTACCAGGAGGCGGCGCGGCGCGGGCTCAGGGATGAGCCGAAGACGAAGGTCTACCTTCAGCGGCTCGAGCGCGACTATCTCGTCAACGAACTCCTGCGCAAGCTCACCGATGGCGTCACGGTCGGCCAGGCCGAGATGCTCGATTACTTCAACGCCCACCGCGACGAGTTCGCGGAAGAGGTCAAGATAATGCGCATCGTCCTCGGCGACAGCCTGCTCGCGGTCCAGACGCTGGACGAGGTGCGACGGGGCGGGGACTTCAAGCGGCTCGCCCGCGAGCGCTCGCAGGACCAGCTCCTGCCCGGCGGCGAGGAATCGAGCTTCCTGCCGCGTGGCTTCGGCGACCCGCGCGGCGGCGGCGACCCGAAGCTTGAGGAGGCGATTTTTGCGCTCGGCCGGGGCGAGGTGTCGGACGTGATCGCGAGCCAGGAGGGGTTCCAGGTAATCAAGCTAGTTGACCGGCGCAAGGTCAAGGCCGAGGTCAGCTTCGCGGACGCGCAGGGCTACATCCAGGCGGTGCTGGCATACCGCAAGGGCGAGGCGGCGGTCGATTCGCTCCTGAGCGAGCTCCGGCGCGGGGCGAGCATCGAACTCCGGCCCGATGCGTACTTCGAGTAGGCCGGCCGTCGCACTGCTTGTGCTGGCGCTCGCCGCGACGGCGGGCGGCGCGGGCGCGGACTCGGTCGTCGCGGTGGTCGGCGAGACAGCGATCCTCGAGAGCGAGCTGAGCCAGGCGGCCGACTTCTATCGGCTCGCGGCGATGGACTCGGTCACGCCCGCCGCGGTCCTGCGCGAGCAGACCCTCGCGAGCCTCGTCAGCAACCTCCTGCTCGAGGCGCTCGCGCGGCAGGACACGCTCTCGGTCACGCGCGAGGAAGTCGCGGCCGGGGTCGAGGAGCAGTTGGCGCGCCTGCGCGAGCGGTTCGAGACGGCCGATGAGTTCCGGGCCGCGCTGGCGGCCGAGGGGCTGTCCGAGCGGGACCTGCGCCGGCGCTACGAGGACGACGTCCAGCGCCAGCTCCTGTCGCGGAAGCTGCTCGAGAAGGAAGGGCTGACCGAGGTCTACGTCCCGCCGTCCGAGGCGGAGCGGTTCTACAACGAGCGCCGGGACTCGATCGCCCGGGTGCCGGGGCGGGTGGCGCTGGCCCACATCCTGGTCGCGGTCGAGCCGGCGGAGGCGGCCGAGGCCGAGGCCCGCCGGCGTGCCTCCGAGGTGCTCGACATCCTGGCCCGGGGCGGCGATTTCGGGGTCGTCGCCGGTTCGTTCTCGGACGACGCGCCGACGCGCGGCCAGGGCGGCGACCGGGGCTGGCGCGAGCTTGCCGAACTGCCGCCGGACATCGCGATGGTCGCGGACCAGCTCCAGCCCGGCCAGGTGTCGCCGCCGTTCCGGGGGATCGAGGGCTACCAGGTCGTCAGGCTCGAGGCCAGGTCCGGCGACCGGGTCCGCCTGCGCACGATCCTGCTCAGGGTCGCGGTCGGCCGGGCCGACACCCTGCGCGCCCGCAACCGGGCGCTCGAGCTGAGGCGGCTGGCGCTCGAAGGCGCGGCCTTTGACTCGCTCGCGCGCCTCAGGTCGGACGACCCGGCGACCGCTCAGGAGGGCGGGTTCCTCGGCGAGTTCCTGCTCGAGGGGCTGAGCGCGCCGTTCGACACGGTCGTGGCCGGGCTCGACTCGGGCGCGGTATCCGAGCCGGTCCGGTCCGAGCACGGGCTCCACCTCGTCAAGGTTCTGGCCCGGGAGGACGAGCGGGTGATGAGCTATCTCGAGATGCAGGAGGTCATCCGTAACTACCTGCAACAGCAGAAGCTTGCGGCCCGGCTCGACGACTACCTCGCCCGCCGGTCGGACCGGGTGTTCGTGATGTGGCTCGACGGGGACCGCCGGCTCCCCTGACATCCGGAGCGCCTGCGCCGCGCGGGCAGGCGTTGAAAGCGTCGCGGGGGCGCTTTGGGCGCCCCCGCGACGTAACCCACCTCTGCTCGTGGCCCCAGTCAGATGTCTGCGCGGCCAGGGTCAGCCGGCCGCTCGCAGTCAAGCATCTCGTAGGTGGCCTGCATCCGGTCCTGGTAGATCCCGACCGCCTCCTCGCTTTCGATGGTCGGTCGCAGCCCGTCCCCGGCAACGGCGACCGCCCGCGAGGTGACCATCCCGCCCACTACCAGCAGGCCGCCGGCGAGGGCGAGGAGAATCCAGATCGAGGTTGTCCTGAGCATCTCAGCCTCCTCCGTTTTCACGGTACCCGCCTAGCGAGTCCAACTGACCGACAGGCCGTCCTCGTCGTGCATCAGCCGGTCGGTTTCCTGCATCCGCTGCCGGTAGATCTTCGCGCCGTCTTCCGGCGCGACGCCGCGGCCCTCGTGGCGCTCGGCCGCGTGAGCCTCGCGGAGCATCCGGGCACCGGTCAGTATCAGTCCGAGCGCGAGGGCCAGCAGTGCGGTCTTCAGCATCCAGCTTTTCATCACATACTCCTTTTTGCTTGCGGACGACCGAACTAATGCACACTCTGTGCCAGATGCCTACCCAGACAGTAAGTGTCATTTCTACAATATGTTATCGTGACAGCCGGGTCCTTGAGGGTTCTGTGTGCACTCGGACGGTGAGACACTCGACGAGTCGTAGAGACGCCTCCCTTCGACCAAGCTATTGCCCTACAGTGATTTATGGTGTGTCTCGTCAAATGAGACACACAAGAGGTGCGTGGCACAGGTGTCAGAGCCTCGGACAGCCGCCGCCGGGTCGGCTGAGACGGAAAAGCCTTGACTCCGTGCGGCCGGAAAGGCATAATCCAGTTGACACGACACTCGCGCCCGGTGCCATCGCGGAGCACCCGCGCGAGGAGACAGTGAGTTCGTCAACAGGAGGAACGATGAGACGGTTGAGAGCAGTGGTGATGATCGGGCTTGCGGTGGCGCTGCCGGCTGCCGCCCAGGTCCCGCGCTTCCGCGCTGCGGAGCGAATCTCGTCCGGCGGCGTGCCGATCGACCTCGGGTACTACACCGCTCCGGTGATGTTCGACTGGAACGAGGACGGGCGGAAGGATATGGTCGTCGGCCAGTTCTCCTACGGCCACATCGCGTTCTTCGAGAACGTCGGCGACGACTCGGCGCCCGAGTTCGCGAGCCACGAGTACCTTCAGGCCAGCGGCCAGGTCATCCAGCTTCCCTACGGCTGATGCATGGGCTCGAGTCCACAGGTCGTGGACTGGAACTCGGACGGCATCCCGGACATCATCTCTGGCGACCGCAACGGCTACTTCAACGTCTTCATCCGCGACTCGCTGGGCGGGCTCGCGGCTCACATGCAGTACCGGCTCCTCGACTCGTTGGTCTGGGACGTCGGCTACAACTCCCAGCCGGCGGTGTTCGACTGGGACAACGACGGCAGGAAGGATGTCATTATCGGCAACGAGAGCTATGAGGTGCGGCTCTACCTCAACCAGGCGACGGACACCTGGCCGCTGTTCCAAGACTACGAACTGGTGACCGCCGGCGGCCAGGCGATACGTTTCTACCGAGGCAACCCCTACGTCTTCGACCTCGACCGCGACGGGCTCGATGACCTGATCGTCGGCGAGAACAACGGCTGGGTGCACTTCTTCCGCAACGTCGGCAGCATCGGGGCGCCGGGGTTCGCGGCGGGCGAGACGCTCAAGCTCGAAGACGGCTCGCCGCTCCGCTACAACCTCGGCAACTACTACGGCTCGCGGTGCGGGTTCGGGGACTGGAACAACGACGGGGTCCCGGATTTCCTGCTCGGCACCTACGAGGGCCACGTCGCGCTCTACCTCGGCATCGAAGAAACCGGCGTCGAGGAGGAACGTCAGGCCGCGGTCGGCAGGTTCGAGGCCGGGCCGGTACCGGGTCGGTCGGTCCGGTTCAGCCTCACGCTCAGCCGGCCGGGACGGCTCGGAGTGCTCGACGCCGCCGGCAGGGTCGTCCGCCGCTTTGCGGTGGCCGGGGGCGAGGCAAGCCTGGCTTGGGACGGGACCGACGAAAGCGGCGCCCGGCTCGCGGCCGGCGCCTACTTCGCCCGGCTCAACGTCGGCGGGCAAACCAGGACCGTGCGGTTGATGCTGACCGACTGAGGGCCAATTCGCCTCAAACGGCTGTGTTTCAACAGCTTAGCTGACCTCAGGACGGTCGCGACCGCAGCCGGGGCGGTTTTCGGCTATTGACAAACCTAGCGGTCCGGGTATATTCTGGCTGACCGTTTGTCGAGAGCCGCGCCCGCTGCGGTTGACAGCCGGATAATGGAACATCTAGAGCAGAACGAAGTGCCTGCCCAGGACGGGACAGCGCAGTCCGCGGCCGGGCCGGTGCCGGTCGAGCTGTCGATAATCGTCCCGGCCTACAACGAGGCCGAGAACCTGGAGCCGCTGCTGGCCGAGGTGGTCGAGAAGATGGCCCCCGGGTACGAGGTCATCCTGGTCGACGACGGCTCGACCGACCGGACCTGGGAAGCCGCGCTCGCGCTGGCGCAGAAGTACCCGTTCCTGGTCGCCCGCCGGCACCGGAGGAACATCGGCAAGACCGCGGCGATCGTGACCGGGCTTTCGGCCGCGCGCGGGAGCATCATCACCATCCTCGACGCGGACCTGCAGTTCGACCCGGACGACGTCACTCGCCAGCTCGCGAAGCTCAGGGAGGGGTTCGACCTCGTGACCGGCGAGAAGCGCGGCCATTACGAGAAGCGGTTCGTCTCCGGGGTCTACAACGGCCTGGCGCGGCTGCTGTTCAAGCTCCGGGTGAAGGACATGAATTCGCTCAAGACCTTCCGGCGCGAGGTGCTGGAAGGCGTCCACCTGCGCAAGGACTGGCACCGCTACATTGTCCCGCTGGCCGCGGCGCGGGGGTTCTCGGTGACCGAGATACCGGTCCTGCTCCGACCGCGGCTCCACGGCGTGCCGAAGTACGGGGGGGCGGCCCGGATGTTCGTCGGGTTCTTCGACCTCGTCGCGGTCGGGTTCCAGCTCACGTTCGTCCGCAAGCCGATGCTCTACTTCGGGACGCTCGGCACGGTCGCGCTCGGGACCGGTTTCCTTCTCGGCCTCCTCGCGGTCGTCCTGCGGCTGTTCGGGCACGGTTTCCGGCCACTGTTGTACCTTGTGATGCTGCTGGTGCTGGCCGGCATCCTGTTCTTCGCGGCCGGGTTCCTGGGCGAGTCGCTGGCGATGCTGGGCGACCGACTGGACGGCATCGAGCGGCGGCTCGGGCAGGGCGAAGGTGGAGGAAGGACCGAGGACGGGAGACGGGGGACGGAATAGCACGCGCGGCAGCGAAGGTGGTCGGGCGCGCGCTCCTGTCGGCGGTCCTGCTTGGGCTCCTGCTCTGGATCTTCCGCGAGAAGCTTCCGGAGGTCGGCAGGGCGATTCGCGGGGTCAGGGCCTGGCCGCTGGTGATGGCCGCCGGGTGGTACGTCGCGTTCATCGTCATCTCGAGCTGGCGCTGGCAGGTTCTGCTGGCGGCACGCGGGCTCAGGTTCTCGACCTGGTATCTCGCCCGGGTGTTCACGCTGTCGCTGTTCTTCTGCAAGCTCCTGCCGACGTCGATCGGCGGCGATGTTTTCCGCATCACCTACACCGCGGGCCGGAACCGCGGCGCGGACGCGCTCTCGGCAACCCTGCTCGACCGGCTGATCGGTTTCGTGAGCCTCCTGTTTCTCGCGGTGGTCGTGTCGCTGGGGCTGTTCGCCCTGAGCCCGGAGGCGCGTGCGCTGGAGCTGCCGGTCGCCGGCATCACCTTCCGCGGGGCCGGGGTCGCCCTGCCGCTCGCGGCCGGGCTGGTCCTGCTGGTGCTGGTCACGCTTGCGTTCCTGAGCGACACCGCGCACCGGCTGGCGATGCGGGCGTTCGGGCGGGTCCGGTTCCTCCGGCTCGGCGAGCGGGTCGACCGGGCCTACACCGCCGTGAAGTCCTACCGCGACCGGCCGCGGGCGCTGGCGCTGAGTTTCCTGTCCGGCATCGGGGTGCAGGCGGCGCTCGCCGCGAGCTGGGCGAGCGTCGCGGCCGCGCTCGGCGGCACGGTGCCGGCGGTCTACTACTTCGTGTTCATACCGCTCCTGAACATCGTCGTCAACATCCCGACGATCGGCGGGCTGGGCGTGCGGGAATGGGCGTTCGTGCTGTTTTTTACGCCCGGCTGGCTGGCTGGCCGCCTGCCCGAGGAGCTGGCGCTGGCGACCGCGTTGCTGTTCCTGGCGCTGGACCTGGCGTTCGCGCTGGCCGGCGGGGTGGTTTTCGCGGTGATGCGCCCGGCGGCCCCCGGCCGCCGGGAAGCCGCGCCTTCGGCGCGGAACGGAGACAGAATTCCTTCAAGATTCAGAAACGGACTCCCGGCGCGTGCCGCGCCAGCAGTTCCCAGCACCGGGAGCGAGAGTTTGTCCGCAACGGGCGCAAAGGAGGACGGAGATGCAACCGGACATCAGTCCCGGGTCGTACCCGACACCCAGGCCTAATATCGAGTCGATCCAGCAGTACAAGCCGGGCAAGCCGGTCGAGCAGGTCGCGCGCGAGCTCGCCCTGCGCGGGCAGATCGACAAGCTGGCGTCGAATGAGAATCCACTCGGGCCCTCGCCGAAGGCGCTCAACGCCCTCCGCCGCGAGCTCGGGAGCCTCAACTTCTACCCGGACGACACCTGCTGGCTCCTGCGCGACAAGCTCGCGAAGAAGCACCGGGTCGACATCGAGGCGGTGATCGTCGGCAACGGGTCGGTCGAGCTGATAATGATGGCCTGTCTCGCCTACCTCCGGCCCGAGGACGAATTGGCGATGTCATCGGGGTCGTTCATCATGGCGAAGGTCGGCGCGATGATAATGGACTGCCGCCTGCGCGAGATCCCGACCAAGGAGTACCGCCACGACCTCGCCCGGATGCGCGAGAACATCACCGAGCGCACGAAGATCGTCTACCTCGACAACCCGATGAACCCGATCGGCACGATGGTAACCCGGCGCGAGCTCGACGCGTTCATCGACGGGATGCCGCCGCACGTGCTGGTCATCATCGACGAGGCATACGCCGATTACATGACGACCAAGCAGTACCCGCGCTCGCTCGACTACTACAACGCCAACCGGAACGTGCTGATCCTGCGGACGTTCTCGAAGATCTACGGCCTCGCCGGGCTCCGGGTCGGCTACGGCATCGCCCGGCCGGAAATCGTCGCGACGATCGGCAAGGTCCACACGCCGTTCAACGTCAGCCGTGCGGCCCAGCTCGCGGCGATGGCGGCGATGGACGACAAGACGCACGCCGAGCGGAGCCGGAAGCTGGTCGAGGCGGGGCGTAAGTACCTGCACGCCGAGCTAGAGGCGCTACAGGTGTTCCACATCCCGGGCTTCACGAACTTCGTGCTGGTCAACTTCGCAGTGGACTCGCAGGTCGTGTTCGAAGGCCTCCAGCGGCGGGGAATCATCACCCGGCCGGTCAAGAACTACGGCTACCCAAACGCGCTCCGCGTAACGATCGGCACGGCTCAGCAGAACAAGCGGTTCGTGAAGGCGCTGGCCGCGGTCCTCAAGGAAATCCAGAGCGCGCCGGCCTGAGCCGGCGCCCGGGCGAGCGGCTAGCCGGGGCCGACCGGCCGGGCGTGGACCCGGGCCTTGACGAGGTCCATCACGCAGCGGAAGCCGAGCCAGGTCGAGCCGGGCAGGTCCGGCTCGATGCCCCAGCGGCAGGTGGTCCGGCAGAACGCGGCCGGGTTGGAGTAGCTGCCGCCGCGGATCGCCTTGCCCATGCCGGCCCAGTTGCCGGACGTGAGCTCCCAGACGTTGCCGGCCATGTCGTGCGCGCCGACCGGGCTCGCGCCGTTCGGGAACCGGCCGACGGCGGTCGTGCCGGCGAAGCCGGACTCGCGCGAGCTACAGCAGCCCGGCGCGAACGTGTCGCCCCAGGGCCAGGTCCGGCCGTCGGTGCCGCGCGCGGCCCGCTCCCACTCCTCCTCGGTCGGCAGGCGCTTCTCGGCCCAGCGGGCGTAGGCCTCGGCGTCGCGGTAGCTGATCCCGACGACCGGCGCGTCAGGGCGGTTCCAGCGCGGGTCAGTCCAGTAGCGGGGCGGCGAGTGCTTCGTCGCCTCGAGGAACTTCGCGTAGCGGCGGTTCGTGACCGGGTAGCGGTCGATGTAGCAGTTGCGGACGATGGCGGTCCGGGGCGCGAACTCGGTCTCGAACAGCGGCTCGGGTTCCTGGTGGAGTTCGGCGAGGAGGGCCTTGACCCGGGCCGGGTCAATTCCGAACTGAAACCGGCCCGCGGGGACGAGGACAGCTTCACCTTCGTCCTTCGGGGTCTTGACCAGCAGAGGGAGGCTCATCGCTGGTGGCAATATACTGACGCAGGGCGGCGCGTCAAGCTCCCGGCGCGAGCCAGCCCGGCCGGGGACCGGCCTCGGTCCGAACCGCGAGCGGCGTCCAGCCGGGCGGCGGCGCGACGCCCGCCTCCGCGCCCGGGCGCAACGCGAGCACAAGCGCCGGGCCGGCGAGCAGGGTGAAGAGGCGGGTCGGGTCGGGGCCGGCCGGCAGGGCGACGACCGCGGTGTCGAACCCGCCGCTGGCGACGGCTGCCTCGAGCGGACCGGCGACGGTGCTCGCCCGCCGTACCCCGGCGAGCGCGGCCTTACGTCGGGTGTAGGCGGCCAGTGCCGGGCAGGGCTCGACGACCATGACGCCGGCAGCGCGGCGGCACCGGGCCGCGGTGATCGACGACGAGTCGCCGGCGAGGAGCAGGCGGGTCCGCCATACCGGCCAGCGCCGGCTGACGACGGTGAAGTCCCAGTCGAAGAACGGAAGGGTCTCGAACAGCGCCGGCGACTTCGCGGCGAGGAGGTCAAAGGCGTACGCGCGGACCAGCGCGGCTTCGAGCGCGCGGTCGTCGTCGCGCCCGGCTGGCCAGTCGCGGCGCCCCGGGTCGGCCCGGAGCAGGGCGCGAAGGACCGGGGGGTGGCGCGCGAGCAGGGGCGTGAGCCGCGCGGGTTCGACCGCGCCGAGCGCGGCGAGCAGGCGCGGGCCGTTGAGGCGCGCGAAGTCGGCGAAGCAGAGCCGGCCGAGGCGGACGAGCCGGTCGGCCGGGTCTGCCGGCGGTCCGGCAGTCACGTCAGCGGGCGGTAAGGAACCGCCGGAGCTTGTCGAGCGCGCGTTCGATGTTGGCGACCGAGTTCGCGTAGCTGAAGCGCAGGAAGCCGTTGCCGTGCTTGCCGAAGCAGGTCCCGTCGAGGCAGGCGACGCCGGTCTCCTCGAGCAGGCGCCCGGCGAGGACCTTGCAGTCGATGCCGGTGTCCTCGACGTTGGGGAAGGCGTAGAACGCTCCGCTGGGCAGGCGGCAGCGGAAGCCGGGCAGGTCGTTGAGACCCTTGACGATGACATCGCGGCGGCGACGGAACTCGGCGAGCATCGCGTCGACCTCGTCGCGCGGGCCTTCGAGCGCGGCGATGCAGGCCCGCTGGCTGAATGAGGCGGTGCAGGAGTTGGTGTTGGTCTGGATGCGGGCGAGCTTCTCGGCCATCGCCAGCGGCATTATCCCGTAGCCGACCCGCCAGCCGGTCATCGCGAAGGTCTTGGAGAAGCCGTCGAGGATGATGAGGTGGCGGGCGATTTCCGAGACCTGGCTGATGCTGGCGAAGGTTCCTTCGTAGAGGGTCTCGGAGTAGATTTCGTCGGCGAGGACCCAGCAGTCGTGTTCGAGGGCGATATCGGCGATGCGCCGGAGGTCTTCGGGCGTGAGGACCCCGCCGGTCGGGTTCTGGGGCGAGTTGATGATGATGAGCTTGGTGCGGCGGTTGACGAGCGCGGCGAGCTCCTCGACGTCGAGCCGGAAGTCGTGGTCCTCGCGCAGGCGGACCGGCACGGCCCGGCCGCCCATGTACTCGATCATCGATTCGTAGATCGGGAACCCGGGGTTGGGGTAGATGACCTCGTCGTTTTCCTCGATGAGCGCCATTATCGCGAAGGCGAGCACCGGCTTGGCGCCGGGGGTGACGACGACCTGCTCCGGGCTGAAGCGGACGCCGCGCAGGCGGCCGGCGTAGTCGGCGATTGCGGTCCGGAGCTCGGGCAGGCCGGCCGACGGGCCGTAGTGGGTCCAGCCTTCGTCGAGCGCGCGCTTGGCCGCCTCGCGGATGTGCGTCGGGGTCGCGAAGTCGGGCTCGCCGATTTCGAGGTGGACGACTTCCATCCGGCATTCGAGCGCCTTCGCCCGGCACAGGCAGTCGAACGCGGTCTCGGTGCCGAGCCGGTTCATCCTCTGGGCGAGCCGTTCCACTCTAGTCCCCGGTCTTCGTCCGGCGAGCGGGCTTCTTCGCCGCCGGTTTCTTCGGGGCGGGTTTCTTCGCCGCCGGCTTCCTCGCGGCCGGTTTCCCGGCCGGCTTCGCGCCGGCCCGGGCCGCGTCGACCAGCTCCTTCGCCCGTGCGGCGACATGCTCGCCTGAAACCTCGAACTCCCACATCAGTTCCCAGGGCTGGCCGGACTCGCCGAACCGGTCCTTGACCCCGACCGAGCCGAAGGCGAGCGGGTGGCCGTAGAGCCCGGGGTCGGCGAGCAGGGCGCGGGCGGCGAGGCCGGCGAGCGCGCCGACCTGGTGTTCCTCGGCGGTGAGGACGACGCCGGTCTCGAGCGCGGCCCGGACGAGCGGCGCGGGGTCGAAGGGCTTGAGGGTGTGATAGTTGAGCACCCGGGCGTCGAGGCCGAATTCCTCCTTGAGAATCCAGGCCGCGCGCAGGGCCTCGGGCACCATCGGGCCGCAGGCGACGATGGCGATGTCCTCCTTGCTGCCCTTGTCGTCGGAGGCGAGGCATACCTCGAACGCGTCCACGAACCTGGGCTTCTCGCCCTTGTAGCGGTAGACGTTGGGCACGCCCCAGGCCCAGGGCGTGTGCGGGGTCGTGACGATCGGGGTCGCCTCGCGGGCGAAGCGCAGGTACTTGGGGCCCTGCTCAACCATCAGCAGGTGCTCGGTCGCCCGCCGGGTCTCGCCCGCGTCGCAGGGGACCGAGACCCGCATCCCGGGGATGCCGAGGACGTTGAACAGGTCTTCGAGCGCCTGGTGGGTCGCGCCGTCCGGGCCGACCGAGACGCCGCCGTGGGCGCCGGCGATGAGGACGTTGAAGTCGCCGTAGGCGACGGTGGTGCGGAGCTGGTCGAGGTTGCGTCCGGCGGCGAAGACGCCGTAGGTCCCGAAGACCGGCAGCTTGCCCTCCTTGGCGAGCCCGGCGGCGAGCGCGGTGCCGGACTGCTCGGCGATGCCGACCGATATCCAGCGGTCGCAGCGGCTGCCGTCGCACTCGAAGAACCGGGAGATCTGGATCGAGCCCGAGATGTCGGCGCCGATGGCGATTGTCCGCTGGTCGGCGCCGCAGATTTCGAGCGCCTGGCCGAAGCCGAGCCGGGTCGGCTTCATCTCGACCTTCATCCACACGCCATCGGCGTGTGCGTCCGCGTCGGGCTTATCGCCGGCGCCGCCCGGGAGTGCCGGTCGGCCTTCCTTGCTCGCCCCGGCCCCGGCGGCCGGCGGCCGCTGGCGGTTCCAGAAGTAGTCGCGGCCGAACTTCGGCACCCGGGCCATGAGCTCGGCGTCGACCCCGGCCTGGTAGTCAAGCGCGGCCCGCTTCATTGCCTTCGCGTCGAGCCGGAAGTCGACCTTGAGCTCGACCAGCGCCCGGTGGAGCTCGTCGTCGCTCGGCGCCTTGCCGTGCCAGCCCGCGACGTTCTCCATGAAGCTCACGCCCTTGCCCTTGGTGGTGTTGGCGATGATCAGGGTCGGCTTGCCGGTGAGCTTCGCCGCCTTCTCGAACGCGGAGAGGATCTGGTGCATGTTGTGGCCGTCGATCTCGGTCACGTGCCAGCCGAAGGCGCGGTACTTGTCCGCGATCGGCTCGATGTTCTGAACCTCCTTGACCCAGCCGTCGATCTGGAGCCGGTTGCGGTCGAGGACGCAGCAGAGGTTGTCGAGCCCGAAGTTGCCGGCCTCCATCGCCGCCTCCCAGACCTGGCCTTCCTGCTGTTCGCCGTCGCCGGTCAGGCAGTAGACCCGGCTCGCGCGCTTGTCGAGCCTGAGCGCGAGCGCGATGCCGACCGCGATCGACAGGCCCTGGCCGAGCGAGCCGGTCGAGGCCTCGACGCCGGCCAGCTTGAGCCGGTGCGGGTGTCCCTGGTAGGGCGCGTTGAGCCGGCGCAGGCGGGCGACGTCCTCGACCGGGAAGTAGCCGGCCATCCCGAGCGCGACGTAGAGCGCCGGAGCCTTGTGGCCGGTCGACCAGATGATCCGGTCGCGGTCCGGCCAGTCCGGGTTCTCGGGGTCGTGGCGGGCGACGTTGAGGTAGAGCGCGGCGGCGACGTCCATTATCGAGAGCGTGCCGCCGGCGTGGCCGGAGCCGGCGGCGTTGAGCGCGATGAGGTTGTAGCCGCGCATCAGCTGGGCGGCCTGGGTCAGCGCGGCGGCGGGGTATTCCTTGCGGACCTTGCCGGTGCGGGAATCGAGTATCGGCATCTTGCCTCCGGTTACTGCCGTCCGCCCGCGCCCGGGATCTTCAGGTAGTCCTCGTGGAACTTCCTGATGCCGGCCTCGGTGAGCGGGTGGTTCGCCATTGCCTTGAGCACCTTGAAGGGCACGGTCGCTATGTGCGCGCCGGCCCGGGCGGCCTGGATGACGTGGAGCGGGTGGCGGAGGCTGGCCGCGATGAGCTCGGTGTCGAGGCCGTAGCTGTCGATGAAGTCGACGATGTCGCTGACGAGGTCCATTCCGTCGTGGCCGATGTCGTCGAGGCGGCCGACGAAGGGCGAGAGGAACGTCGCCCCGGCCCGGCAGGCGAGCAGGGCCTGGGCAGGCGAGAAGACGAGGGTGCAGTTGGTCCGGATGTGCTCGTCGGCAAGCCCGCGCAGGGCCTTGAGGCCCTCGAGGCCCATCGGGATCTTGATGGTGACCTTGTCCGGGTCGAGCTCGGCCCACTGCTTGCCCTCGCGGAGCATTCCTGCGGCGTCGGCTGAGACCGCCTCGACCGAGACCGGGCCGTCGACGACCGCGAGGATGTCCGCGACGCAGTCGCGGAACGGGCGACCGGTCTTCTGGACGAGCGACGGGTTGGTGGTGCAGCCTTCGAGGATGCCCCAGCTCGCGGCCTCGCGGATTTCGCCGATGTCGGCACTGTCGATGAACAGCTTCATTGCGACCTCCTCACGGGGACGGGGTTTGTGTCATTGCGAATGGCTATTGTCAGCATGGCAATCGGCCGTCGGGCGACCCGACGGATAATCGAGGTCAGTATATGCCCCAGAGGGCGGTTGGCAAGGCCGGCCGCGGCCGGCGGTTTGACTTCGCTGCCCGGCCGGCGATACTGGGGTGCCGGCGCGAGGCCGGCGAGAGAAGACAAAAGGAGTAACAATGGCAGACACCGCCACGACCGCGGCCGGCACGTCCGACAAGAAATGGGTCACGACACTGCTCCTGTGCATATTCCTCGGCGGACTCGGCGTCCACCGGTTCTACGTCGGCAAGACCGGCACCGGGATCGTCTGGCTGCTGACGCTGGGCTGCTTCGGCATCGGCACGCTCATCGACCTGATCATGATCATCGTCGGCAAGTTCACCGACAAGCAGGGCCGGCCGCTGGCGCGGTAGCCACCCTGGCGGAATCGGCGCCCGGGCTTGTCCTGCGCCCGGGCTCGGGCTAGACTGGTTCGTGGAGTACCTGCTCGGCGTCCTGCTCGGCATCGGGCTGGCCGCGGCCTGCGGGTTCCGGGTCTTCGTACCGCTGCTGGTCATCTCGATCGCCGCGCTCGCCGGCCGGCTTGAACTCGCGCCCGACTTCGCCTGGCTCGGCTCGTGGCCGGCGCTGGTCATCTTCGCGGTCGCGACCGGGCTGGAGATCGCGGCCTACTACCTGCCTTGGCTCGACCAACTCCTCGACCTCGCCGCGACGCCGGCCGCGGTCGTCGCCGGCATCGTCGTCACCGCCTCGGTCGTGACCGGGATGAGCCCGGCCCTGCGCTGGCCGCTCGCGATCATCGCCGGCGGGGGCATCGCGGGCGCGGTCCAGTTCGTGACGACGAGCCTGCGCCGCGCCTCGGCGTCGGTGACCGCCGGGCTCAGCCAGCCGGCCGCGGTGACGCTCGAGACCGGCGGTTCGGCCGGGATGTCGGTGCTGAGCGTGCTCCTGCCGGTCGCGGCCGGGGCGCTGGCGGTCGCCGTCCTCGGCCTCCTGTCCTGGCTCGCGTTCCGCCGCCGCCCGGCCCGCTGAAATTTCGCTTGCACCCCCCCGGTTTCCGCGCTATTATGGCCGCGGCTCCCGATGGAGAGCGGGGGCCGGAGGTTTCTGATGGATCCTACCGAAGAAGAGCGCCTTCGCGCGCCCGATATGAGCGCGCTGGCAACCGCCACCGAGAGGCGGCCGATGCCGGTCGGGTCTCGTTTCGAGTGGCTCGACCACAACCACATCGTGATGGGCACCGGGCTGCTGGCAGGGCGGCAGTTCGAGGTGACCACCGAGATCGAGACCGACCGCGCGGCGGTCTACCTTGCCGACCAGTCCGAGCGGGTCGGCCAGTGTCTCATCGAGCGCAAGCCCCCGGGCCAGGGCGTCGGGCTCTGGCACATCGCGGTCCGGCCCAACCTGCGGCGGGGCGGACTCTGCTCGGTGATGACCTGGCTCGCCTTCCGTGAACTCCTCGCAGCCCAGGAACAGGCCAGCTTCCGGATCCGGATGACGACCTCGATCCGGCCCGGCGAGCAGGCCCTGGTCCAGAACATCGGTATCTGCGTCGTCGGCAGCCGGCTCGGGATGACCAGCGACTTCGCCGCCGAGCGCTTCCTTGCCGGCGACAACTTCGTCGCGAGCGAGGTGATACCGGCCCGGGACGAGTTCCCGCCCGGGCTCAGGCTCACGATCCGGAGCTACCCGCTGGTGCTGGTCGCGGTCGCACTAGACCCGGACACCGAGCGGCCCTCGACCTCGCCCAGGCTCTACCAGCAGTTCGAGCAGGACCCGGACTTCATCCGGGACTGGGCCCAGCGCGGCCTGCTTGTCCTGAGCAACGGCAACTACTCGCTGCGCGAGGGCGGGGTGGACCGGTTCGTCAGCGCGCTGGCGCTCGACGCCGAAGAGGCGGAGAGCTTCTACCGACGCATCGTGCCGCTGCCCTGACCGGGGCTAGCGCAGCATCGTCCGCGAGTAGTCGGCGATCTCGGTGTAGCGGAGGTCGTGCTCGCTGTAGGTCATCGCCGCCCGCCGGGCATACATGTCGATGAAAGCGCGGTGTCCCTTGTGCGGCTCGCCGTACTCGAGGGGCAGGCGGATGGGTTCGTTGAGACCCTCCATCCGGAGTTCGTAGCCGCCCGGGTTCCGGGAGACGCCGAGTTGGATGAGCAGGACTTCCGGGAACGGGTGGTCGGGTGCGGGCCGCAACCGAAGGCCCAGGCCGAAGTGGAACGCCCCGTCGGCGCCGTACTCGAGCGCGGTCTCGACCGGCCGCACCTCGCGCGGGTCGTAGTCGACGTTCGGGGGCAGGAAGCAGAACTCCGACAGCGGCGCGCCGATGTCGTCGGCGAGCTTGCCGACCAGGTCGCGGGCCATACCCCAACAGGCCTGACGGTGGTCCTCCCAAGCGCTACGGGACTTGGCATAGGCGGCACAGATTTCCTCATACTTCGACATGCGGGCCTCCTGTAGTCTCGTTTGTCATTCGGGCCGTGCGGTGAAGATAGTTGACCGGGGCGTGGTGTCAAGCCGGCCGGCCTCGGCCGGGCGCGGCAGGGTTCGTCAAGCCGGGGAAGCGGGCGCGGAGCCAGATCAGGGGCCGGTACCGCGTGGCGGCAGGCCCGCGGCGGCGTCAGCGGGTGATGATGAGCAGGGCCTGGGCGCTGGGGCCATCGTACTTCGTGAGGCTCGCGCGGACGCGGTACAGGCCGGGACGAAGCGGGGCGCCGGTGGTCTGGCGCGCGAGTGGAATCTCGAAGGGGTAGTCCCTCCGTTCGAAGGCATCGAGCTCCAGCCGGCTGCAGGCCGGGACGCATATGCTGGGGCACCAGACGACCGGAGTCACACCGGTCTCGTACAGGACGACCCTGACCTGGTGCCAGCAGGAGAAGTCCATCGTGACCGGGCGGGCGGTCTTGTTCCAGACCGTCGCGGTGCAGGTCAGCGTATCGCCGACGCGCAGTTGACGCGAGTCGAGCCCGAGCGTGATGGCGAGGGGTGAGAGCGGGCTGCCGAGCAGCGAACACCCGGCGGCGAGGAGCCCGGCCGCGGAGAGCCCGGTCCGGAGCGCCGGCAGGAGCTTCCCTTTCATCGATCAAGTCTAGTTCCAGACCGGGAGGGCGTCAAGCGGACGGGAATCCGTGACGCTCCAGGTCCCCAAAATCCCCCGAAATCACCGGGCCGGTTGACAGGCGGGCGGGCCGGGCGGACAGCCGGCGCAGTACGTGCTGCACCAGAACGTGCCGAACCCGTTCCGGCAGCGGACGGTGATCCGGTACGGGGTGCCGGTGCCGGCGCGGGCGAAGCTGGTGGTCCACGACCTTGCCGGCCGGGTGGTGCGGACGCTGGTGGACGACTACCAGCTGCCGGGGCGGTACGCGGTCGACTGGGACGGCCGGGACGCCGCTCGACAATGCGCCGATGGAGAGTGGAGTGTACCCGGTCTGATGGACAGGCGGATGAACGTCTGTAACGTTAGACAGGAGGTACCGAATGGAAGCTGCGAAGCCAGCTCGCAAGAGCTACACACGCGAGTTCAAGCGTGAGGCGGTCCGGCTGACGACCGAGGGCGGCGTGTCGGTTGCTCAGGCGGCCCGGGACCTGGGCATCAACGAGAA
>JAWOHE010000007.1:0-5820 GCA_046485285.1 bacterium
GCGGCCGCCTCCTTCAGATTCATGCTGCCGGCATCCACCAGCGTGAAGACCTGTGTCAGCTTCAGCAATCTAGCCTCCGGTCTGATGTGAAACACCATGGCTTCCTCCAGTCGTAGCCGGAGCAAGCTTGCCCGAGAAGTTGCGATTCTGAAGTTGGAAACATAGTTGCGGTTCCGGAGTTGGAACGACAAACCGCTTGACAGCGCGCGGCTATCGGCTATTCTCGGCCTTGAGAGGCCCGGTATTTCCGCCGGGCGGGCAACCGAGTTTTGGAGGCAGAGATGTCGCCTGATGATTATGTCGCGGCGGTCCTGAAGCGCTACGACCTGCAGGATGGGCCGGAGTCGCCGGCGGCCCGCACGGCCGGCGTACTGGCCGAACTGGTCAAGCCGTGGTCCGGGCACTGCCTGATCGGCACGATGCCGACCGGGTCCTGGGCCAAGGGCACCCGGATCCGGGGCTCGACCGACCTTGACCTGCTCGTCCTGCTCGGCCCGCGCACGCGCGGGACCCCGGAGAAGATCCACCACAGCCTGTTCGCCTTCCTCAAGCGCAACGGCCACAGCCCCCGCCAGCGCAACGTCGCGATCAGCATGCAGTTCCGCGGCCTGTTGGTAGACCTGGTCCCGGCGCGCCAGGAGTGGGGCTCGGGCAGCAAGGCGGCAATCTTCGAGACCGAGCGCGGTCGGCCGACGGTGACAGACCTCGACGCCCATGTCCGGCTGATCCGGGACTCGGGCCGGGTTGCGGACATCAGGGCGCTCAAGGTCTGGCGCGACCTGCGCGGGCTGCGCTTCCCGAGCTTCTATCTCGAGCTCGTCGTCCTCGACGCGCTGAAGCGACGGCCTCGCAACCAGCCGGCCGACAACCTGCTCGTGACGCTGGAGTACCTGCGCGACAACTTCGCCGGGACGTCGTTCCGGGATCCGGTCAATGTCGAGAACAAAGTCTCGACCGAGCTGACCGAGCACGAGCAGATGGCGATCGCCGCCGCGGCCGGGGAAACCCTGCAGGTGGGCGACTGGGAGCGGATCATCCGCTAGCGCCGCCGGACTCAGCGGACCAGCTCGGACAGAGCCCGTCTGGCCCCGGCGTGGCCGGGGTCGAGCCGTAACACCTGCTGCCAGCATTCCCGCGCCGCGTCGATGCGGCCGGAGTAGTATTCGGCCAGCCCGAGGTGGAAGAGCGCCGGTGCCCAGGCCGGGCTGACTGCGAGCGCGCGCTCGTAGCAGGCGCGGGCCTCATCGGTCCGGCGGGCGGCGAGCGCGAGGTTGCCGAGATTCAGCCAGGCCTCGACCGCGGCCGGGTCGATCTCGACCGCCCGGCGGAACAGCGACTCGGCTTCGGCGTGCCGCCCGGTCTGCGCCAGCACGTTACCGAGCGAGCCAAGCGCGGCCGGACCGTCCGGCTCGAGCCGGAGCAGGGCGCGGGCCGCGGTCTCGGCCTGCGCCGGGCGGCCGCAGGCCAGCTCGACCGAGACCCGGAGTGCGAGCAACTCCGGGGTCGAGTCGGCGGCGAGGGCCCGGTCGATCACTGCCGAAGCCTCGTCGAACCGGCCTGATTCGAAGCGGCCGACCGCCTCGGCGAGCAGTTCGTGGTAGGTCTCGGTCGGGCGGCCGGTTCCGGCGAGGTCGGCATTGCCGAGGACGAGCCCGGCGCCGAGAAACGCGACCGCAACCCCGAACTCCCGGCCCCGGGCCCGCACGAGCGCGGCCGCGCCAGCCGCGGCGACGACGAGCAGGGCGGGCACGAGCGGCAGGCGGTAGCGGGCGGTGACGAAGAACGGCACGAAGCTCAGGCCGTAGGCGGCGATGAACAGGTAGAGCGGCGCGAGCCGGGCGGCACGCCGGCGAAGCAGCCAGGCACCGGCCAGCGCCAGCGGCAGCAACAGCCCGAACGGGAACTTGAGCCAGGGCGTGCTGAACAGCACCGGGTTGATGAAGGTCCGCCGCTTGGCGGCGTAGATGTCCCGGTTGTTGGCGACCTCGTACCCGGAGGCGAGCAGGAGCAGCTTGCGGCCGGTGAGCCCGAGCGCCGCGAGCGGCCGGTCGCGCCAGAACCCGAGCCCTTGTCTCAGCCAGAAGCGGTCGATCTCGCTCCCGCGCAGGCCGCGGCCGGCGGCTGCCTCGGCAATCCGCTTGACGTCGTTGTAGCCTCCCCACCAGTCCGGCCGCGTGCCGGGGACGATCGCGGTCGTGCCGTCCGATTCCGGGTTGTTGCCGATGTAGAAGTTGGTGCCGCCCTGCCAGGCAATCAGCACCGGGTCGCCGGCCCGGGCGTTGCGGACCGCGACCGGCAGGATTGCGAGCGCGACCGCGGCCGCGAGCGGGCCGGCCCGGCGCAGCGCCCCGCGGCGGTACTTGACGACAAGCCAGCCGGCCAGGACCGCGGAAAAGGCGAGCACATTGGGGCGGGCGAGCGCGGCGGCGCCGAGCACGAGGCCGGGAAGCCACCAGTGCCGGTCGGTGTCGATGCTGCGATAGGTCAGGACGAGCGCGAGCAGGAGCAGTGGGACGAGCAGAGCGGGAATCAGCAGTTCGCCGTCGAACCAGATCGCGGTCGGCCAGAACGCCCAGGCCAGCGCGGCGGCAAGCGCTGCGCCACCGGGGACGGTCGATACGCTCCCGGGCTTGCGGCGGGCGGCGGGCGGCGCGAAGACGCGGCGCGCAAGCAGCCAGGTCAGCCCGCAGCTCAGCCCGCCGAGCACGGCCTGGACCAGCCGGACGACGACGAGGTCCGGCCCGAGGAGCCGGTAGATGAGCGCGAGAAAATGCGGGTAGAGCGGGGCGCGGAAGAAGGCACCGGGCGCGAACTCCGCGCCGGCCGCAATCGCCAGCGCCCAGCGGTGGTGGTAGAGCGCGTCCATCTGGGGTGCGAAGAACAGCGGGTCAACGCCACGGGCCTGGAGGAGCCAGGCAAGGCGGACCAGGAACCCGGCCGCGCTGACCAGCGCGAACACGAGCGCGGGTGGGAGGCCGCGGCGGACCGGTCCGCCGCGTTCCGCACCGAACGGACGGCGCCGGGCGCGGGTCTGCGGGTCCGGGTGGCGTGACACGCCCAAGTATCGCCGCAAGGCGGCCGGGCGCAAGTCCATCCGGCCCGGGCCTTGCCGGCCGGCGTTCCGGCAATATACTGGGCAGGTGACAATCGCGGACCGGGTCCGGGCACTCGAAGCCGACATCGCGGCCGCGTGCGGCCGAAGCGGCCGGGCGCGCACGGAGGTGAGGCTCGTCGCTGTATCCAAGACCCGTACCGTTGAGGAGGTCATTGCCGCGGCCCGCGCCGGCATCACCGAGTTCGGCGAGAACCGAGTCCAGGAAGCGGCGGGCAAGATACCTGGCGTCAATGCCGGCCAGCCCGGAGTGCGCTGGCACCTTGTCGGCCACCTCCAGACCAACAAAGTCAAGCGGGCGCTCGAGTTGTTCGAGCTGATTCACAGCGTCGACTCGGTCCGGCTGGCCGAGGAGCTCCAGGCCCGCGCGGCCGCGGCGGGCTCGACGGTTGAGGTACTCGTCGAGGTCAACACCTCCGGCGAGGAATCCAAGTTCGGCGTTCAGCCCGCTGACCTGACTGATGTCGTGACGCGGGTCGCCCGCTTTGACCGGCTCTGCCTGTCCGGGCTGATGACAATCGGGCCGGGCTGGTCGATCACCGACCCGGAGGCGTCACGACCCTGTTTCGCGCTGCTGCGCCGGCTCCGCGGCGAAGCGGAGCAGCGGCTCGGCCGGTCGCTTCCGCACCTCTCAATGGGGATGAGCTCGGACTACGCGGTCGGCATCGAGGAGGGGGCGACGATGGTCAGGGTCGGCACGGCCATCTTCGGCGCGAGGGGCTGAGGTGGAGCGCGAGCGGTTCGAGGAACTAGTCAGCGAGGCGCTCGACTCCCTGCCCGACTCCCTGCGGTCGCGGATGGCAAACATCGGGGTGGAGGTGAGGCTGCTCGCGGACCGGGAGACGCTCAGGAGTGTCGGCGCGAAACACCCGATGAACCTGCTCGGCGTGTACCAGGGCGTGCCGTTCGACCGGCGCGGTCCGTGGTACGGCAACGTCCTGCCTGACCGGATACTGATCTTCCAGCAGCCAATCGAGGCGCGCAGCCGAACCGCGGCCCAGGTCCGCCAGCTTGTCCGCAGCGTGGTGATTCACGAGGTGGGGCACTACTTCGGGCTCGACGACGAGGAACTGGCGCGGCTCGAGCGGGACGCAAACCGGACCGACAAGGACTGAGCCGGCTCTCGCCCGCTCTATCCGGGCCCGAGGGCGGCGCGGGGGCAGGACACCGGCGGGTCGGCCCGGCCGGTGCTGGCGAGGTAAGGCTTCGGCAGACAGCCCGGAGCGCTTCGAGCTGCGGCACGGACTCCCGACCCCCACCCGCACTCCCGGAGTTACTCCCCCAGTAACTCCCGGAGTAACTCCCCCAGTTACCCCCGGAGTAACTCCTCCAGTTACTCCCCCAGTAACCCCGGGAGTAACCCCCGGAGTAACTACCCCAGTAACCCCCGGAGTAACCTCCGGAGTTACTGGGGGAGTAATACCGGGTATGGGGGAGGGGGTAAATTCAGAGGTGAATGAAGTGCTGATTTTTCAACCGATTGCAGCGATCTCGCGATTGACCGGGCCGTTAGTTTCCACTTACATAGGCTATGGATAGTGATGTGAAGGTGGCGGGCTTTGGACCGGGAGAGACGGTTGCGCCGGGCGCGGCGTTACGCGGGTTGCGGCTTCGGGCCGGGCTGAGCCTGGTCGAGCTGGCGCACCTGATGGGCCGCGAGCCTGGCTTCTATTCGCACCTCAGCCGGCTTGAGCGCGGCCGGGTGGGGTGCTCGACGCTGGGGCTGATTGCCGATTACCTGCGGGCCTGCCCGCGCGTTGCACGCAGGCGGGCCTGCGGGATGTCGTTCGGAGAGCTGGTGCCGGGGCTGGACCGGTACGCCCGGCGGTCGGTGCGGGAGAACCGGGTCCTTGTGACTGCAACAGCCGGGCGCGGCGAGCGAGGGCAATCGGTTGAGTTGCGGAGACGCGGGCCGGTTTCGCGCCCGGCGGAGTTGCGATTCGGCGTTAGACTTGTCAACCGGCGGCGTCTAACAGGCGGAAGCCGGGCGACGAGGCGGGGAGAGGTCCAGACGTGGATACGCGAGGTTGAGGAGGTGGGGCATCCCGGTCAGGACGAGGACGAAGTCGGAGAGGGGTTTCTTAACTCCGGCCTCGGCGGCCGGCGGTCAGGAGTGCGGGGAGAGTGGGCGTTGGCGTCGCGGCCGCCGGGAAGCGAGGCAGCAGCGCCGGGGCGCTGCTGCCTGAGTTGTCGCGCGGTCCGGGCTAGCGGACGACCGTCGCCTTCTGCGCGAACACCCCGTCCGGCGTCACGAGCTGGAGAAGGTAGGTCCCGGCCGGGAGCTCACGCGCGTCGAGCTCGATCCGCGCCCGCTCGCCGAACGTCACCGTCCGGTCCCGCGTCGCGACCAGTTGGCCGTCGAGCGCGTAGGTCCGAAGCTCCACCCGCCCGCTCACCGGCGCGATGAACTCGACCTGCCCGCGCCCGCTCACCGGGCTCGGGCTCACCCGCAGGACGTACGGCCGCTTGTCGGTAACCGCCGGCAGCTCTTCCGCCACCCCCGGCACCCGCTCGCCGAACCACTCGAAGATCCGCCGGATCAAAGTCCACTTCTGCAGGTACCGCGTCGTCGAGTGGTTGATCGCCTCGAACGGCACCGGGAAGAACACCATCGCCGCACCGTCCGTCGCCTTGTGCCGCACCACCGCCTGCACCGTCGTGTCGCCGTAGTCCTTGAAGAACGCCGCGCCGACCCCGCCGTTGACCGC
>JAWOHE010000019.1:0-23756 GCA_046485285.1 bacterium
CTCATCGTGGATGCCCACCAACGAAACCACCACCGCTCCGGACAGCTGCAGCGGATTCCCCCGCGGCCGGCGGCTGCGACTCACCAGCCCGCTCAGGCCGTGCTCCTCATACCGGCGCCGCCACTTGTAGCCGGTCTTCCGGCTGATGCCGAACTCGCTGCAGACCCGCTTCATACACGCGTCGGACTCTCTCGCCACCATCACAAACTCGGCGCGAAGACGCTGGAACCGGTTCTCGATCCAGGACATGGTCATACCTCCATTTCATCAAACAGTGTAACCCATGTCCTGATAATAAAGTGTTACCAATGTACTGAACTCGGACCGCGGCTCGAAGCGCTCCGAGTCGTCCGCCGAAGCCTTACCTCGCCAGCACCAGCCGACTGGACTCGCCGGTGTCCTGCCTGCGAACGAAGTAGACCCCGGGGGCAAGATGCCGGACGTCGTTGTCACCGGGCTGGAGCAGGGCGACCCTGCGGACCGGCCGGCGGGCTTGTCGCCCGACTCAGCGCGGCCTCAGCCACCGCTCCGGGTCGACCGACTGGCCCTCCATCCGGACCTGGAAGTGCAGGGTGTCGGCCGCGTAGCCGACAACCTCGCCCTCCCGAACGGTGTTGCCCACCGTTGCCGAGGCCTCCTTGAGGCGCGCGTAGATAGTGTGCAG
The DNA here is from genome assembly GCA_046485285.1 of bacterium. Lineage (GTDB taxonomy): Bacteria > Hydrothermota > Tepidihabitantia > Tepidihabitantales > Tepidihabitantaceae > DSBX01. The sequence continues at coordinate 665 of JAWOHE010000019.1, forward strand.
GCGTCCGCCGTGGTCGACGATGACCGTCATTCCGTAGCCCATGAACTCGTCGACGAAGCTGACCCGGCCGGCATACGCCGCCTTGACCGGGGCGCCGGAGCCGCAGGTGATATCGACGCCCAGCTTCCGGGTCTTCGTGCCGTACCTGGGGTCGACGACGACGCCAAACCCTGCGGCGACGGCTCCCGGCACCGGCCAGGACAGTTTGCCCTGGCGCGGGTCGGCCGGCTTGACAACCGGCTTGGGCGCAGGCCGGGCCGGGCGCTGCGGGCGGGCCGGGGCCGCGCGACCGGAGAACCGGGGGCGTGATGCGTACAGCGCCGGGCAGCCCGCCATCGTGACCAGCGCTCCCGCGGCGACCGCGACGGCCAGCGCCAGCCGTGCCCGCCCCATCAGCAGGCCGCTGGCGCGTCCGCGACCGCCCGGCAAGACCGCATCGGCAATGGAGGCGGCGGGAATCGAACCCGCGTCCGGAGAGTTCAGAGCCAGAGCTCTACATGGTTAGTCAGCCTACTATTCTCGCCAGTCGCTCAGCCGGTTGACGGGCGGCGACCAGCCAGCCCCGTATTGATCCGGCCGGCAACCCGGGGCCTGCCGCCAGCCTTGATCACCCTTTTAGACCCCGATGCTGCGCCGGGTGAACTCGCAGCTCGAGGGACCGCCTGCGTTACTAGGCAGCCAGTGCGTAGCTGTTGTTGGCAGCTGTACTTCCTCTACCGGGATTTACGAGGTGATAGAGGAACCTCGCCATGCACTCGGGCCCCTCAGGCAATCCGTCGAAGCCCTTCGCCCCCGAGAGGCACCGTCACAAGTTGTCGGTCACTTAATACTATCGCGGTGCGGAAGCGGTGTCAACCGCCGCCTGCCGCCGTACCCGGGCGAGGAGCCGGCCGCGCCGGTAATCCGGGGTCGCCGCCCGCCGCGCGCGCGGCGGCGCGCCGACGTAGAAGTAGCGCTCGCGGGGCTCGTTGCCGGCGGTGAAGAACCCGAACCCGGCCCCGCGCACGTTGCCGATGTCGCCCGGGCCGATCTCCGGGCCGTAGCCGGCCACGACCAGCGCCGAACCGTCACCCTCGACGAGCTCCGCAACCTCACGCGGGAACACCCGGCGCGGCGGCAGGACGACGAAGGTATCCCTGACGAAGGTGTCGAATTCGAGCGTGAAGTCGTCCCAGTCGCCGAGCGAGTCGACGAACTCGAAGTCGCAGTACAGGTCCAGCCAGTACCACTGCGCGCCGGCGGAAGACTTCCAGGTGACCGCCAGCGTCGAATCGAGGCCGTGGATGTAGTCGGCGCGCGGGGCCGTCACCTCGAAGCTCCCCGGCATCGTCACCCGCGAGAACGCCTCGCCCCAGTAGTGGACGACCGACAGGTTGTAGGGCCGGTAGACCCGGAAGACCTTCTCGTCACCGTAGCGGTGGCGGGTAAGGGTATGGGAGTAGGCCGGGAGCTCCTCGCTGTTGATGCGTACGGACGGCACCATCCGGAAGCCGGAGTTGTCGAAGACCTCCACGTCGCGAAGGTAGTCGACCGACCAGTCGTAGTACTCGACCCGGTAGAGGTAGCCGTTGATGATCGGCTCGCGGTAACCCGGGTCGAGCGTCGGAGTCACCGGCCGGTCGCACGCGGCAAGCACGGCAAGGAACAGGAGTGCATGCCGCGGCCGCATCGGCTAGTCGAGCCGGATCGGCATCAGCAGGAAGGTCTTCTCGACATCGCCGCCCTCGTCGAGCGGGCGGATGACCGCGGCCGCGAGCGGCCCCTGCAGTTCCACCTGCACCTTCTCCGAGGCGATGTGCCGGAGCGCCTCCATCATATAGGAGGCGTTGAACCCGATGCGGATGTCCTTGCCGTCGTACTCGGCGGCGAGGTCCTCGTCGCTGGTCCCGATGTCCGGCGTCTCGGCGTGGACGTTGAGCTTGCCCTTGGTGAAACTGAACGCGGTCAACCGGCCGACCGGGTGCGCGAACACCGATGCCCGGCGCAGGGCGGCGGTGAGCGCCTCGCGCTCGACGAGAGCACGATAGAGCTTCTTGTCCTTCGGGATGACGCGCGTGTAGTCGGGGTAGGGCCCCTCGAGCTGTCGGCTGATGATGACCGCCCCCTCGGTCACGAGCCCGATTCGCGACGGGTCAACGTGGAGCGCGACGGTATCCCCGCCGCGGGGCAGCAGGCTCAGCGCCTTGGGCTGGACGAGCATCTTGGCGCTCGCCGACTGCTTCGCCTTCGACTGGACATGGCTCAGCCGGTGACCGTCAGTCGCGACCATCCGCATCTCGGTCCGGCCGACCTCCCAGTTGATGCCCGACATCGCCGGCCGGGTGTCGTCGCGGGAGACGGCGAAGGCGGCGTGGTCAAAGAGCTCGAGTACTGCGGCGATCGAGAGCTCGAGCGGCGCGCCCTCGGGCAGCTTCGGCGTCTCCGGGAACTCGGCGGGGTCGAGCCCGGACATCATCACCCGGTTGTTCGTCGTCTCGATATGCAGGTTGCGGTCCTTGGTCCGGAACTCGGCGTCCGCGACACCAAGCTCGCGCACGGTCTCGAGCAGTTTCCGAGCGGGCACGAGTACCTGGCCGTCCTCGGCCGAGCTCGAGACCTTGAATTCCCGGCGGACTGTCGTGTCAACGTCGGTACCGGTGACGGCGAACTTGTCCCCGGTCACCTCGAGCAGGACGTTCTGGAGCACCGGGTAGGTCGTCCGGCTCGGCAGCGCGCCGGCGACCGCCGCCAGTATTTCGGCAAAGACCTCGCGGTCAACCTGACAGCGCATCGTATCTCCTTTGCATGCTAGGTTCCAACTACAGCATTGTCGCCGCTGATGAGGGCGTTGTCAATCAGCCTCGTCTTCCCCAGGAAGGCGGCCAGCGCGACGAGCACGCGTCCCTCGACCCGCCGGACCGGCGCGAGGCGCTCCGGATCGACGAACTCGAGGTACTGCACCCGCACGCGGCACTCCCGGCTCAGCGCGGCGAGCATCCTGCGCCGCAGCCGGACAACCGAACGCTCGCCGGCGGCGACCTCCTGCCGGCAGAGCTCCAGCGCCGCGAACAGCGCCGGCGCCGCCCGACGCTCGGCCGGGGTCAGGTAGCGGTTGCGCGAGCTCATCGCCAGGCCGTCTCGCTCGCGCACCGTCGGGACGACCAGGATGCGGACGCCGAACCCGAGGTCGCGCGCCATTCTCCTGATGATGGCCGCCTGCTGGGCGTCCTTCTGGCCGAACACCGCCAGATGCGGCCGGACCACGTTGAACAGGGTCGCGACGACGGTCGTCACGCCCCGGAAATGCCCGGGACGATGACGACCGCACAGCCCGTCGGCAAGCCCGGCCACTTCGACGAAGGTCGAGTGCCCCTCCGGGTAGATTTCTCCGACCGCCGGCGCGAACACGACGTCAACCCCCTCGCCGCGCAGCAGTCGCAGGTCGCTCGCCGGCGTGCGCGGGTAGCGGTGGAAGTCCTCGGCCGGGCCGAACTGCAGGGGATTGACAAAGACCGACACGACGAGGCGGTCACAGCGCCGGCGGGCCGCGCGCACCAGCGCGAGGTGCCCCTCGTGAAGACAGCCCATTGTCGGCACGAGGCCGACCCGGCCCGACACCCGTGCCCGCTCGGACCAGCGGCGCATCGCCGCCGCGCTGCTAAGCGTTATCATCCAGGTAGAAGCTGTGGTCGCGGTCCGGGAACCGGCCTGCCCGGACGTCGGCCGCGTAGGCCTCGACCGCCGTCTTCATCGCCGCGCCAAGTTCCGCGTAGCGCTTGACGAACCGGAATGCCGGCCCGGCCGTCAGGCCGACCATGTCGTGCAGGACGAGCACCTGGCCGTCGCACTCCGGCCCGGCCCCGATGCCGACGGTCGGGACCTTCAGCACCCGGGTGACCTCGGCCGCGGCCTCGGCGGCGACCTTTTCGAGGACGACCGCGAAGCAGCCGGCAGCCTCGAGCGCCACGGCCCCGGCCAGCAGCGACTCGCGCTCGGTCCTGGTCCGGGCCTGCAGCCGGTAGCCACCGAGCCCGTGGACGGACTGCGGCGTCAGCCCGACGTGGCCGAGCACCGGTATCCCGATCTCGACCAGCCGCCGCACTGCCTCGAGCACCGCCGCCGTCGCGCCCTCGAGCTTGACCGCCTCGGCACCGACCTTGAGAAACCGACCGGCGTTGCGCACCGCGTCCTCGGTCGACGCCTGGTAGGACAGGAACGGCATGTCGGCGACGACCAGCGCGTTGGCGACACCTGCCGCCACCGACCGGGTGTGCATCAGCATCTCATCCATCCCGATCGTGACGGTCGTCGCCATCCCGTGGCAGACGTTGGCCGCCGAGTCGCCGACGAGAATCAGGTCGACGCCGCTCTCGTCCAGCACCCGCGCGGTCGGCCAGTCGTAGGCGGTCAGCGCGACGATCTTCTCGCCCTTCTCCTTCTTCCGCCGAATGCGGAAAGCGGTGAGCTTGCCGCTGCCGGCCTGGCCGTACACTAGCGACCCCGCCCGCTCGGCGAGTAGAAACGCCGGCCCGACTTCGTCGACTCGACCGCCCGGAACAGGTCCTCGAAATCCTCGCGCGAGAGCACGAAGTCCATCCGCTCGGTGTTGACGATCAGCACCGGCGCCCCGTCGTAGCGCATGAAGTAGGAATTGTAGGCATCGGAAAGCCGGTCGACGTACTCCGGGTCGATCCCGGCCTCGAACGGCCTGCCCCGCCGCTTGATCCGCGCCATCACCACGTCGGTCCGCGCCTGCAGGTAGACGACCAGGTCGGGCCGGCGCACCTCGCTCGCCAGCATCGCGTAGATCCGTTCGTAGAGCGCGAACTCGTGCTCGGTCAGGTTGAGCCCGGCGAAAACCCGGTCCTTCTCGAACAGGTAGTCACAGACGACATTGTCCTCGAACAGGCCGAGCTGGGCCAGTTCGGTCTGCTGGCGGTGGCGCGAGAGCAGGAAGAAGAGCTGGGTCTGGAACGCATAGCCACGCAGGTCGCCGTAGAACCGGTCCAGGAACGGGTTGTCCTCGACCGCCTCGAGCACCAGCTTCGCGTTCAAACGCTTCGCCAGCAACTCGGCCAGCGCGGTCTTGCCGACCCCGATGACGCCCTCGACCGCGATGTGCCTCACGGCGTCCCCGCGAGTTCGACACCCTCGGTGCTGACCCGGCTCGCCAGCTCGGCGATTGTCAGCCCGATCACCGGGTGCACGACATCGGGCGCCAGCTCCCGGAACGGCAACAGCACGAAGGCCCGCTCGTGCATCCGCGGATGCGGTACCCGCAGGCCCGGCTCGTCAATCACGTCCTGCCCGTACATGAGGATGTCGATGTCGAGCGGCCGCGGTGCGGGCGGGCCGCCCCGGACCCGGCCCTCGCCCGCCTCGATGCCGAGGCAGAACTGAAGAAGCCCGAGCGGGTCGAGCGAGGTGTCCACCCGGGCAATCCCGTTCAGGAACCACGGCGACAAAGGCAGGTCGACCGGCATGGTCTCGTACCACGATGACCGACGGGCGCGGCCGAGCTCGGCCAGCCGGATCATCGCCCGCTCGAGGTGGTCGAGCCGGTCGCCCATGTTCGAGCCGAGTCCGAAGTAGACTTCCGGCATCGGCAATCAGGCACTGCCGCCATCCGCCGGCTCGGGCCGGACGCGCAGGGCGCGCCGGCCATAGGGCGTCTCGCCGACCTCGAAGCGCACCGCCTGGCCCGGCTCGAGCGACTGGTTGTTGTCGTCGATGATGTCGCCATAGTGAACGAAGACGTCGCCGCCATCGGAGACGGCAATGAACCCGTAGCCTTTCTTCGTATCGAACCACTTGACCTTACCGACAATGTCCAAGACGAGTTCCTTTCGCAGTCTCAGCCGGCCTGCTCGGACATTGTCGGGAATCAGGCCCGCGTGTCAAGCCGGCCCGACCAGCAGCGCCCGGGCCAGCACGAGCCCGTAGGCGACGGCGACCGTCAGCACGGTCCGCCACTCCGGGCGGGCCCGGTCCGCTTCGAACCGGACGTCTCTCCGCGCGACGCCTCGGAACGACCGGCCAAGGTGCCGCTCCTCGGCCCGGGCAATCGTCACGTACTCGACCAGGAAGAGGATGACGACCGCGAGCCCAAGCAGGACCGGCGGGAAGAGCCCGACCAGCGTGCCCACGACCAGGAGCAGGTTGCCGAAGTAGAGCGGGTGGCCCGCGGCCGCCCGGGGATTGAGCCTGAACCAGCGGTACGGACCGCTCCCGACATATGCCCTTGCCCCGACCTCGCCCGCCCGCGCGTCCGGACCGATGTAACCCATCGCCCAGAACCGCAGCGCCAGCCCGGCGACAACCAGCGGCAGGCCGGCAGACCAGGTCAGGAGCGTTCCCCTGCCGAACCAGAAAACCACGATGAAGCCGACCGTCCCGACCAGCCCGCGCCAGCGGAACAGTAACCGCCCGGCCTGCTCGAACCGGGAACCGGCACCGGAAGCGCGGCCGGTCATCCGTCAACCGGCCGGTGCCGGGGAATCTGGCTCTTGAGGACCGGCCGGTGATACAGACCTACCCCGATCGTGAAACCCTCACAGCGGATGAGCACGAAGCCGTCGTCGCAGCCGGTCTCGACTTCGAGCTGCCCGCCTGCGACCAGCCGGACTGCGTCCGCCCGGCTGACCTCGATGCAGTTGCGGGTCGCGTGGCGACCGAGCAACTGCATCGCGTGTGATGTCGGCTTGACCGAGTGCGGGAACAGCCGGCAGAAGCGGATGCCCCGCCGCAACGGCCGGACCGCGTCGAATCGCATCACCTCGGGCGTCGCAAGGAAGACGGTGCCCTGGTTCGGTGCGGTCACCGCCTCGAGGCCCGCGAAGACCGCCTCCGGGATCCCGAACCGCCGGGCGAGGTCACGCACCTCGCGGACCATCAGGGCTTCCTCACCCGGGCAATGAAGAACGCCTCGGTGTCGTTGTCCTGCGGCAGTATCCGCCGCGCGTTCGCGACACCGGGCGGGAAGGTAGCGCCGCCCCAGCCGCCCAGCGCCGACCGCATCGTGAAGCCCGCCAGTGCCGCCGGCTCGACCGCCGCCTCCGGGAACCGCTCGAGCAGGTAGGCGAGCACGACCTCGTTCTCCTCCGGCGCAACCGTGCAGGTCGAATAGACCATCGTCCCGCCCGGCCGGACGGCGCGGTAGCCCGCCACGATCAGCCCCTTCTGCAACCGCTCGAACTTGCGGATTGCCTCGAGCGACCAGCGGTCCAGGATCGACGCGGTCCGGCGCATGATCCCCTCGCAGGTACAGGGCGCGTCCACCAGCACCCGGTCGCAGGTTCCCTCAAGCTCGCGGGCGAGCTTGATGCCGTCCATCCGGCAGACGCAGACATTCAGACAGCCGGCCCGGTCGACGTTGCCGATGAGCCCGCGCACCCGGCCGCGCGAGAAGTCGTTGGCAATCAGCAGGCCCCGGTTGTCCATCATCGCCGCCAGCTGGGTGGTCTTGGAGCCGGGCGCGGCGGTCAGGTCGAGCACGGTCTCGCCCGGCTCCGGCGCGAGCACCAGCGGCGGGACCATCGAAGCCGCGTCCTGCGCGTAGACCAGCCCGATGAAGTGCTCGAGCCGCTTGCCGATTCCCGAGCCGTCACGGAGCGTGAATGCCAGCTCCCACCACGGAACCGGTTCCGGCGCGAGGTCGGCCATCCAGCCGAGCGCCTCCTCCCGGGTCGCCTTGAGCGTGTTCACCCGGACCGTGGTGCGGAGCGGACGCACCATCGCATCGAAGAACGCCTGCCGGTCTTCGTGAATCGGTCCATACCGCTCCACGAACTCGTCCGGCAGCTTCAGCTCCCGCCGCTTGCGGGTGCCTGTATCAGACGCCACTACCTCACCACCACCACGCGGCGGGCAGCTGACCACGCGTCGCCCTCTTGCGTGCGCATGAAGTACGCACCGGGCGCGAGATGGCTGATGTCATTGGCACCCTCGACGAGTCTCATGACGCGCCTGCCGGCGACATCACGCAACTCGCCGACTGCGCGGCCGGAAGCCGTCTTCAAAGTCAAGGCCTCCCGCACGATGGTCGCGGGCCTGGCCTGGAACACTGGAGTCCATCCGAGAGGCTCCCCGACACCTGCCCTGAGGTTCGCCTTGGCCCAGATACGATAGCTGTTGTAGGCACGCCCATCCACTACACCGGCCCAGCCACGGTATGCCAGCAGCATCCTGCCGCCCTCGCCGCACGCGAGGCTCGGAAAGCCCTGCGTGCCCGACTGAGAGACCAGCAACTCGCGCCGGATAGGCACGAAATCCCGAGTGAACCACAACCCCTGAACGCGTCCCCACCCCCAGCCGTAGAGGTAGTTGTCACCGTCAGACGCCAGTGAGCCTGTCCCGTATATGACGTTTTCCACGTAGTCCACAAGCTCAATGCCGCCCGGGTCAAGTACGATGCCCTCGATGGTGACCCGCGAACCTCTTATGCTGTGCCCGCGTAGTTCGTAGCACTCCCAAGTGACTACGAAGTTGTCACCATCGAATCCGACCTCAGGTTGGCCACTGCCATACCCCGCGGACACCGAGAGCAGTAACCCTGCAGTGTCTAGTACCTCCCCGGCGGACGTGATCCTCGCTGCATAGATTTCCCTAAAGCGCTCCCACGCCACGAGGAACACCGGGTCACCCCAGGCGACCTCGGGGCCGTAACTGTACGTGCTGCCGGGCGTCAGAGGTATGCCCTCGGGATCAAGCACACAACCGCCGGTACTCACTCGGCTGACCCGCACCTCGCCCGGAGCCTGCCAGGCAACGAGGAAGAGCGTGTCGTTGCCCGCCACGGCGGGTACGCCCCACCACGCCACCTGAGATGAAACTAGTACTCCCGCCGTGTCAAGTACCTGCCCCTGCTGCGTCACGCGAGCAGCGTATATGTCAGCAGGCCACCCATCGCGGGTATCGGCCCAGGCGATGAGATAGCAGCTATCGCTTGATGCGACAACGGGACACTTCTGGTCACCCTCGGCGCACGACACGAGGACGGGAGACGAATCCAGGAGCACACCTGCGGCCGAAACGCGCACCGCGTAGAGGTCATACTGGGGATACCTTCGCAGGTCGCTCCACACCACCATGTATCCATCATCGCTCGCCCCGACTGCCGGCTCCGCCTGTTCGTGAGCAATACCGTCCGTCACCATGACACCCGCCGTATCCAACACCTCACCGCTGGACGCCACCCGGGCCGCGTAGACGTCACAGTCCTCCCCCCTCGCGTCCTGCCACGCAGCCATCCAGCCATCCCCAAGGGAAGCGACGTCGGGAAGCAGGCGGTTGCGCGAGGCGGTCGATACGACAATGCCCGCGCTGTCAAGAAGGACCCCGGTGAAGCTCACTCGCGCGCCATAGATGTCCTCATCCGTACCGCGGCGCTTGTCATCCCAGACCACGAGCAGGGTGCTGCCGTCCGAGGTGACCACCGGGTGGTTTTGGTCTCCTTCCGCGACCGAGACAAGCACACCCGCAGTGTCAAGCACCTCACCTTCGGGGCTCACGCGAGCACCGTAGATGTCGAGGTCAACGCCTCCGCGCAGGTCAGCCCAGGCCACGAACCAGTCGGTGCCGCTGGACGCAACCGCCGGGCAACGCGGCGCGCCCAGTGTCGCCGAAATGGGAATCCCCGCGGTATCAAGGACTGCTCCTTCGGCGGTAACACGGGCGCCGTAAATATTGCTGCCCTGGCCGCGGTCTTCTCCCCAGACGACAAGGACAGTTCCGCTGTCCGAAGCGACCGCCGGTCGATACCCCCTCGCCGTAACACGCACCGTGTCGTGAATCAAACCCTCGGGCGACACCCACGCGACGTAGACACCTTGATTCCATCTATCTTGCCACGCCACTCGAAAGCCCAGACTGGCAGCAGCCACGGACGGTGACCCCCCGCCGCCAAGCCGGATGCCGCGGTCGAGCACCTGCCCCGCATCGCTCACCCTGGAGAGATAGACTCGGTAGTCAACAAGATCCGAAGGATATTCATTGTACGAATAACCCCAGACCACGAGGAACTGCGAACCGTCGTGTGCGATTCGAACCTGCCAGCCCCAGGCTACATTTCCTACAATTTCCGAAATGGTGAAGCCGCCGGGATCAAGCGCCTCCCCTTCGGGCGTGAAGCGGGCTCCAAACAGCATCAGCCGATAGGCGTCATACCAGACAACCAGATAGTTGCTGACCCCCGCGCATATCGCAGCCAGGATCTGATCCCCGGAAGCGGGAAAACGAACGACGGTCGTATCCAGAAGGAACTCGCCCCAGTCCGTGCCTTCGTCGACCCGCAGACGCGATGACGCGTGGGTCTGCACGCCACCGTGTGGAAACCCGCTTCGGGTCCGCACAACCGCGCTCAACGTATCCAAGCCCGCTCCATGCGGAATCCCACTTGCCGCTGCCCACGCACACAGCACCGGCATCGCGATGATCAGCGCCAACCACTTCATGTCCACCTCCTACTCCAGGCCGCGGTTACGCGGCTCATCTATCTTTATCCCTGTCACCACCGACGCCAACCGGCTCGGGCCGGTTGTGGAAGCGCTCGAGCCGACGGAAGGCATCGAGCTTCTCCCTGTCACCAAGCTTCGATTCCCGAATGCCGCGCTCGAGTATCGCTGTCGCCCGGTCGTACCCGGCGCGGTCCACCGGGTAGGGAAAGCCGTCCTTGCCGCCGACCGCGAACGAGTAGGTCACCGGGTCGCGAAAGCTCGGGGCCGCGCCGTGAACGACGTCGGCAATCAGCGCCAGCGTCCGCACCGTCTTCGGCCCGACCCCGGGCACGAGCAGCAGCTCGTCGAACCCGGCCGGCGGACACTCGTAGGTCGCGAGCATGGCCTTGTGCAGGTAGCGGGGCGAGATGTCGGCCCGTAGCACCGGGTGGCGGTCGGGCAGTTCGAGCCGCCGCACCCGGTCGAGCGCGGCCAGGGTCTCATCCGGCGGCCGGGCCGCCAGTTCGACCGATGCCTGCCGGCTCGCGCCCGCCTCGGCCGCGACCATGTTCAGGGGCGTTGTCCGGTTGTCGCAGGCAATCGCCTCGTGCGGCTCGATCACGAAGTCGGTGAGCCCCTCGGACAGCCAGTGGTAGCGGCGCGCCCGGCCGGTCTCGACGTTCATCCCCTGCTGGACCACCGCCCACGCGCCCGCGGTCGTGCCGAAGAAGACGTGCTGGTAGACCTGGAAGCCATCCTGCAGGCCGGCCGAGTCAACCTTCGCGCTCAGCCGGCTTGCCCGGACCAGGCCGTCGCCGTCGAGCCCGAATCGCTCGGCGAAGCCCGAGATCTGCCCCGGCGTCTTCCGGCTCGCCGCGCCCTTGCCGCCGCAGGCGTAGAGCCCGAGCGCGGCCTCGTCGCCCTTGACCGCCTCCTTGATCGCGCCGCAGACCGTCGTCGTGACGCCCGAGGAATGCCAGTCGAAGCCGAGCACGCAGCCGAAGCTCTGGAACCAGACCGGGTCCGACAGCCGCCGGAGCAGCTCGGCCGCGCCGTAGTCAGCGACAACGATCTGGACGACGGCCCGCGACAGCCGCACCATCCGCTCGAACAGCCAGCGGGGAGCGCTGCCCCAGTGCAGCGGCAGGTCAGCGATTCCGCGTCTCACCGCGCCATTCTAGACCGCCGGCCCGCCCGCGCAAGCGGGATGGGTCGCGTTGCACCTGAATACCCGGCCGCTACCGCTGAAGCACGACCCTGCGCACGCCCGGCCTGCCCCGGCTCTCCTCCCCCACCCTGAGGAAATACACGCCCGGCGCGAGGCGCGAGACGTCGTTCGAGCCCGGCTTGAGCTCCATCACCTTCCGGCCGGATACGTCCAGCAGTTCCATCCGGTCTCCCGTCCCCGGTCCCCGGTCTTCCATCCTCAGCACCCCCCGCACGATGCCCGGGAGCCGGCCGGCCGATGAGTATCCCGACCTCCCGGACTCGCCCACCCCGATGACTTCCACCGGGACCCGGTGAACGATGACCGGGTTGCGCGTTGCCGGACCCTCGCCGTAGACGTGGAACCCGGCGACGAGGTCGACCAGGTAGGTCACCACCAGTGTGTCCGCGTCAAGACGGTCAACCACGCAGGGGAATCGCTTCGAGGTTGAGTCCGGGGTCGTCATCGACGCGGCCGCCTGCCAGGACGCGCCGTTGTCGTACGCGTCGCGGGACCACCAGATGTCGGCCCGGAGCCGGTCGGTCCGGTGCTCCACGTTCTCGCCGTCGAACTCCTCCCACGCGACGTACAGCCCGCCCGAGGCGTCCTCGCCGATGCTCGGGCGGCAGGCGTAGTAACCGTTGTACCCGACCGGGGCGAGGAGTTCTCCCTCTGCCCGGTGAACCCGCGACCACCGCGGCTCGTTGTCGCGGCACCAGTGCCAGATCTCCGACGGCACGACCAGCATCAGTCCGTCCACGACCGGCTGGACCCCGGCGGCGAAATGCAGCCGGTCGCCCCGGTCGTAGTATGGGAAGGCCGAGAGCTGGGTGAATGCCGCGACCGTATCACCGCCGAACGCCGGCGGCGGCGGCAGGCTTTCGGTCGCGAGCCAGGTCGCGCCCCGGTCGGTGGACTCGCGGTGATAGGCCCGCCACGGCAGGAACGAATCCTCACTGCCCGACCACGAAGCAACGACCCGGCCACTGACCCGCGAGGCGGCAATGACCTGGCCCTGGTACCCGGAGACGCCGAGTTGGACCGGCGGGTTCCAGTTACACCAGGTCGTGCACCGACTGTAGAACAGCGCGTCTCTCGTCGCGTCGTCGAGCATCAGGATATGGACCCAGTCGGTGTCACCGGTCGCGACGACCGGCCAGACATAGCCCTCAGGCCCCACGCAGTACTCGAACAACCCGCCACCCGCCAAGAGGTCCCGCATCAGCAGCGGATGAAGCGGCGTGCCGGCATGCGCCGCGAAAAGCGCGGCCCCGGTCAGCGGGTTCGCCGCCAGGTTGCCGTACCCTGCGCGCTCACCGGGGATGACATCGACACCCGACTGCATGTGGTCCGGGTCAATCCAGTTCCACTCGCGGGTGGCGTAGTCGTAGTAGTTGTAGCGCGTGTTGCGGTCCGGGTATGGAGTCTGCTCCGAGGCGGAGTACATCCAGCTCACGTGGACCCCGTGGCCCTCGGAGTTTATGAGCGTCCTCAGCACAGGACCATTGAGCTGCCAGTCAACCGTCGTGCCGCCGACCGTGTCGACGCGGCCGGCCTGGACCGGGGCGACCGCGAGCGCGGCGACGACCACCGCAAGCATCTTGGGCACGTTTCCTCCTTAGGTACGAGATTATAAGCCCTCGCGGCTGTCGCTGTCAAGCTCTCGCGCCGTCCGCCCGGCCACCGTCCTGCCGCTGCGGCCAATGCCGAGCCGCACTTCCGCGGGCACCTGCGCGAGGCGCTGTCGGGTCTTGCCGAATCCTGCCCGTCTCGCGGCCGGTCAAACCCGGTACCGGAAGAAGCAAGCCTCTGTTGGCGCGGAGATTGCAGAAGTTAAGGAGACTGTCGTGAAGACGACGAAGAGAGAATCGGCTGCCCGAGAGCAAGAGCCAGGCACGAGATCAGACAAGGCGGACGGTGAAAGCGCCGTGCTTGCGGCCATAGCCGCGATGCAGGAACCGTATCGCGCCATCGGCAAACGACTGCACACAATCATCAGGTCCAGCGCGCCGGGCCTCGTACCGAGAGTCTGGTACGGGATGCCCGCGTACACCCGGGACGGCAAGGTCGTCTGCTTCTTCCGCGGCGCGGACAAGTTCAAGGAGAGATACCTGACGCTCGGGTTCAACGACAACGCGAACCTCGACGAAGGACGAATGTGGCCGGTCGCCTTCGCGCTCACGGAACTGACCGCCGCCGAAGAAGCGCGGGTCGCCGCTCTCGTCGTGAAGGCGGCCAGCTGAAGACGTCAGGGTCTTCGCAGCGTCACCCTCGCTTCCCCTCCCTGACGCCTGACGCCCTGCCCGGTTTGACTGTCCCGGCCTGACTTCTATACTCGGCCGAACCGAGAGCCAATGAAAGCCCGTACCCGCGAGGCCGTTGCCGCCTGCCTCTACCTCCTGCCCGCGCTCGCGGTACTTGCCGCGTTCCGCATCGTCCCGATAGTCCTCTCGGTCCGCATCAGCCTCTACGACTGGGGAATGGCCGGCCCGCGCGCCTTCGTCGGGCTCGGCAACTACCTCGCGGTGCTCCGCGACCCGGTCTTCTGGAAGTCGCTCGTCAATACCGGCTGGTACATGGCGCTGGAGGTCCCGCTCCTCGTCTTCATCTCGCTCTTCGTCGCGGTCCTGCTCAACCAGCGCATCCGCGGCCTCGGCGCCTACCGTACCATCTACTACCTGCCGGTCGTGACCTCGATTGTCGCGGTCTCGATCGTCTGGCGCTGGCTACTCCACCCCGACCGGGGGCTGGTCAACTACATCCTGTCCTGGTTCGGCGCCGGCGGCCTGCGCTGGCTCCAGGACCCGCGCGGCCTGTTCCAGCTCATCCTCGGCGACACCGGCAACCGCATCCCCGGACTGCTCCGCGGCCCGTCGGTCGCGCTCTGCTCGCTGGTGATGATGGGCGTCTGGAAAGGCCTCGGCTACAACATCGTCATCTTCCTCGCCGGGCTCCAGAACATCCCGAAGACCTACTACGAGGCCGCCCGCATCGACGGCGCCGGCCGCTGGCGCACCTTCCGCGACATCACCTGGCCGCTCATCTCGCCGACGACCTACTACATCGTGATAATGAGCTGCATCGTCGCCTTCGAGACCTTCGCCCAGGTCTGGATAATGACCGGCCCGCCCGCCGGCGGCCCGCTCTCGACGACCAAGGTCGTGATGTACTACTTCTACGAACAGAGCTTCGAACTCTGGCGGCTCGGCTACGGCGCCTCGATTGCCTTCTTCGCCTTTATCATCATCCTCGCGCTGACGCTCATCCAGCGCCTCGTCCTCGAACGCCGGGTTCACTATGGCTAGGCCCCGCGTTCGCAACCTGCCGGTCCACCTCCTGCTCGCCCTCGGCGGGGTCGCGATGGTCCTGCCCTTCTTCTGGATGGTCTCGACCTCGCTCAAGACCCCGCTCGAGGCCCTCAGGTTCCCGCCGACCTGGCTCCCGGCCGCCGCCCAGTGGTCCAACTACGTCGAGGTCTTCCGGCAGATTGCCCTGCTCCGCTACATGGCCAACACGGTCTTCGTCACCTTCGCCACCCTGATGGGCGTCCTCCTCACCGGCATCCTCGCCGCCTACGCCTTCGCCCGCTTCCGCTTCCCTGCCCGCGAGGCGACCTTCATGCTCTTCCTCGCGCTGATGATGATACCCCTGCCGGTCTACCTCGTGCCCAGCTATATGATCCTCTTCCGGCTCGGCTGGATCGACACCTACGCCGCGATGATCGTACCCTGGACCGTCAACATCTTCGGCATCTTCCTGCTCCGCCAGCACTTCAGGCAGATTCCCGAGGACCTTTTCGACGCGGCCCGCATCGACGGCTGCTCGCGCCTCGGCACGCTCTTCCGGGTCGTCCTCCCGCTCTCCAGGCCGCCGATCGTCACCATCACCGTCTTCAACGTCATCGGGAGCTGGAACAGCTTCCTCTGGCCGCTCATCGTCACCAACTCGGACCGGATCAGGCCGCTCCAGGTCGGCCTCGCCTACTTCTCCCGCGAGCAGAGCACCAACTACACCCTGCTGATGGCCGCCACGACGATGGCGATAATCCCGCTCGTCGTCCTGTTCTTCTTCGCCCAGAAGCAGATAATCCAGTCCCAGGCCCGCAGCGGTCTCAAGGAATAGCCCCCGCCGCCCGGCGGGGGGGACGCGGTGGCCGGCCCGGGACCCGAAACCTCACCTCCGTCATGTCGACCGGATGGCCGCAGGCCCGGAGTGGAGAAATCCCTCTCCGGTCCTGGTTCATGGTTCAAAGTCAATAGTCCATGGTTCTCGAACTCACTCTTCGCTCCTCACCCTTCGCGATTCCCCCCTTCCCTTCTCACCCTTCCCCATCTGCATTCGGGTCTGATTCCGCCCTCTACCCTTCGCCCCCTGCCCTCCGCTCTCTGCAATCTGACGTTCTGGGCCGTCTCTCCCCCCTCCTCCGCTTCCGGGCCGCAGACTCTGAAGACGTCGCGGCGGACCCAGCGTGCACCTTCGGGTCAAAGCCCTCGCTGGCGTAGCTCGGGCAGGAGCCGCTCGCTGGCCCTGTTTTGGGCATCAAGACGTAAGTCACACACCGACCGAGCTTTGACGGCAGGGGGGGGATAGGGGTGTCGTCCGACTCTTCGGTGCCTCTCTGCACACCCAACATCATATGCAGGTCCCGTGCCGCCTACGCCCGTGACGCAAGGCCTGCAGGACCGTCACTTACGAATGTGCGTCTGTACGACGTTCCGGCCTGTCGCAGTGGGACAAAGTCTGCCGGTCGTACAAGAGCCTCATGGCAGGTAGCTTGTGGCGTCGCGATGTCGCCCTCCTACGTGAGCCAGACCGGTCCTGACACCCGGCCCCGGCCGCCCGGGAAGTGCAGTGCCCGGTGCGGGTGTCGGGCAGTTCAGAGCCGCTCGCCTCGGCTCGGCAAATATCGCTTGACCCGGCCGTCTCGGCGGGTAGGGTTAGCAGAGCCGCCCGAAAGGAGGACACGACCGTTGACCCCTGACTTCGACCGCGTCTGGTCCGCGAACCCGGAAGTCCACGGACTGCTCCGGACCTCGGCCACGGTCGGCAAGGCGCGACACCGCCTGTTCGAGTACCTCAACCGCCAGGAACGCCGGTTCCTCAACGAACACTACCCGGTCAACGACCTCGAGTTCGCGACGATGCTCCGGGCGGTCTCGGTGATGAAGAACGTCATCGCGGTCCGGAACGAACGCAAGGCCGGGTTCAGCGCGCTCCGGCTACTCCACGACGCTGCCCGCGGCCGGGTCGGCGAGGACGCGGCCGCGGCCGGGTTCAAAGAGGAGTTCCACCACCTTCTGCGCGCGGTCCGGGGCGAGAGCAGGCTCTACCCGGACTCGAACGTCGTGCCGCCGGTGCAGTACACCGGCCGCGAGGCCGCGCTCATCCGGTCGAACAAGCTCGACAAGCTGGCGGAGAAGGTCGAGCGGCATCTGGCCCGCTACCCTCACGGCCTCCTCCCCGCCGTGCTCAAGCGACGGGAGGCGCACCGCCGCCGCATCCTCGAACTCTTCGGCGGGTCCGAAGACAACTGGTCCGACTACCGCTGGCATCTCCGCCACGTCATCCGCGACGCCGAAACCCTGGGCCGGGTGGTCCGGCTCACCGACGACGAAGTAGCGGCGATAACCGCAGCCCGCAGCCAGCTGGTCCCGTTCGGGGTCACGCCCCACTACGCCGCGCTGATGGACCGCTCGCCGGACCGCGGCGACGACCACTCGGTTCGCGCCCAGGTGATTCCCGGCCGCGAGTACGTCCGGCGCCTTGTCGCCGCCCGCGCCGCGGGCGAGCACTCGCTCGACTTCATGCACGAACGCGAAACCTCGCCGGTCGACTTTGTCACCCGGCGCTACGCCCGCATCGCCATCCTCAAGCCCTGCAGCACCTGCGCGCAGGTCTGCGTCTACTGCCAGCGCAACTGGGAAATCAGCCAGCCGATGGCACCGGACGCGACGCCAGCGCCCGACCAGCTCGAGGCCGCGGTCGAGTGGCTCCGGGCGCACCCGGCGATCACCGAGGTCCTCGTCACCGGCGGCGACCCGCTGGTCACCGGCACACCCTACATTGCCCGGGTCCTTGCCGCGCTCGCCGCCATCGACCACGTCGGTCGCATCCGCATCGGCACCCGCACCCCGGTCACCGTGCCCCAGCGCATCACCTCGTCGCTCGCCGACGCCATCGGCCGCTGGCACGAGCCCGGTCGGCGCGAAGTCTGCGTCGTCACCCACGTCCAGCACGTCTACGAATTCACAGCCGAGACCGTCGCCGCGGTCGCGCGGCTCCGCCGCCGCGGCATCAGCGTCTATAACCAGCTCGTCTACACCCGCGAGGTCAGCCGGCGTTTCGAGGCCGCCGCGCTCCGTCACCGCCTCCGCCTCATCGGCATCGACCCCTACTACACCTTCAACACCAAGGGCAAGGAAGAAACCGAGGACTTCCGGGTCCCGATCGCCCGCCTCCGCCAGGAACAGAAGGAAGAAGCCCGGCTGATGCCGGGCCTCGAGCGCGCCGATGAAGCGGTCTACAATATCCCCGGGATGGGCAAGAACTACCTCCGCGGCTCGCAGCACCACGCGGTGATTATGATCCTGCCCGACGGCCGGCGGGTCTACGAGTTCCATCCCTGGGAAAAGCGCATTTCGCCCGCCCCGACCTATGTCGACACCGACGTCAGCATCTGGGACTACCTCGAGTGGCTCAAATCGCGCGGCGAGTCCCCGCGCGACTACCGCAGCATCTGGTACTACTGGTAGCCGGCCCGGAGACGGGAGACGGACGACGAGAGACGGGCACGCGGTCCCCGGTCATTCCTGCCGGCGCCGGCGCTGAAGACGGTGCATCCAATCCCCGCCCACGCCGTCGAAACGGCAGAGAGGCTGACAACCGGTCCTGGCACGGTTTAGGACTGGAAGAGCAGCGGCGGTCAGCTTCGGGACTTGGCCTGTTGGACTGGCTCACAGGCCTCACCGGTTGGTCTGCCCGGCCGGACGCTGCTGCTGACTCGGGCCGGATTCCGGTCGGGAGCAGAGACGCTCTGAGCAATGCGGGCGCCGGGGTGAGGACCGGCGCCCGCCGCGTTTACGAAGGTTGCGGCCGGACGGACCGGACGCGCAACCGTCCGGTGCAGAGTTGCGTCAGAAGAACTGTAACTAGAGTGACTGCTTTCATCTGCCTCCTTGCTGACTTCTGCGGGGCCTGACCGCCCCGCGGGAGTCTCTATCCCGGAGCAACCCCGGGCCACTCCCCGGAGTCAAACATACTGAACGCGACAGGGAGTCACTGCCAAGGCTCCCGACTGCTTACTCCTCGGCAAAGGGCGGGTCACCGCCCTTTGCCGTTGCCCGGAAAGGCAATGCCCGCCGCCAGGCGGGCATCGGCAGGACCCGGAGGTGCTACATCAGCATCCCGCCGTCGACCCGGACGACCTGGCCGGTGATGTAGGCCGCCGCACCGGAGCACAGGAAGAGACACGCCTCGGCGACGTCGCCGGGCGTCCCAAAGCGGCCGAGCGGGATCGCGCTGGCGTAGGCCTCGCGCGTCGCCGGCTCAAGCTTCGCGGTCATCGCGGTCTCGATGAACCCCGGCGCGACAGCATTGACCGTGATGCCGCGCGGGGCGAGCTCGCGGGCCGCGCTCTTGGTCAGGCCGATCATCCCGGCCTTGGCCGCGGAGTAGTTCGCCTGGCCGGCGTTGCCCATCTGGCCGACGACCGACGCGATGTTGACGATCCTGCCCCACCGCTCCTTCATCATCGGCCGGGCGCAGATCTTTATGAAGTTGAACGCACCCTTGAGGTTGACCGCGAGCACCATGTCCCAGTCCTGCTCGGTCATCCGCATCATCAGCCCGTCCCGGGTTATGCCGGCGTTGTTGACGAGGACGCCGATTCCCCCGAGCTCGGCGGCAACCCGGCCGCACAGCTCGGCGACCGCGGCCGTGTCGCTGACGTCGTTGGCATAGCCGCGGGCGGTGCCGCCCGCCGCGACGATTGCCGCCGCGCAGTCCTCTGCCGACGCCGCGACTACGTCGCAGGCCGCGACCTTCGCCCCGGCCGCGGCCAGCCGCCGGGCGATTTCGCGGCCGATGCCCGCGCCCGCGCCGGTGACAATCGCGGTTCGGCCCTCGAGGCCGCTCACGCCATCCCCTGGGGCTGGGCGGGCCTCGCCGACCCGGGAGCGGTCTCGCCCGGGCGGGCCGACATCGCGCAGTTGCCCTCGAAGAAACTGTCGCGCTGGATGATCAGCCCCTTGCAGGTGATGTTGCCGTGGACCCGGGCGCCGGACTGAAGCTCGACCGTCTCGGTAGCGACGATATTGCCCTCGACCGTGCCGGCGATGACCGCCTCGCGGCAGCGGATCTCGCCCTTGATGTGCGACTTGGGACCGGCCAGGACCGTGTCGGAGACCTCGATCTTGCCGTCAATCCTGCCGTCCATCCGGAGGCTCGCCTTGACTTGCAGGTCTCCGGTGATTGCGGTTTCCGGGCCGATCGCGGTATCGAGGTTACCCTCGGAATGACCTTTCGACATATCAGTACTCCCTTCTCAGCACGCCAGTATATCGCGGCCGCCCGGGTCGTGTCAACACTTGATTCCGGGCTCAGCCGCCGAGCCGGGCGATGACGCGCTCGCCGGCGCGCGGGACGCTCCGGCCGACCGCGCAGGCGTCGAGTGCGAGTCGACCCACTTCCTCGGCCTTGCGCCGGCCGGCGGCGTGGACCTCGAACAACACGTCGCCCGGCTGGACCGGGTCACCGACCTTGCGCCGGAACACGAACCCGACTGCCGGGTCAACCCGGGCACCAACCTTCCGCCGACCAGCACCCAGCTCGACGCCGAGCAGACCGATTCGGAACGCGTCGATCTGCCGCAGGTACCCCCCGTCCGGCGACTTGACCTCAACGACGTGGGGGGCGCGCGGCAACCGGGCCGGGTCGTCGACGACCCTCGGGTCGCCGCCCTGGGCCTCGACCATCCTCCGGAAGACGTCGAGCGCGCGCCCGTCGCCCAGTGCCCGGAGCAGAAGGCGCCTTGCCTGCGCCGGCCGGCGCGCGACCCCGGCCAGCATCAGCATCTCCTCGCCCAGCGCGAGGGTGACCTCCTCGAGGTCGAGCGGCCAGCGGCCCTTCAGGGCCTCGATCGACTCGCTGACCTCGAGGGCGTTGCCGACCGCGCTGCCGAGCGGCTCCGACATCGCCGTGATGACCGCGACGACCTTCTTGCCCATCCGCGCCCCGATCCGGAGCATCGCCCGGGCCAGGCTCCGCGCCTCGGGCAGCCGGCTCATGAACGCGCCGCCGCCGGTCTTGACGTCGAGCACAAGTCCGTCGACTCCCTCGGCCAGCTTCTTGGACATTATGCTCGCCGCGATAAGCGGTATCGAGTCCACCGTCGCGGTGACGTCGCGCAGTGCGTACATCCGACGGTCCGCCGGGCACAGCCCGTCGGTCTGGCCGATCATGCTGACGCCGACGTCGCGGAGGACGCGCTCGAACTCGCTCCGGCTGAGGTCGGTGCGGAACCCCGGGATTGCCTCAAGCTTATCGAGCGTGCCGCCGGTGTGCCCGAGGCTCCGCCCCGAGACCATCGGCACCACCGCGCCGCAGGCCGCGACGAGCGGCGCGAGGATGAGCGACACCTTGTCGCCGACCCCGCCGGTCGAGTGCTTGTCGACCCTGGCACCCGCCTGCACGGACAGGTCGTACACCTCGCCCGATGCCATCAGCGCGGTCGTCAGCGCCACCGTCTCATCGACGGTCATCCCCCGGAAGTAGACCGCCATCAGGAATGCCGCCATCTGGTAGTCGGGCACCGTGCCGTCGGCGAATCCCGCGACGAGCGAGCTCACTTCGTCCGTGGTCAGCCGCCCCCGGTTCCGCTTGCGGAGTATCAACTCGTAGACATTCACGGGAGCGCCATCATAACCCGGCGGTGCCGGGTGTCAACGGAACGGGAGAATCATGTGATGCCACAGGGACTATGTCAGTCTTGACGTACGGCCGGCGGTCGCCGGGTCGATCGGCTATGCTGGATGCATGGAAGAAACCCGGGTTCTGCTCAAGGAGCGTGAGTCGGTCCGACTGAGAGTCACCAAAAGGGCCTTGCTGGGTCTGCCGGCGCATGCGGCCGCGGATATGCTCAAGCTCTCCACACGTCAGGTCTTCCGCCTCAAGGCTCGCGTGCGTGCCCGGGGAGACAGCGGCATCGTCCATGACAATCGCGACCGCCAGCCAGACAATGCCCTGCCGGTCAGCCTGCGCCAGCAGGTACTACAGCTGCATCGCGCCAAGTTCTCAGAGTACAACGACTACCACTTTGTCGAGGCCCTGGAAGAGGAGTACCAGATCAGACTCAACCCGGAGACGGCCCGCCGCTGGCTCCGCGCTGCCGGGGTACCGCCCAAACGACGCTATCGCTCACGAAGCAACCACCGCCGCCGGCGGGAACGCCGGCCGCGCTTCGGTGAGCTGGTCTTCATCGACGCAGCCCCCACCAGTGGCTCGGGCCGAGCCAACCGGCACTGATGGAATGCCCCCGGTATGGTGGACACCTTGAAAGGCGGGTGTAGCATCGGACCGGAGGTAATCAGTGACAGAAGCGCGAGAGCCTCGGAAGACCTACACGCGTGAGTTCAAGCTCAACGCAGTCCGACTGACGACCGCGGGCGACGTGACGGTCGTCCGGGTGGCCCGGGAGTTGGGGGTGAACGAGAACACCCTGCACAAGTGGCGGCAGCAGTTCTGGGCCGACCCGAAGCAGGCGTTTCCGGGCAAGGGCAAGCTGAAGCCTGATGCGGAGGAGGTCCGGCAGCTGCGGCGGGAGAATCTGCGGCTGAAGCAGGAGAACGAGTTCCTAAAGCGAGCGGCGGTCTGGCTGGCGCGGGAAGCGCACGGAAGTTCCGAGTGATTGCGAGCCAGGCCGGGAAGCTACCCGTGAGACCGATGTGCCGAGTGGCCGGCGTTTCCCGGAGCGGGTACTATGCCGCGAGGCGGCGTCCGGAGAGTCTGCGTGCAATGGCGAGCCGCCGTCTGGTGGCACAGATCGAAGAGATCCACGGGGAGAAGCACAAGGACAGCTACGGCAGTCGGCGGATGCACGTCGAGCTCGTGGCGCGCGGGTTTGGGTGCGGTCGGCACCGGGTCGAGCGACTGATGCGTCGGCACGGAATCCGGGCTGCGCGCCGCCCGCCGGCGGTACGCCGGCACGAAGACGACGTCCCCGAACAGGCGGCATTGGTTCCTGACCGGCTGTGCCGCGACTTCGCGGTGGCGGAGCCGAACCGGGTCTGGCTGGGCGACATCACGCAGTTTGCGACCGGCGAGGGCGTCTTGTACCTGGCGTTCCTGCTCGACCTGTGCTCGCGGATGATTGTCGGCTGGGCGGGCGGGGCGACCAAGGATCGCCGGCTGACAATCGGGGTGCTCGAGATGGCCCTTGGCTGGCGGCAGCCGCCGGAGGAACTGGTCCATCACACTG
>JAWOHE010000068.1:0-27161 GCA_046485285.1 bacterium
GCGTCAACTACTCGGATGAGGTTTCGGTGCTGTCGTACGACGGGTCGCAGTTGCTCACAACACTGCCGGTGCAGGACGCGCCTTTCGAGCTTGCGTACTCCCCGCGCAGCCGGCGGCTGTATGTCAGTCATCTCAACAGCCGGCAGGTCTACGTCATCCGTGACGAGGCGGGCGGGATAGCGGAGGAGCCGACCGGGGCCGGGTGGCCGGTGCGCGTCGGGGCCTCGGTCACCGCGGGTCGTCTGCGCGTCGAGGCTGCCGGGCTGCTGCTCGACGTCAGCGGCCGGGCGGTGGCGCGGCTTGAGAAGGGTGAGAATGACATCCGGCGGCTCGCGCCCGGCGTGTACTTCGTCCGCAGGCAGGACACCGGCGAATCCAGCCGGCTGGTACTGGCGAGGTAAGGCTTCGGAAGACGGCCCGGAGCGCGTCGAGCCGCGGCACGGAAATCCGACCCCCACCCGCACTCCCGGAGTTACTCCCCCAGTAACTCCCGGAGTAACTCCCCCAGTTACCCCCGGAGTAACTCCCCCAGTAACTCCCCCAGTAACCCCCGGAGTAACCCCGGGAGTAACCCCCGGAGTAACTACCCCAGTAACCCCCGGAGTAACCCCGGGAGTAACCCCCGGAGTAACCCCCGGAGTTACTCCCGGAGTAACCCCCGGAGTTACTGGGGGAGTAACTCCGGGTATGGGGGAGGGGGTAAATTCAGAGGTGAATGAAGTGCTGATTTTTCAATCGACTGTGGCGATTCTCTGATTGACCAAGTCGTTAGTTTCTACTAACATAGGTTATGGACAGTAATGCCAAGGTGGCTGGCTTCAGACCGGGAGAGGCGGTTGCGCTTGGTGCGGCGTTACGCGGGTTGCGGCTTCGGGCCGGGTTGAGCCTGATCGAGCTGGCGTACCTGATGGGCCGGAAGCCGGGCTTCTACTCGCACCTCAGCTAGCTTGAGCACGGCCGGGTGCGACGCCCGACGCTGGGGCTGGTTGCCGATTACCTGCGGGCCTGCCCGCGCGTTGCGCGCAGGCGAGCCTGCCCGCGCGTTGCGCGCAGGCGGGCCTGACCGCGCGTCGCGCGCAGGCGGGCCTGCAGGATGTCGTTCGGGGAGCTTGCGCCGGTGCTGGACCGGTACGACGGGGGTCGGTGCGGGAGAACCGGGTCCTCGTGACTGCGACAGCCGGGCGCGGCGAGCGCGGGCAATCGGTTGAGTTGGAGAGGCGCGGGCGGGTTTCGCTCCCCGCTGACTGACGATTCGGCGTTAGTCTTCCCGGCCAGCGGCATCCAGCAGGCGCGGGGAGTGTGGCGATGCGAGAAGCGAACGAAACACGAAGGCGCTGAGTTCAGGAGGGCGCGTCCCGGTCAGGGCGGGGACGGGACCAGGGCAGAAGTGCCGGAAAGGGACTTCGACACGTGGGCACGAAGGGTGAGAAGGGAAGGGTGAGTCTAACGAAGGCGGACCAAGCCTGGAAAGGGATTCCTCCACTCCGCTGCGCTCCGGTCGGGATGACCGCAGGCGGGCCGGGATTGCGGGATCCCGTTGGCGTCTGTGCGTCCGGTCCGGTTCGCGGCCAGGGCGGGAGTTTGACAGGTCCGGGCGTGCGGGATATCCTCTACGCCTCTGTGCTGATGGTGAAGAGCAGACTCGCCTTGATGCTGGCCGCCCTGTTGGCGGCCTCGGTCGCTTCGGCGGGCTCGCTCGAACTCCGCATCAACGACCGGGTGACGACCTGGGACACGATCGCGGTCTTCGTGATGCCGGGAGAGACGCTGGCGCTCGAGCTGCCGCCGGATGCGTCGTCGTCGGGCTGGGCGACGGGCGGCGGGACGCTGGCCGAGTCAGGGCCGGGCCGGGCCGACTGGGTCGCGCCGGACGTGCCGGGCCTGTACCCGCTGGCCGCGGTCTGCGGGCCGACCGTCAAGCTGGTGAATGCCTTTGTCAAGGTGCCGTTCGCCGAGCTCAAGTCCGGGCGGCTCAACGGCTACCGCATCGGCCGCTACCCGAAGTCGAACCCGTTCCCGCTGTTCACGGTCCCGGACGGGTTCGTCGAGGTCAAGCCGGAGATTCTCGACGTCGCGCTGTCACCGCGCTACACCCTGCGCCAGTTCGTGCCGGGGAGGCCGGGCGGCTGGCCGGCGTACATCGCCCTGCGCGAGGAGCTGATTCTCAAGCTCGAGCTGCTGACCGACTTTGTCATCGAGAAGGGCCACAAGTGCACCCGGCTGGCGGTGATGAGCGGGTACCGGACGCCGGCCTGGCAGTACAACGAGGGCTCGGGCCGCAACAGCGCCCACATCTACGGCGGGGCGGCCGACGTCTACATTGACGAGAACGGCGACCGCCGTCTAGACGACCTGAACGGCGACGGGGTGTCGGATTCGAAGGATTCGCGTCTGCTCGCCGGCTACGCGGACGAGCTGGAGCAGCGCTACCCGGAGCTGGTCGGCGGCGTGGGCTGGTACCGCCGGAGCCGTTCCCGGACCGCGTTCGTCCACGTTGACGTGCGGGGCGAGCGGATGCGCTGGCACGAGTGAGTCAGAGTCTCATCCGGTCCCTCGGGACCATCATCCTCGCCGCGCTGGCGCTCGGCTGGTCCGAGCTCTACCTGCCCCTGCGCGAGAGCGCCGGTGTAGACCTGCCCCGGCTGGCCGGCGGGCTGAGGCGGGCCCGGGTGGCGATCGAGGAGGCGCGGGCGGCGATGCCCAGGCTCGGCGTGGAGGCCGAGCGGCTGGCCGCGACGGTCGCCGAGCTTGGGCAGAAGTTCGCGACCGCCTTCACCGACGACCTCTATGTCGCCATCAATTCCGAGACGAACCGGCTGTACCTGAGGCGCGGGCAGTCGGTCCTGCACGAGGCGGTGATTTCGACCGGGAGCCGGAAGACGCTCAGCCACGGCGCGCGCCGTTGGGTGTTCGATACCCCGCGCGGGATGATGACGGTCGTGCGCAAGAAGGCGAACCCGGTCTGGATCAAGCCGGACTGGGCGTTCCTCGAGGAGGGGAAGCCGGTGCCGCCGGTGAACTCGCCCGAGCGCCGGCAGGCCGGCGCGCTCGGCGACTACCTGCTCGACCTCGGCGGCGGCATTGGTATCCATGGCACCGAGGCGGTGGGTCAGCTCGGCGAGAGCGTGACGCACGGTTGCATCCGGGTCGGCAGGGACGACCTGAAGGTGCTTTTCGATTCGGTTTCGGTCGGGACGAGGGTGTACATTTACTGATGCGCGGGGAGAAGGTGCGCCGGGTTTTGGGGACGGTCGCGGTGGTGGCCGCGGCGCTGGCGCTCACCCGGCTGGCGGACGCGTTCGGCAAGCGGGAGCTGGTCCGGGTCGCACGCGAGGTCGGCGCGGAGGCGGCCGAGGTCACGACCGGGCAGCGCCGGCTCGAAGCGCGGGTCGACGAGCTCGAGCAGGACCGCCGACTGCTGGAACAGCGGCTCGCGTTCATGTCCCGGGCCGAGCACTACCTCGTCATCCGGCGCGGCGCGCGGACGGTCAAGCTTTCACTCGGCGACAAGGAGATGCTCGAGGTCCACTTCCGCCTGCGCGGGCCGGTGGACGGCGTGAGCGAGTTCCTGTCCCTGCCCAAGGCCCAGCTTGAGGTGCTCGGCAAGCGGCTGAAGGGCGACTGGTACCGGCCGGACTGGCTGTACCGGCTCGAGGGGGTCGAGCCGCCGGCCGACTCCGCGGCGCGCCTGGTCGAGGACGCGTTCGGTCCGGGCGAGCTGTTCCTCGGCGCGGGCATCGCGATCCACGGGCCGGTGCGCGACGAGGTCCCGCTCGAGGCGCTCGACCATACCTGGATCGAGGTGGACCCGAAGTCGCTGGCCGCGATTCTCAACGCCATCGAGCCGGGCGCCCGCGTCTTCATCGAGTAGCCGGGGTTTGACACGCCCGGCGGCCGGGCATATCCTCACCCGCCGCGCTCTTTGACAACCGCTGGCCGAGATTCACGGAGAGGTGCCGGAGTGGACGAACGGGCATGCCTGGAGAGCATGTGTACTCGCAAGGGTACCGTGGGTTCGAATCCCACCCTCTCCGTCTTGCGTCGGCAGTGGAGCCTCCTGCCCTCACGTTACGTGGGTAGCCGAGCTGGCACTCCGATCGGCAACTCCGTTGCCGAGGATTCGGACGCGCCCGGGCTGCGCAGCAGCCCACGGCGAAGAGAAGAGAGCGGCGGTCGGGCACGTTCGCATCCCACCCTCTCCGTCTTGCGTCGGCAGTGGAGCCTCCTGCCCTCACGTTACGTGGGTAGCCGAGCTGGCACTCCGATCGGCAACTCCGTTGCCGAGGATTCGTTGTCCGCTTCGCTACCATTCGAATCTCACCCTCTCCGTCTTGCGACCGAGCGGTCGGATGAGGGCGTCGGCTACTGCGCCGCTGAGCTGAGGAAGTCGGAGGCCTGCTTGAGAAGCGTCGGGATGGCGAGTTTCTGCGGGCACTTCGCCG
Source organism: bacterium (assembly GCA_046485285.1). Taxonomy (GTDB): domain Bacteria; phylum Hydrothermota; class Tepidihabitantia; order Tepidihabitantales; family Tepidihabitantaceae; genus DSBX01. The sequence goes on from JAWOHE010000068.1 coordinate 4,443, forward strand.
CGCAGGTGCCGCAGTCGGTGCAGGCTTCGAGTTTGAGCGCGGCCTTGAGCGTCCTGAGCTGGAGCCTGAGGTCGCGGGACCGGGGGAACATCGCGAGCTCGTTCACGAAGCGGAACGCGAGCGGTATCCGCACGCCCTGCGGGCAGGGCTCACAGTAGTTGCAGCCGGTGCAGGCGATGCGGCACAGGCGGCGGTAGGCGGCCGCGATGCGGGCGATGGCCCGCCGCTGGTTCGGGCTCAGCGACCCCGGTCGGGCGCGAGCGGCGGCGGCATTCTGTTCGAGCTGCGGCCGCGAGTTCATCCCGCTGAGGACCATCGACACCTCGGGCTGATCCCAGAGCCAGCGAAGCTGCCACTCGACCGGGGCGCGCCGCGGACGCAGGGCCTGCCAAGCGCCGGCGACCGCCGGGGGCAGGTCGCCGGCAAGGTCGCCGCCACGCAGGGGCTCCATCACCACTACGCCGACGCCTTTCCGGGCGGCGAGGCGGACGCCGGCCCGGCCGGCCTGCTCGGCGGTGTCTACGATGTTGTACTGAACCTGGGCGAAGGACCAGTCGTGGGCGGCGACGATTTCCCGGAAGAGCGGCAGGCGGTCGTGGAAAGAGAAGGCGATGTTGCGGATGCGGCCGTCACGGCGGGTGGATTCAAGGAAGTCGAGCGCGCCAAGTTCCCGCGCCGTGGACCAGGTCCGCGCGTTGAGGCCGTGGAGGAGATAGAAGTCGAGGTAGTCGGTGCCGAGCCGGCGAAGCTGGAGGCGCAGGAAGCGCTCGAAGTCGGAGGGCTTCTGCACGAGCCAGATCGGCATCTTGTCCGCTACCATCACCTGCTTGCGCGGCAGCTCGGCGAGCGTCCGGCGCAGGATAACCTCGCTCCAGCCCTGATGATAGGGGTACGCGGTGTCGAAGTAGTTGATGCCCAGGTCGAAGGCGCGATGCAGGAGGCTGACGGCAGCGGCTTCGTCAATCGCGCAGCGGCGCTTCGAGTCCCTGCGGCCGGGCAGGAGCGGCAGGCGCATGCAGCCGAGACCAAGCGCGGGAACGCGGATGCCGGAGCGGCCCAGCGGGCGGTAGTTCACTCAGCGGTGAGTGTAGTCGCCGGGACGGGATTGGCAACCCGGGACCGGGAACCGCCAGTCCGATGCGGCGGTCTAATCGCTTATGGCTCAAGAGCATCCGACCGTCCACGTCGACCCGGTCTGCAAGATGAAGGTTATCGAGGGAAGGGAGGCGGGCACGTCGGACTACCGCGGCGCCCGGTACTACTTCTGCAACCCGAACTGCAAGGCCCGGTTCGACAGCGAGCCGGAGCGCTTCCTCGGGAAGATGCCGGAAGAGGCGAGCCGGGACGGGCGAGTCGCGAGCGGGGAGATGGCGCACGAGCTGCCCGGACCGGTGTTGCTGGACAAGGTGGCGCTCGGCCGGACCGAGACCGCATCGCTGAGCATCGGCGGGATGTCGTGCGCGAGCTGTGCGCTTTCGATCGAGAAGGCGCTGGCCCGGCTGCCGGGCGTGCGTTCGGCGACGGTGAACTTCGCGTCCGAGAAGGCGATTGTCGAGTTCGCGCCGGGCGTGTCGCCGATGGCCGAGCTCGAGCGGGCGGTTCACGCCGCGGGCTACGACGTCCGGCCGGCGGAGCGCGAGGAGAAGGCCGGCGACAGCGAGGCCCGCACCGCGCGCCGCCGGCTCTTCTGGGCGTGGGCGCTGGTGCTGCCGGTGATGGTGTTGATGGGACTGCACATGGCCGGGGTCCATCTCCACCGGATGGTGTGGTACGAGGTGGCGCTCGGTGCGGCCGTGGTGTTCGGGCCCGGGTTCCGCACCCTGCGGATGGCGTTCGGCTCGGTGCGCTTGGGCGCGGCCTCGATGGACGTCCTGATCGCGCTCGGGACGCTGGCCGCGCTCGGCTCGGGCGCGGCGGTGCTGGCGGGCGTGCCGGTCGCGAGCTTCGCGGGGATCGCCGGGATGATAATGGCGTTCCACCTGACCGGCCGGTACATCGAGGCGCGGGCGAAGGGCCGGGCGTCGGAGGCAATCCGGCGGCTGGTCGCGCTGGGCGCGAAGACCGCGCGGGTCGAGCGCGACGGCGCGGAGCGGGAGGTGCCGGTCGGCCAGCTCCGGGTCGGTGACGTGATGGTCGTCCGGCCGGGCGAGAAGTTCCCGACCGACGGCCGGATAACCGAGGGCGAGACGTCGGTTGACGAGTCGATGGCGACCGGCGAACCGCTGCCGGTCCGCCGGCGGCCGGGCGACGAGGTCATCGGCGCGACGGTCAACCAGCAGGGGCTGGTGCGGGTGGCGGTCATCCGCGTCGGCCGCGACACGTTCCTCGCCCAGGTCATCGCGCTGGTCGAGCAGGCGCAGGGGACAAAGATACCGATCCAGCAGTTTGCCGACCGGGTCACGGCCCGGTTCGTGCCGGTCGTGCTGGTTGTGGCGGTTGCGACGTTCCTCGGCTGGCTGTTCTTCGCCGACCGGCTGAGGCCAGCGCTGGAGTGGGCGGCGGCCTTCCTGCCGTGGGTGAACCCGGCGCTGCCGGCGCTGTCGCTCGCGTTCTATGCCGGCATCGCGGTGCTGGTCATCGCCTGCCCGTGCGCGCTCGGGCTCGCGACCCCGACCGCGCTGATGGTCGGCTCGGGGATGGGCGCGGAGCGCGGCATCCTGTTCCGCTCGGGCGAGGCGATCCAGACGCTGAAGGACGTCCGGGCGATCGTCTTCGACAAGACCGGGACGATTACCCGGGGCCGGCCCGAGGTCACCGACGTCATGCCGGCGGAGGGGGTCGGGCGCGACGAGCTCCTGGCGGCCGCGGCGTCGCTCGAGCAGGGCTCGGAGCACCCGCTGGCGCTGGCAGTCGTCGAGTCGGCCCGGGCCGCGGGCCTCGCGCTCGACCGGCCCGACGGGTTCGAGGCCGTGCCGGGAAGGGGCGCGCTCGGGACGGTTCGGGGCCGCCGGGTCGTCATCGGCCGGGCCGCGCTTCTTGCCGACGAGGGTGTCGGCGGCGCGGCGCCCGCCGAGGAGGTCGCGCGGCTGCGTGGCCGGGCGCGGACGGTGCTGCACGTCGCGGCGGACGGCCGCTTCCTCGGCCTGCTCGGGGTTGCCGACGCGGTCAAGGACGACTCGGCCCGGGCAATTGCCGAGCTGAGGGAGCTGGGCATCGTGCCGGTGATGCTGACCGGCGACAGCGCCGAGACCGCGGCCGCGGTCGGGCGAGAGGTCGGCATCGACGAGGTCGTCGCCCGGGTCCTGCCCGCGGACAAGCAGGCGAGGGTGGTCGAGCTCCAGCGCCGCTTCGGCACGGTCGCGATGGTCGGCGACGGCATCAACGACGCGCCGGCGCTGAAGGCGGCGAACGTCGGCATCGCCATCGGCACCGGTACCGACGTCGCCATCGAGGCGAGCGACGTCACGCTGGTGCGCGGCAGTCTCACCGGCGTTGCCGCCGCGGTCCGACTGTCGCGGGCGACGTTCGTGAAGATCCGCCAGAACCTCTTCTGGGCGTTCTTCTACAACGTCATCGCGGTCCCGCTGGCGATGTTCGGGGTGCTCCACCCGCTGATTGCCGAGGCCGCGATGGCCGCCAGTTCGATAAACGTCGTCACCAACTCGCTCCGGCTCAAGCGGAGCAGGGTCTGACCGCGACACCCGGTTTGACCGGGCGCGGCCGGGTTTTATAATCTGCTACATGCTGCGGTCCCGATGCTCCTGATGCTGCTCCTGGTCCTGGCTTTCGCGGGTTACGGCGTCGTGGAGTACGCCATCCACCGGCGCAGGCTCGCGCGCATTGCCGTGCGCGTCCAGGTCAACGGGACGCGCGGGAAGTCATCGGTGACGAGGCTCATCGCCGCCGGCCTGCGGGCCGGCGGTCGCCGCGTCGTGGCGAAGACGACCGGCACGACGCCCCGGCTCATCCTCGGCGACGCGGAGGAACGGCCGGTGCGCCGGCTGGGCAAGCCGAACATCGCCGAGCAGTTGCGGATGGCGCTCTGGGCCGAGCGCCACGCGGCGGACGCGATCGTCTTCGAGAACATGTCGCTCGACCCTCAGTACCAGCGGGTCGAGAGCGGGATGCTGATCCGGCCGACACACTACGTCGTGACCAACGTCCGGGCCGACCATCTCGACGTGATGGGGCCGACGACCGCGGACGTCGGCAGAACCTTCCGCCAGGCGATGCCGCGTCGGACCCGGCTTTTCACCGCCGAGCAGGCGCTCCGCCGGACGCTTGAGGGCCGGGCCGAGACGACGGTCGTGGCCGACCCGGCGGCCGTGGTCGAGGAGGAGATGGCGGGGTTCGACCACGTCGAGCACCGCGAGAACGTCGCGCTGGCGCTGGCGGTGTGTGCCGACGTCGGGGTTGACCGGCAGGCGGCGCTGGCCGGGATGAAGCGGACCCTGCCCGACCCGGGCGCGCTCCGGGTGCACCGGCTGCGCCATGCCGGGCGCGAGCTCGAGCTGGTCAACGCGCTCGCGGCCAACGACCCGGACTCGATCGGGATGATCTGGCAACTGGTCGCAGGGCGGCGCGAGCGGCGGCTGGTGCTGGTCAACTGCCGGAAAGACCGCCAGGAGCGCTCGCGGCAGATGGCGGAGCTGGTGCGGGGCTTCACGGCGGACACTTTCATCGCGACCGGCGGCGACACGCGCGTCTTTCTGCACCGGGCCCGACAGCTAGGTATCCCGGCCGACTCACTCGTTGACCTCGGCGACGAGCGGCCGCCGGTTGAGGTCTTCGAGCGGGTGTTCGCGCTGGCGCGGGAGCCCGCGCTGCTTTTCTGCTGCGGGAACACGGTCGGCTACGGCGAGGAGCTCGTTGCCTGTTTCGTCGAACGCGGGGGCGCGCGTGGTCATTGAGACGATCGGCATCGGGATGCTGGCGTCATTCTTCCTGACCGAGACGGTCGGGATGGCGGCGGGCGGCATCGTCGTCCCCGGTTACTTCGCACTGCTGCTCCACGAGCCGGCACGGGTGCTGGCGACGGTCGCGGTGGCGCTCGCGACCTTCGCGCTGCTCAAGCTGGCGTCAAGGTTCATGTTGGTCTACGGCCGCAGGATGCTGGTGCTGGCGGTGCTGGCCGGGTACCTGCTCGCGTTCGCGAGCAGAAGCGTACCGAGCCTGCACATTGGCGCGGCGAGCATCGACGTCGGGGTAATCGGCTACGTCATCCCGGGGCTGGTTGCCTACTGGATGATGCGCCAGGGCGTGCTCCGGACGCTGAGTTCACTCTCGGTCGCGGCGGTGTTGACCCGGCTGGTGGTGATGGTCATCTCGGGCGGGGCGGCGTAGTGCGCCGGCGCCACGGGAGGATGAACCAGTACGTGATGGCCGCGCTGGCGGTCGTGGCGCTGGTGATGTTCGCGGTCGTGAGCCGTTCGGCACGACCGGTCCGGGCGCGATTCTACGACGAGAAGCTGGTTGCCGCCCGACTGGCGCGGCGGGCGACGACGGCTGTGGCCGGGCTGCGCGGGGAACTCGGCGTGCCGGTGGACTCGGTGAACGACCCGAACGGGACCGGGCTGGTCGGGGTCCAGCACTCGGTGCTGACCTGGGGCAGGAGCGACCTGTCCGACGCGTTGACGACCCTGAACCCGAACTTCGCCGCGGCGCTGGTCGAACTCCTGCACCGCGCCGGGCTGAGGTCGGGCGACACTGTCGGCCTGAGCTGGGACGGTACGTATCCCGGGCTCAACATCGCCCTGCTCGCGGCCTGTTCGAGCGTCGGCGCGCGGCCGGTGGTCGTGACGGCGGCGAGCGCGGCGTCGTGGGGCGCGAACTACCCGGGGATGAGCTGGCTCGACATCGAGGCGCGGCTGCGGCAGTCCGGCGTGTGGGGTTATCGCTCGCGCTTCGCGACCTCGGGGGGCGAGTCGGACGACGGTCGCGGTCTGGTGCCCGAGGGGCGCGATCTCGCGGCTGCGGCGGCTGCGGCTGCCTCGGTCGATTTCCTTGTCCCGGCGGACCCGGCCGAGGGCGCGGCGACGCGGGTGGCAGCCTTCCGGAATGCCCGCGCGGTCGTCTGCGTGGGCCGGGTCGCGGCCGACATCGGCGGACCGGACGCGCGGCTGGCGACCCGGGTGCACCGGCGGCCGGTCGCGACTATCGACTCGTCGTCGACCATCTTCGCCCTGCTCGAACGCCGGGTGCCGGTGCTCTACCTCGGTAACCCGCGGCGGGTAGCGACCGAGTTCCGGCTGCCGCTGGCACCCGAGCCGCTGCCCGAGCCCGGGCGCGGCCGGCTGTTCTTCGAGCGCCGCTACCCGGCCGGGCTGGCGGCCGCGCTCGCCCTGGTTCTGCTCGGGCTGCTGCTGTTCGTGGTGCGCTACGACGTCGAATGGTACCTGGGTGACCGCGATGGTCGGACCCGGGAGGAGGCGGTCTAGGATGACTAAGTTGCTGTCGCTCGCGCTGGCGCTGGCTCTTGCTTCGTCGCCGGCCGCCGAGGTCAGGGTCCGCGGTTCGGCCGGCCGGACCGGGGTCAGCGTGGTCCGGCGGGTCGAACTCGACTACCAGTTCGTGACCGCGCGGCGGCCGCTCGAGTTCGAGGTCGAGGGGCCGGGTTGGGTGCGGGTCTACACCCGGCTCTGGTGGCAGGTGGACGGGCCGGAGCGCCAGGCTTACGGGCTGTCGTTGTGGCAGGACGACGTCGAGCGGCCACTGGAATTTGAGACCGCGCGTTCGGCCTCGAGCTGGGGCGTCTCGCGCCACCCGGTCGGCCGCTGGCGGTCGTTCTACATCCAGGTTCCGGCCGGGGCCACGACATACCGGCTGGTGCTCAACGAGGCGCCGCTCGACACGGTCGCGGTCAGGTTCACTCGCCAGGCGCCGCCCGCCTGGGAGCCGGTCGCGCTCGACGGGCTCGAACGGCTGATGCTGGTTGATGGCAGTGCCGAAGTGGAGTACCGGCGGCTGGCGGTCGGCAAGCCCCATACCGTCGACGTGACCGGGCCGTGCCGGCTGCAGGTGCGGGTCAGGCTCAACTTCGAGCCCGGGATGGTCGGCGCCCAGAATTACGTGCTGGCGGTCACCGGCGGTGGCGTCGAGCTGGCCGCGCCGAACCTGCGGGTGAGCCGTACCGGGAGCGCGAACTGGGCCAACGCGGCCGGCGAACTGCCGGCGACCGAGCGGTCGGTGCGCTTCCGGGTTGGCGAGGGCACGCATCGTTTGAGGCTGGAGCTGCGCGGGACGCTGGCGCGGAGCGCCGGGGTGAGGCTGGAGCGGATCGCCGATGAGAAGTACGAGTAGCCTGCTCGCCGTGCTGTGTGCCTGGGCGCTGGCCGCGCCAACCGTGCGGGTCCCGGCGACGTCGAGCTGGCTTCGGCTTGCGACCGCCTATGACGACAACGTCTTTCGCTACTCGCCCGGGGACATAGCGGACCTGCGCGGCGGAAGTGACCCGGCGCGCTTCCCGGTCGTCTCGGCTGACGACGTCGAGCTGGCGCTGTCGGGCGGAGTGCGGCGGAGGCACCGGCTGGGCCGGCGGGGCGGGCACGTCGAGCTGGCGGGCAAGCTGTACGGCTACGCCGTAAATCCCGCGAAGAGCCACGGCTGGATGAGGGCTGGTGCGGCCCAGTACCTCCGGCCGCGCGGCCGGCTCGAGCTCGGGTTCCTCTGGCTGCCGGGTTACCTCGTACGCCACTACCGCAGGCCGGTCGCGCCAGTCAGCTACGAGCCTTGCCGGTTCAGCGAGTACCTTGCGACCGTGGCCTTCGAGCAGAAGGTGGGTTTGGTCTCGATCCGGCCCTGCTACCGGTTGGAGCACGACGACTATGAGTCGGCGTTTGACCCCTATGACACCCGGGTCCACCGACCGGGCGTCGAGTTCGGGTTCGAGGCCGTGCCCGGGCTCGGGCTCGAGGCCGGGTACGAGTACCGGCAGGCGGCCGCGGTCGGGCCCGTGCCGGACATCTCGCACGTCGAGCACGGCGCACACGTCGCGGTCGAGATGCGGCCGCGGCGCCTGCGCCGTCTGAGCCTTGGCCTTCGGGGCGAGCTTGCCGGTCGGCGCTACACGACCGCCCTCGCGCCCGAGGTCGATCCGGGCCACGCGGACCGCCAGGACCGAATTGCCGCGCTCGGGGTTGAGCTCGGCTGGCGGCTTGCCGGGGTCCGGCTGGTTGCCGGCTGGCGGCACGAGCGACGCGACACCGAGTCGCCGTGGAGCGAGCGAATCGAGGACATAAAGAACTACCGCCGCAACCGGTTCAGCCTTGGCGCGGTGCTTGGCCCGGACGGCGCGACGGGGAGCGAGTGATGAAGAAACCGGTCCTGGCCGGTATCCTGCTGGCAGTGACCTGTATTCGGCCGCCCTCAGTCCCGACGGTCCAGCTCCTTGCCCCGGCCGACGGCGCGACGGTCCTCACGCCGGTGGTCGAGTTCGCCTGGGCGGACGACGGGCAGGCAGCCTGGGAGTTCGAGCTTGCGACCGACGAGCGCTTCCGCAGTGTTGTCCGAACCGATACGGTCGAGCCGGTCGAAGCTACGGACGTACGTTGGCCGGTTGACCTGCGTCGGGACGGCAGCTACTGGTGGCGGGTGCGGGCGCGGAGCGAGGGCGGGGCCTGGGGCAGCCGTTCGGCGGCGCGGCGGCTCGGCCTCCGGCGGTTTGAGGTCCTGAGCACCCACCCGACGCCCGGCTACGCCCAGCGGGTTGCGGTCGCGGACGGGCGGGCCTATGTCGCGGACGGGCAGGCCGGGCTCGCGGTGTTCGACCTGACCGGCGAGCCGCGCTTCCTGGCCTCAGTGATGGACTCGCTCAACGAGGCTTGGGGAGTCGCGGTTCGGGGCGGGCACGCCTTCGTCGCCTGCGGCTACAAGGAGTTGATGATTGTCGACGTCGGCGACCCGGACAGCCTGCGCATCGTCGGCGAACTCGAGTACCCGACGCCGGGCTACGGCTACGACGTCGTCCTGCGGGACTCGTTCGCCTACGTCGCGGCCGACGCGCAGTTCATCGCCGTCAACGTCGCCGACCCGGCCTGGCCCAACCTGCGCTTCCAGTACCGCTACCCGCGCGGGCTGCGCGGCCTCGCGGTCGAGGACACGCTGTGCTGGCTCGCGCTCGAGCAACTCGGCGTCGCGGCCTGGAACGTCAGGACGCTGCCCCCGGTCCGGCTCGGCGGGATTGACACTCCCTCGAACGCCCGCGGGGTTGCGGCGCGCGGCGGGATCGTCTACGTTGCTGACGGCCGGGGCGGTCTGGTGGTCATTGACGGCAGTAACCCGACGGCGCCGGCGGCGCTCGCCTCGCTCGAGTTGCCCGGCTACGCGGGGCAGGTGTCAATCGGCGCCGACTATGCCTATATCGGGTGCGGGGACGGCGGCCTTGCGATCGTCGACATCAGCATGCCGGCCGAGCCATTCATCGCCGCGGTAGTCGAGCTGTCCCACGTCCGGGGCGGCGTGGAATCCGGCGGCCGGGTCTACGCCTGTGACCGTGACCTGGGCCTAGTCGTCATCGGCCGGAGGGATGAGCGATGATTGCGGATCTGGTCGCGGTGGCGGTCGTGCTTGCCGGGCTCGGGGCACCGGCCTGGAGCGCCCGTGCCGCCGGGAATCGGCTAGTGCTCGAGTGCCCGGCGGAGGAGACCGCGTCTGTTTTCGCCCGGCTCGTGCCCGCGCCGGGTGGGGTGTTGCCTCGGGTCGAGGCGACGAACTTCGGCGGCGACGGCCGGGTTGCCTTCGGAGCGGCGGCGGTTGCCGGAGGCGTGGAGGTCGTGCCGATGGTCGTTCGGCCGCCCGCGGGTGTGGGCGAGTGCCGGCTCGAGCTGGCGTACGACCGGCCGCTTGTGGCGAGCGGCAGGAATGTAATGGGCGAGATGATGGCCGGACTCATGCTCGACGGGACTCCGCGTCCTGACATAGACCGGCCCGGCTACCTGATCATCGTGCCCGATGACTTCCTGGCCGGCATCCTTCCCCTTGCCGGCTGGCGGGAGAAGTGCGGCTTCGCGGTCGAGGTGCGGAAGCTGTCCGAGACCGGCAGCACCCGCGACCAGATCCGCGGTTTCATCCGGACCGCCTACGAGAGCTGGGACCCGGCGCCGAGCTACGTGCTGCTTGTCGGCGCGGTGAACAAGATCGAGGCGTTCATTACCGCCGGCACACCCAACGTCACCGACCATCCCTATGCCTGCGTCGATGGCGACGACTGGCTGCCCGACCTCTTTGTCGGCCGACTGCCGGCGGCGAACGCGTCGGAGCTCGACGTGATGGTCGCCAAGACGGTCGGCTACGAGCACGACCCGGACGAGACCGAGACCGGGTGGTTCGGTCGGGCGCTTGCCGTCGGCACGAGCTACCAGGAAGGCGGTACGCCAGCGGTGACCGCGATCGTGACCAAGCGCCGCATCCGCGAACAGCTCCTCGCGGCCGGGTTCAGCCGGGTCGATACCGTCTTCTACCCCCCGACGCGCTATGGCCGCGGTCCGGTGGACTCGGCGGTCAACCGGGGCGTGGGCTTCGTGAACGGACGGGGCTGGGGGAATTCCGATGGCTGGGGCTACCCGCAGTTCCTGACCAGTGACGTCTACGCGCTCGAGAACGGGTGGCGGCTTCCGGTGGTAACGAGCCTCTACTGCGGCACCGGCAACTTCCAGCGTAACCCCTGCTTCGGCGAGGCCTGGCTGCGGGCCGGGACGCCGGCGAGCCCGCGCGGCGCCGTGGCGTTCTGGGGCAGTTCCTGGAGTGGAACGTCGACGCGCTGGAACAACTGCATGGACTACGGGATCTACGACGCAATCATCGCCCGCGCGGTACACCGCTGCGGCCCGGCGATGTACTTCGGTAAGCTCGCCCAGTTCGAAAACTTCCCGCTGGCCGAGGATTCGTTCGACCTCAGGGTCTACCACCACGTGTATAACCTGCTCGGCGACCCGGCGTTAGCGATGTGGAGTGCCGCGCCGCGAGGCATCGTGGTCGGCTACCCGGAGACGGTGCCGGTCGGGACGAGTTCTCTTGAGGTGGTGGTGAGTTCCGGCGGTCAGCCGGTCTCCGGGGCCAGGGTCTCGCTCCTGAAGCGTGGTGAGGTTCACGCGGTTGTGCGAACCGATGCCGGGGGGCGGGCGCGGTTCGCGCTTCGCGCGACCAGTGCGGACACGCTCTTCGTGACCATCACCGGCCGCAATCTGCGGACGCACGCGGGTTTCGCCCGGGTTACCACGGCCGGCCGGTTCATCGGCTACGCCGGGCACGAGCCGGAGACGCTCGCGCCGGGCCTGTCCGCTGCGCTCGCGGTCACGCTCCGCAACTACGGCTCGACCGGGGCGGTCGGCGTCTCAGCGGTGCTCCGCTCGCTCGACGGACTCGCGGAGGTAACCGATTCGACCCGCGCCTACGGCGACATCGCGGCCGGCGCGAGCGCCACCGCGCCGGCGTACGGGGTGACGGTCGCCGCCGGCTGCACGAGCGGCGCGCGGCCGCGCTTTGAACTGGCGGTTCGGAACGGTGACAGCCTGTGGCGGGCAGCCTTCGAGGTGCCGGTCCGCGGTCCGACCTTCGACGTCGCGGACCTGTCGGTCTACGACGGGAACGGCTGGCTCGACCCGGGCGAGACCGCGGAGCTCTCCCTCCTGATCCGCAACCGGGGCGCGGGCGCGACCGGCGTCCGCGGCACGCTTCGGGCTCTCGACGCGGCGCTGGCCGTGCTCGACTCGACCGGCCTGTTCGGGAGCATCGGCGCCGGTGACTCGGCCCGGAACGAGGCGGACCGGTTCCGGGTCCAGGCCCGACCCGGCATCGCGGTCGGCCGCAGGTTCTCGCTGCGAGTCCGCCTTGAGGGCGACGGCGGCTTCGGGCAGGAGCTTGACTTCGCCATCACGGTTGGCGAACCGACTTCGGGCGCGGCGCTCGGGCCGGACCGGCACGGCTACTATGCTTATGACGACACCGACTCGGGACTCGTTGAACGGCCGGAGTACAGCTGGGTCGAGATCGACCCGGCCCACGGCGGCCCGGGCACGCGGCTTGCCCTCGGTGACGACGCCACCGTGCAGGTCGACCTGCCGTTCACTTTCCGGTTCTACGGCCGGGACTACGCGCGGGTCTCGATATCGGACAACGGCTACGTCGCGATGGGCCAGCAGTGGTTCGGCGAGATCTACAACTGGCACATACCCTCGACCGGCGGGCTCGGTCCATTTGTCGCGGTCTTCTGGGACGACTTCCGGGTCGACACGCTGGAGGCTTCGGGCGTGTACACGCATTACGACGCGGCCGGCCACCGGTTCGTCATCGAGTGGAGCCGGGTCCACCACGTTCACGGCTACCGCCCGCCCGCGCTCGCCGAACTCCAGACATTCCAGGTGGTACTGCACGACCCGCGGTATCATCCAACGCCGACCGGCGACGGCCCGATACTCTGCCAGTACCACACCGTCCGCAACGACGACAGCCTGTTCGAAAACAGTCACAACTACGCAACCGTTGGCATCCAGGCGAACTCGTCGCTCGGACTCGAGTACACCTTCGCGGACCGATACCCGGCCGCTGCCGCCCGGCTCGGCGACGGCCGGGCAATCCGGTTCACAACCGTGCCGCCCGATACCTTCGCGGGGACGCGCGAGACCGGCGAATCGCGTCCCGGGCTGCTGCGGCTCAACCCGAACCCGGTTCGGTCGCGGCTCCTGCTCGTGGCGCCGGCGGCCGCGCGCGAGGCCGTTGTCTACGATGCCGGCGGTCGGCGTCTGCGCCGGCTCGGACTTCGCGACGGCCGGGCCGAGTGGGACCTTCGTGACGAGGCCGGCCGGCGGGTTGCGGCCGGCGTCTACCACCTCGCGTTGACACCGTTCAGAGGTGAGGCTAACCTTGTTGTCCGTCGGGCACTGGTCCTGCCCGGCGAATGACCACGGGCCCGATGTCCTGAGAAAGGAGCGTTGATGAGGCAGATGGCGATTTTGCTCTTTGCCCTCCTGTCCGGGGTGGGGGCCTCGTCCGGTCTGAACTACCACGGCGTGGCGGTCGCGCCCAACGGGTTCGACGCCTGGGTCGTGACGATCGAGACGGTCGCGGTCTACCGGACGACCGACTTCGGCGCGAGCTGGAACCACCAGGAGATACTGACGGTCCGGGACTTCTTCGACGTCGAGTTCGTCGACGAAAACCGGGGCTGGACCTGCGGTCGAATCGGCACGATCTACCACACGACCAACGGCGGCGCGGACTGGACGCGCCAGTCGCTCGGCGGCCCCAAGTTCTCGACCCGGATCCGCTTCCTCGACCCGGACCACGGCTGGGTCGCCTCGGGTGAGGCGATCGTCCTCAAGACAACCGACGGCGGCGAGTTCTGGGAGATGCTGTTCACGCCCAACCCGCCGTTTCCATCCGACACGGTTGACTTCCAGGGTGTCTGGTTCGTCCACCCGGACACCGGTTGGCTGGTGGCCGGCCGCTGGCCGGAGGGGGATACCTTTGCCGGCGGCCAGGGCTACATCGCCCGGACGACCGACAACTGCGCAAGCTGGGAACTCCAGCGGCGCGACGACAGCCTCGACTTCTACGACGTCCACTTCTTCGACAGCCGCGAGGGCGTCGTCGTCGGCGGCAATGACCGGACGCGACAGGCCGCGGTCCTGCGGACCGAGGACGGCGGGGCGAGCTGGTCGTCGGTCGCGGTGCCGGCCGGCGCGAGCTTCCTGCGCGGCGTGGCATTCCGGGGCGACCACGGCTGGGCAGTCGGCCGGAGCGGGACCATCATCCACTCCTCGGACCGCGGCCGGAGCTGGCTCGACCAGTCGGTGCCGATCGACACGACGCTGTTCGACGTGGACTTCGCCGACAGCCTGCGCGGGATGGCCGCCGGCAACTCGGTCGTCGTGGCGACGGTTGACGGCGGAGCGAGCTGGGGCCGGGTGTTCGGCGGCGTCAACGAGAGCCCGCCTGCGCCGGCGCCGCCCGGCGTGAGACTCCGGGCGCGGTACGAGGGTTCGGGGCTGCGGCTGGCGGTGGCGGGCGTCCGGGGCGTCTGGACGGTTGCCGTCTACGACCCGGCCGGGCGCCGGAAGGCGCTGGTTGCCGGGCAGGGCGAAGGGGAGGCGAGCACGAAGGCGGACCTGGCGCGCGGGGTCTATCTCGCCCGGCTGGAGAGCGCGGAGGGCGGCGACATCGCCCGGTTCAACGTCCTGACCCCGGAGCGCGGGCGATGAGGCGCAGGGCCGGGTTCGCGGCCCTGCTCCTGCTCGCCGGCGTATTGTCCAGCGCTGCGATGGCACAGGACGGCGGCGCCCGCTACCTCATCATCGCGGCCGACCAGTTCGTTGGAGCATGCCGGCCGCTGGCCGAGTGGAAGACCGCGAAGGGCATGCTGGCGCGCGTCGTCCCGGTGAGCGAGGCCGGCGGCGGCACGAACCCGGAGGCCATCCGCAACTACATCCGCACCGCCTGGAGCACATGGCCGGTGCCGCCGGAGTACGTGCTCATCGCCGGGTCGCCCGACTACATCCGCGCGCCCTCGAACTACTACGATGGCCGGTACGGTGACCTTGCCGGCGACTACAAGATGGAGATACCGGTGGGTCGGCTCCCGGCGGCGAACGCCCGGGAGTGCACCCTGCTCGTCGCGAAGGTGCTGGCCTACGAGAAGCTGGCCGGGTCGGACACGAGCTGGCTCGCCCGGGGAGCGACCGTGGTCCGCGAGGACAACGACCCGGAGGACGACACAATTTACTGGAACGATGCCCGGACCTGCCACCGCTACTGGCAGAACGCCGGCTACGAGCTGGTTGACAGCCTGAGTCGCCTGCGCGGCCACACGAGCGCCAGCGTCAACGCGGCGGCGGCCGACGGCCGGGCGTTCCTTGCCTACCGCGGCCAGGGCGTCGGGAGCTGGTACTCGCCGTTCAACGCGGTGACACCCGGGACCTGGGGCAACGGCCAACGGATGCCCGTGGTCATCGGCGCGACCTGTGCGACCGTGACGCTCGCGCCCGGGGAGACGATGTACGGTGACCAGTTCGTCCGGGCCGGGACGGTCGCGGGCCTCGGCGGGGCAATCGCCTACTTCGGCACGACCCGTTCCGGGGTGGGCATCGCCCGGCCGCGTTCGAACTGCTTCCGGGGGTTCTTCGCCTCGTTCTACGCCAACAGCAACCCGCGGCTCGGCGATGCGACCCTCGAGGGACGGGCCTGGACGCTGTCAACCCAGGACCGCTACGAGGAGTGGAACCTGATGGGCGACCCGGAACTCAACGTCTGGACCGCTCTGCCCCGGTCGGTCGAGGTCGTCTGCGACTCGACGATCGCCGCGGTGCCGCAGGAGTACCGGGTCAGGGTCAGGGCGGCCGGCCAGCCGGTCGCGGGCGCGGTGGTCTGCGCCTGGATGGACTCGGTCGTCTACGCGACCGAACTGACCGGCGCGGATGGCGAGGCGGTGCTCGACATCAACCCCGGCCACATCGGCACGATGCTCGTGACCGTCACCGGCCGCAACCTCCGGCCCTGGCAGGGCGAGTGCGCGGTCACGCCCGGGGGCGCGGCCTGGGTTATCGTCGCCGACCAGGTCATTGACGACTTCGCCGGCAACCGCGATGGCCGGCTCAACCCGGGCGAGCGATTCCGGCTCGAGGTCGCGCTCCGCAACGTCGGCGGCGCGCCGGCGAGCGAGGTGAGCGCCGTCCTGCGCAGTTCCGAGCCACCGCTGACTATCAACGACTCGACCGCGTCCTGGGGCACGCTACGGCCCGAAGAGACCGGCTGGGCCTCGTTCGAACTGGCCCTCGACACCACGCCGGAGGACGGCCGGCTGCTCGACTGCCGGCTTGAGATCACCGACACCGAGGGCGACACCTGGCAGCGGGGCATCCAACTGCTGGTCCGGGCCGGTCGGCTCGAGCCGGCCGAAGTCCTCCTGCTCGACTCGCCGCCGGGCGGCAACGCCAACGGGCGGCTCGGCGCGGGCGAGAGTGGCCGTCTCCGGGTACGGCTGCGCAACGCGGGCGGCGGCAGGCTCGATGCCTGCCGTGGCCGGTTGGCCGCGCTCGACACGAACTGCCTGGTGCTTGACTCGACGGCTTGGTACGGCTGGCTCAACCCGGGGGACACCGCGGAAGGACTGCACGACATGTTCGCGGTTGCGGCCGGCCCGGGGGTCGTGCCCAACGGCACGGTCCGGTTCCGGCTGCTGCTCGAAGCCGACGGCGGCAGCTACGGCTACTCGGCCGATGTCGAGTTCGACTTGCCGACCGAAGCCGTTTCCGGCGGGCCGACGGGACCGGACGCGTACGGCTACTGGTGTTACGACGACACCGACAGCGCCAGCGGCCGCGCGCCGGTCTATGCCTGGCAGGACATCCGGACGGTCGGAACCTGGATTGATTCGGTCTCGACCCGCGACGCGGCGACGGTTCACCGGCCCCTGCCCTTCGACTTCCGCTACTACGGCCGCGACTACAGCGAAATCTCGATATGCTCGAACGGCTTCCTCGCGCTCGGCCGGCAAAGCTACACCAATGGCAACAACGGGCCCCTGCCTGACACCGGCGGCGCGGCGGCGATGGTCAGCCCCTTCTGGGACGACCTCAACCCGAGCGAGCAGGGCTACGGCGACGCGCATCTCTGGCACGACACGGCCGGCCACCGCTTCATCGTCCAGTTCACGGAGTTTGCCCACTACGGCCAGCCCAACATCCGCGAGACCTTCCAGGTTGTCCTGCTCGACCCCGAGTTCCACCCAACCCCGACCGCCGACGGCGACGTCCTGATGATGTACGAACGGGTGCAGAACAACTCGAGCTGCACGGTCGGCATCGAAGACCACTCCGAGACCCGCGGCATCTGCTACCTGTACAACAACAGCTACGCGCCGGGCGCGAGCTGGCTTGCGGCCGGCCGGGCGTTGAGGTTCACGACCTTCCCGCCGATGTCGGCCGAGCGACCCTGGCTGGTCGCGGAACGGGTTCGCGTCACCGACTCGCTCGGCAACAACAACGGGCTGTTCGAGGCGGGCGAGACGCTGGCGGTGACGGTTCGCGTCCGCAACCGCGGACCGGCCGGCGCTACCGGCGCGGCGGTGACGCTCCGGTCGCTCGACCCGGACGCGACGGTTCTCGACTCGGCAACCGCGCTCGGGGATATCCCGGCCGGGGGCGAGGCGGATGGCGCGGAGCCGATGACCTTCGCGGTCGCCGTCCTGCCCGGCGACTCGCTGCTGAATTTCGAGCTGCGCTTCAGCGCCGACGGCTACGGTTCGACCGGCTACTTCTCAGTCAGTCTTGATGCCGTCACCGGCCTGGCCGGCCGGTCCAATGCCGCGCCGCAGGCCGCGCGGTTCGAACAGGTTCGGCCCCAGCCCGCCCGCGGCCGGGTCACGGTCCAGTACTCGCTGGGGCGGGCGGGCGATGTCGAGCTCGTGCTGGTTGACGCCGCCGGTCGGCTCGTACGGACCGTCGACATCGGCCGTAAGCCGGCGGGTCGACAGCGAGCGGCCTTCGCGACTTCCGGCCTGTCAGCGGGAGTCTACTTCTGCCGGCTCCGGGTTCTCGATCCGGCCGGCGGGGGAACCGACACCCGGCGGGTGCAGGTCGTCCGCTAGCCGGGCGCGCCCGGCTACTCGGCCTTGCGGCGGGCGGCCCGCCGGTACTCGGGCGGCGCGCCTTCGGCGACGACCGGGGGGGTGATGACGCACTCGACGACGTCAGCGAGCGAGGGCAGCTCGAACATAATGTCGAGCATCACCGCCTCGAGCACCGCCCTGAGCCCGCGGGCGCCGGTGCCGCGCTTGAGCGCCAGTTCCGCGACCGTCTCGAGGGCCTCGGGCGTGAACGTCAGCCCGACTCCCTCCTGCCGGAAGTACCAGTCGTACTGCTTGAGCAGGGCGTTCTGCGGCTTCGTCATCACATCGACCAGCGCGTTCTTGCCCAGGCTGTGGAGGGCGGCGATGACCGGCAGGCGGCCGACGAGCTCGGGGATGAGCCCGTACTTGATGAGGTCGTCCGGCTCGACGAGCGGCAGGAGTTCGTCAACCGTCCGCTCCCGCGCGGGCCTGATTTCGGCCGAGAACCCGAGGGCGGAAGAGCGGACCCGGCGTTCGACGACCTGTTCGAGCCCGGTGAAACTGCCGCCGCAGATGAACAGGATGTGCCGCGTGTTGAGCCGGATGTACTGCTGTTCCGGGTGCTTGCGGCCGCCCTGGGGCGGGACGCTGGCAATGGTCCCCTCGAGGATCTTGAGCAGGGCCTGCTGGACGCCCTCCCCGGAGACGTCGCGGGTGATGGACGGCGAGTCGGCCTTGCGGCAGATCTTGTCGAGCTCATCGAGGTAGACGATGCCGTGCTCGGCCCGGGCGACGTCGAAGTCGGCGGCCTGGAGGAGGCGGAGCAGGACGTTCTCGACGTCCTCGCCGACGTAGCCGGCCTCGGTCAGCGGCGTGGCGTCGGATATCGAGAACGGCACGTGGAGGAAGCGGGCAAGCGTCTCGGCGAGCAGCGTCTTGCCGACGCCGGTCGGGCCGATGAGCAGGATGTTGGACTTGTCGATGACGGTGTTCGAGGCGCGTGCCCGGGCCCGCTTGTAGTGGTTGTACACCGCCACCGCGATGACGCGCTTGGCGTGCTCCTGGCCGATGACGTGCCCGTCGAGGTGGTCCTTGATCCGTGCCGGCGAGGGGAGTTTGTCGGGGATCGGCAGGTGGCCGGCGTTCGGCCCGGTCGTGTAGAGAGCGCCGGCGGCCCTGGCGCAGTTCTCGCAGATGCGCGCCCGCGGCCCCTGGACCAGCCGGCCGGCCTCGGTTCCCGGGCGGCCGCAGAAGGAGCAGCGAGGCACCCGGCGGCGGGTAGGACTGGGCACTGGGGGCTACCTGCGCTTGGCGATGACCTCGTCGATGAGGCCGTATTCCTTCGCCTCGTCCGCCGACATGAAGAAGTTGCGGTCGGAGTCGTGGTCGATGCGCTCGACCGGCTGACCGGTGTGCTTCGACATTATCTCGGCGAGCTGCTGTTTCAGCTTGAGGATTTCCTTGGCGTGGATGTCGATGTCGGTGGCCTGGCCGCTGATGCCGTAGGCCGCCGGCTGGTGGATCATCACCCGGGAGCGGGGCAGGGCAAACCGCTTGCCCGGCTCGCCGGCGCAGAGCAGCAGCGCGGCGATCGAGGCGGCCATCCCGACGCAGGTCGTCGCGACCTTGGCCTTGATGTACTGCATCGTGTCGTAGATGGCGAGGCCGTCGGACACGACGCCGCCGGGCGAGTTGATGTAGAGATTGATGTCCTTTTCCGAGTCCTCGGCTTCGAGAAACAGGAGCTGGGCGACGACGAGGTTGGCGACGGTGTCGTCGACCGGCGAGCCGAGGAAGATGATCCGTTCCTTGAGCAGCCGGGAATAAATGTCATAGGCGCGCTCGCCCCGGCCGGTGGTCTCGATGACCATTGGTATCAGCATCTTGTCCTCCTTCATTGCGGGTCGCCGGACGAGGCCGGCTTGCCGTCTGCGCCGAGCAGGGTTCCGCGGACGTGAGCGTGTTCGAGCAGGAAGTCCATCACCTTGTCCTTGAGGAGCTGGGTCCGGAACGGCGGGGTGTCGACCAGCGCGGCGATGTCCTCGACCGGGCGCTTGAGCCGCTCGGCGAGCGCCCGGGCCTGGGCCTGAATCTCGTCGTCGGTGACCTGGATGTCCTCCTTGCGGGCAATCGCCGCCGCGATTATCTCGAACCGCGCCCGGCGGGCCGCGACCTCGGTCAGCCGCTGCTGCGTTGCGGCTTCGTCAGGCAGGTCGTACTCCCGGCGCAGGCGGTCGACGTTGTACGCGACCCAGGATTGAGGCGGGTCGAACGGGCAGGCGGCGAGGAGCTGGTCGAAAATCTGGTTCCTGAGGTCGTTGGCGATGAGCCGGGCGCGGTCGGCCAGTATCGCGTCGTTGAGGTCCTTGCGGAGGTCATCGAGCGAGTCGAAGCCAAGCGCGAGGGCCAGGTCCTCGTCAACCGGCGGGACGTTCTTTTCCTTGACCTCGCGGACCGCGAACCGGAAGCTGACCTGCCGACCGGCAATCTCCTTGTCCGGGTGGTCGTCCGGCAGGCGGACCTCGACGACGCGTTCCTCGCCCGGACTCGCGCCGTCCAGCCCTTCGTTGACTTCCCGGAAGTTCATCGGGTCGCCGAGCTCGAGCATCAGGTTGGTCCGGGGCTTGGCGATCTCCTTCTCGCCGTCGAACGTCCGCCAGTCCACGACCAGGTACTTCCCTGCCGCTGCGGGGCCGGGCACGGAGCGGAACGTCGCGCAGCGGTCCTGCAGTTCCCGGAGTCGTCGCTCGAACTCGGCCTCGAAGCCGGACGGCTCGTGGCGTTCGACCGCCAGCCCCTTGTACTCCTTGAGCTCGAACTCGGGGAAGACCTCGACGCGGAGCCTGAACCGGATTGACTTGTCGGGCCTCAGTTCGAGGTCGAGCAGTTCGGGCTCGGCGGCGGGGCGCCAGCCCTGTTCCTCGAGTGCCGCGGCCGCGGTCTGCTCGACCAGTTCCCGGGCGGCCGACTGCTCAAGTGTCGGGCCGAGTCGCCGCTCAAGCACCGCGCGCGGAGCGCGGCCCTTGCGAAAGCCGGGCAACTCGGCGCGCGGGGCGTAGTCAGCAAGGTGGCGTTCGAGTTCGCTCCGCAGGCGCTCCGGTTCGATCTCAACCTCGAGCTCGCGCAACCAGTCATTCGGAGAACTGACCTTGATTTCCAAAAAGACTCCTCTGCGATCATCGGTTGTGTTGTGGTCGTCGGCAGTGCGAGGAGGGGGAGTCGAACCCCCATCCCTCACGGGACCGGATCCTAAGTCCGGCGCGTCTGCCAGTTCCGCCATCCTCGCAATCGCGCACAGTATACGTCGGGCGGCGAGGCAAGTCAACGCAGCCGGAGCCGACGCGCGCACGCCGGGCGAAGGCGTCGTGACCGCCTGAGCTACCTGCGCACCGGGAGTTCAGTAGTCAAGTGCGACACTCGGGAGGCAGAGTGTGAGTTGCCAGTGAATCACACTACATCCCCACTACCGCGGACAGCTGCTACTCCTGGCGAGCCTCTCGCTTCAGTAACCGGTCCTGATACTCCCTTATCATCTCGAGATTCGGGTCGGTCCACCCGAAGGCCTTGAACAGATGGACGGTGGCAGCAAAAGACTCTCTGGGGGACGACGTCAGCAACTCCGCTGGTGTGTAGTTGCGCACGCCGAGATTCACCTGGCTCTGCTGTGACTGGTAGGCACCCGTCAATGGCATGCGCTGTTGGTCGCGTAGCCAGAGTGAGCGATGAGCGGTTCCGTGCAGGCTCACGGCGATTGACAACCCATCAGTGTAGACACCGGACCGGTCGCGTGCGAGTCGCGCGGCGAACTCGAACACCTCGGTCAGTCTATACACTGCCCCTTCGATGCTCAGGTGGTCGCCGGGCTTGAAGCCGAACAGGTTTTGCTGGGTAGCGTGCCAGTCTTCCCAGAGAGCGACATAGTGGATGAATTGCCCGCTCTGGTACATTCGCCATAGTTCCTTGAAAGGCACCCAGTCACTCCTGCCCTCGCAGAACGTCTTTCCCAACTCCAATTCAGCATCCGTGTCTTGCTTACGCGGGTAGTGTGGGTAGTCCGTCCCGCGCAGTTCAAGTACGTTCCGCTCGACCACTTCGCGGCAGGCCTCCGACGAATCGAGCCTGTGCGAAGCGGAGAGGGGCCGGAAGTTCACGCGCCAATGCCCGCGCGACTTGATGATGGGCAAGACTTCGGGAATCACATGCCCTCCAGTTCGTCGTCCAGTTGCTGCTCGAGAGTGGGCAGGGTGGCAAGTCCGAGACCATGAAGACGCCGCATGAGTTGTACCGCGGCGCGCTCGATTATGTCCCGCATGTCGTGCGAGTTGGACACCGGGGCGCTCTCTACGCGGCGGTTTCTGTTTCTGTAGTAGACCTTGCCGGCGTTAGTATCCTTGGTGTCTTTGCGGCATATCACCGGTATCTCGCCGAAAGGTTGGACTTCGATGACTACGTAGAGCAGCTCGGACCTGTCCTTGACTCTATGCAGGACGAAGTCCACGTGTGGGTCCGCATATGCAGACATGTCGTCCCTCATCTGGTCCAGGGCGTAGCTGTCGGAATCTACTTGAGACACACCCCGCCGCTCGTGGCTACCGTCATCCCGCTCCTCCACACCGATGATGATATATCCGCCGTCCTGGACATTCGACAGGGCCAGGATGTCCTTCGCGAAACTAGCAGCAACCCAGGGACAGGAGGCCTTGAAGTCTACCCGCTGCGTCTCCACGGCAGCCTCAAGCAACTGTTCCAGCTTCTTTGTGGTCATACTGCTTTCTTCACTTCCGCCTCTCTGCCTGTCAACCTCGGCAGCAGACGGTCGAGTTTCGGAGAAGTCTCGTGCACATCATACCGGATTCCTGACCGCGACGCACTTTGGTTTGTGGTCTGCGCTCACCCGCCGATTGTGCCGGTTGTCAAGCACGTTGTCAAGCATCCCGGGCAGAGGAGAGGCCGGGCAGGGGCGCGGAGCGGGCGAGGGGGTACCGGCGTCCGTCGGCATCCATCGGCGGCTTTGAGCTCCGGCATCACCCTTCTCCTGCGCCGTTCGCCAAGTTGCGTGCCATAATGTCTGCAAATTGGCAAAGAGAGAGTGGCCATTGAGCCGTGCCGCATTCCGATGAGAATGTGGCGTCAGTTATGATCGAAAGGAGGCTCGAATGGCCACAAGAAGAATGACCGATAGTAACACAGCCGAGGCGCCCGGACAAGGGTTTCTACTGGATGACCCGGAAGTGCTCAAG
>JAWOHE010000071.1:0-19633 GCA_046485285.1 bacterium
GATAAAGATAAAAACCTGATAAGTTTGTCTCGGTCTGGGTAGTCCAATTCAGGGTAACATAATTCTGTGCATTAACAACGGCTGTGAAAGAGGAAAGCTCCACCGGCCAGAGCCCGACCTGCCGGCAGTTGAGCGAGTCCTGCCCGGGCGCAGGCAGGGCCAGCGCGAGCAGGACGACAATCGTTGGAATCAGCAGGAATCGGTCCATCGTGTCCTCCCTTCGGCCCGCGGGACTCGCGGAGAGGTCAGGGCCGGTCAAAGCTAAGTGCCGCCCCCCCCCGCACTTACTGACATCCGCACTCTCATCGTTCCTCCTCGCCGGACGCCCGGCCCGGACTGCGCAGCCCTCTACCGATTCGGCAGGGACGCGGTCCGTCTGAGCCACGGAGCCGCCGCGACTCAAGCCCTGTCGTCGGGAACAGGTTAGGCAGAATGCCCCTCGTGTCAAGAGGCAATCTCAGCGCCGTGCATTCACGGGGAATGACGACATCTTGACTGATGCGCCGTGGTCTTCTATCCTCTCGTCCAGTGGTCGATCCAGCGTCGGTCTTTCGTCAGCACCTCGGACGCCGCGAGTTTGAACTGCTGGAAGGAGACTGGCTTGAGCTTCTGGGGTCTTCACTCCCGCCGACAGACCTCCTCGACCTGGTCGAGCTTGCCGTTCGCTATGCCCCGGCCGGCACTGCCGTCGACCTGCTGAGAGTGCTCGCCGAGTGGCTCGGCGAGAAAGGCGAATGGTGTTGGCAGTTGGCAGCCCTGCGACGGCTCCTCGAGCTCGGCGGCGACGAACCCGGGCTTGCCGAGCTGATCGCCAACTGCTACCGACGGCTTCACGCGGGAGACGAGATGATCGAACGCCTGCTCCAGCGGTCCGGCCTTGGCTACGGCGGCGAGACCCGCCGTGCGTTCGACGCAATCGAGAATCTCGTGAAACTGTTGCCCGGACGCGTCCTGCTGGACCCGGAGTGCGGGCCGGTGAGGGTCACCAGGACCGACCTCCTGCTGGACCGTTCGACCGTCCGGACAACCGACGGGCGCGAGCTCGTGCTGGACCTGAATGCCGCGGCCAGCAGGCTGAGACCGGTCGAGCCCGGCGGGCTCTACGAACTGCTCATCACCGACCCGACCCGCCTGGGTGCCGCGGTCAGGGACGCACCGGGGCGCTTCGTCCAGTCGCTCCTGCGCGACCGGCGCCGGCCGATGTCCGCGCGGGAAATCCGCGCCGAACTCGCTGACGTCATAACCGACAGCGAATGGGACGGCTTCTGGGGCCGGGCCCGGCGCGAGCTCGACGGCGCCCCCCACGTGATGACCGTGGACCGGCCCGCGCGCGGCTACCAATGGTCGGATGTCCCGGTCGAGCAGGCGGAATCGCGGCCCCGCAAGTCACCGGCACGCGGAGCGCCCGTGTCCGAGGAGGGGCTGGCAAGTGCGTCCCGCGCTGATGCGCTCGCGATGTACACCGCCCGGGCCAGGCTGACCGACCGGCGCCAGTTCGTCAGTCTTGCCGTGGAGTCCGGGCGGCCGGACCTGCCGGAGCTCCTGTCCGACCTGTTCTGCGCCGAGCGTGACTCGCGCGCCCGCGACTTCATCGAGGGGCAGTTGCGACAGCTATCACCCGGGTCGTGGACCAGGCTGGTCGCCCGGGTGCTGACGTCGTACCGGCAACTGCCCGCTGCGTTCGCTTGGGTCGCCGCGAATTCGGCGAGGCTCGAGGGCGTCGAGCCTTCGGCCGTGCTGACCCGGACGCTCGACCTGCTCGAATCACCGGACCACAAGGCGCAGTTCGCCACGCTGTTGCGCGCGCTCTTCGCGGACGACTACCGGCTGGTCCGGGCGAGCCTGGACGCGTCGGAGCCGGCCGGTGCCCGCCGCCTGTTGGACCGGCTCGGCCGCATCGCCGGCGTCGAGGACTACCGCCGCCAGGAGCTCGCCGCGCTGGTCCAGGCCCGCCATCCGGTTCTCGGTGACAGCCCGGACGACGGCGTGATGCTCACGACCGCCGCCGGGTTGGCGCGAGCCCGGGGCGAACTCAAACGGCTGACCGGGGAGGAGATGCCCCGCGTCGCCGATGAGCTGGGCCGGGCCCGCGCCCAGGGCGACCTCAGCGAGAACTACGAGTACAAGGCGGCCAAGGAGAAGCAGGCCCGGCTCGCGGCCCGGGTCGGGCGCCTGCAGGCCGAACTGGGCCGCGCGAGGGTGGTCCGTCCCGACGAGGTCGAGCGCGACCGCGTGTCTTTCGGCTGTCGCGTCGACGTCGAGGACAACACCGGGGCCGTGACCGGCTACTCGGTCCTCGGGCCGTGGGATTCCGACCCTGACCGCGGGGTGATTTCCTACCTGGCCCCGCTCGGACGCGCGATGCTCGGCCGGCGCGCCGGCGAAAGCTTCGAGCTCGATGGCCGCATCCACACGATCGTCGGCATCGCCCCTGCCGGGTTTGACTGATGCCCATCACCCTGCGCGTCCGGCCCGGCCGGCCGAATGATTCGGCGGTCCTGGAGGCCGCCGCGATTATCCGGGCAGGCGGCATCGTCGTGTTCCCGACCGAGACCGTCTACGGCATCGGTATCGGGCTCGACCACGCGGGAAGCGGGGAGACGGGAGTGGCCCGCGTCTCCGCGCTGAAGGGACGGCCCGCCGGGATGCCGGTACTGCTCCACTGTGCCTCGGTCCAGGACATCCCGGGATTGGCCCGGTCGATGCCGCGGTCGGCGCTCGACCTGGTGCAGGCCTTCCTGCCCGGCCCGCTGGCGCTCGTACTGCCCGCATCCGACCGCGTGCCCGCCGCACTGCAGGGACCGGGCGGCACGGTCGGCATCCGCGTGGTCGCACTGCCGGTCACCCAGGCGCTCATCCGCCGGGTCGGGACGCCGCTTGCCGGGTCGAGTGCCAACCCGCACGGCACGCCGGCGACCGCCGGGTTCTCCGAACTCGACGCAGCGATCCTGGCCGGCGCGGACGTCATCCTCGACTCGGGCCGATGTGGAACCGGCCTGGCCTCGACGGTGGTGGACCTGGCGACCGGCCCGCCGCGACTGCTTCGCGAAGGCGCGATTCCCCGCGCGGCGGTCGAGTCGGTGCTGGACGTGCGGCTGGCGGAAAGCGGCTAGTAGCGGTACTCGAACCGCAGTCCGAAGTCGAGCCCCGAGCGTCTTTCGGTCGTGCCGTCGGCGTTCTCCCGGCGCCACCAGGAGAAGTCGCCGAGAACCCTGAGGTCGCGCAGGGGACGAAGGCCCGCTTCCAGCCCGAGCCTGAGCTCGCGCTCGATCAGTTCGCCCTCGAGCTCGGACGGGAACCCGCCGGGAAGCCCGCCTCCCAGCCAGCTCCTGCGCTCGAAGTCGCCGCGGTTGTGATAGCCGCGCCGGACGTGACGGCCGAAGGCACACAGCTCCAGCGGCTCCGCCGGAAACAGGCCGACCCGGAGGTCGAGCAGGTCGGCGTCAGGCCCAAGGCCGTGGCCGAGCGGCATCCCGTAGTGCTCGTACATGATGTGGTGGATTCGGTGGTAGTAGGTGAACGGGTTGATCCGGACGTACTCGGCCCGCACGTCGAGCGGCAGGTTCGGCGCCCAGCGTCCACCGACCTGCACCGCGGTCGCATTCGGCGGCATCTGCTCGCGCGGTAGGAACTCGAAATTGTCGACGAGCAGAGCCGCGTAGGCCCGGAACGGCGCGAAGTCCAGCACCAGGTCGGCCCCGACCAGCAGGTTGTCGTCGTGGCCCGAGTTGGCGACCTCGAGGTAGATCGGTATCAACGGGTTCATCATCCCGAAGAAGGAACGCGTCTGGAGCGAGTCCCACGAGTAGACGTTGGCGAGCACCCCGCCCAGCCGCAGGCGCCGCCACGGCGACAGCTCGACCCGCTGGAGCGAGACGAACCGGTGCTTGAGCCCCCAGCGGGACAGGTAGGCGGTGAGACCCTGATACTTGAAGCCGCCGTAGTCCGCGACCAGCCCGACATGGTCGAGCGCGGGCGCCTCGTCGCCAAGGATCACCGCCCCGGTGTAGCCCGGCCCCCAGCGAAACTCGTCGCGGCCGACCCCGAGCCGGAGCCGCCACGGCAGGCGAAACGCCAGCCAGGCCTGCTCGACCTCGAGCGTCCCGAGGTTCATCCACGACTCGACCCGCGTCCCCCGGACGTAGTGGCCGGCCGAGTCCGCGACCTCGACCGTGTCCGGCCGGAACACCGTGAACTCGGCCCGTTCCAGGAACGCAAAGTCGGCGCCCGGCCGATTGCCGAGCGTCGCGCCGAGCGAGCCGAACACGTCGGTCCGCCCGCCCAGTCGCCTGACACCGCCGCGACTGAACAGGTCGGCATCGAACCTGGCGTCCGGGCCGGCCGGCGGGACCGGCAGGCTGAGCACCGGCCGGCGCGGCCCGCCGTATCCGCCGCCCGGCGCCAGATACTCCCGGAACTCGCGGGCCAGCCGGGCCAGCGCCGCACGCAGTCCGGGCGCGAGCCGTCGGCCCGCCGCCAGCGACTCGGCCTCGAAGGCGAGCCGGCCGGCCTGGCTCCTCGTCCACGGCCGGCTCGTGGGCGGCGCGGTCCTGACGAACCCTGCCACGCGCAACAGCTCGACGTCGTCGTAGACCGGCGAGTCGGTCGGGATGTGGGCGATGCTCGCCGCGGCCGTCGCGGCCAGCGCCAGGACCAGCAGGGCGGTTCGCATCTTCGCGCTAGCGGATGACGCCGAGCCAGTCCCGGAGCAGGAACTGCAGCCGGCCGATCAGGAGCGACATCCGCGCCATCACCGTGTAGCCGAACGATGCCCCGAACCCGACCATCAGGAAGACGACGCCGGTCTCGGACGCGACCTTGAGCGCGCCCTTGTGCTCGCGCGAGAAAAAGAAGTAGAAAACCGAACAGACGACGCCGACGAACGATATCAGCGCGCCGAGCAGGACATCCCAGCGCGAGAAGTCCGCGGGCGTCAAGAGCGAGCCCTGGATCTGCTTGATGACGTTGGTCTGGAAGA
This sequence comes from bacterium, assembly GCA_046485285.1. Taxonomy (GTDB): domain Bacteria; phylum Hydrothermota; class Tepidihabitantia; order Tepidihabitantales; family Tepidihabitantaceae; genus DSBX01. The sequence goes on from JAWOHE010000071.1 coordinate 4,979, forward strand.
ACGCCGGGATCGCCACGCCCGAGGCCCAGCCGAGCACGAACGCCATCGGGAACCGGATCAGCCAGGAGACCTTCGGGACGAACCGCGCGAAGTAGCAGAGCCCGAGCCCGAACGGGATGATGTAGACGAGCTGACCCTCGCGGAACAGCGGCGTCACGAGGTCCGGGTAGACCGAGTTGTACCACGTCAGCGCGATGGTGTAGCCGACCGAGACCCCGACGAACAGGTGCTCGCAGAACTTGTAGAACGGGTTGTCCTTCCACAGGAACGAGAAGATGCCGAGTGTCAGGATGGCGGCAAGCCAGGTCAGGATGCTGGTCGAGACGTGCATCACGCCCTCCGCTTCCGGGTCGCGAAGTAGGCGACGTTGCCGATGACGACCAGCAGCATTATCACCACGTGCGCGAGCGACTGCGAGTCCATCGCCGCCACCGCCGGCATGTAGCCCCGGCTGTAGCCGGCCTTCTGGATCATCACCTCGTACTCGGCCCCGCCCTTCATCCCGGCGAGCATCCCGGTGAGCTGGCCGCTCTGCAGGTAGGGATAGACGTCCGCGGCCGAGACCGCGGTCACCCCGGCGCCGACCTTCATCCCGTAGCGCGACTGGGCGTAGAGCAGCCAGTCGCGGTAGCCCGGGTCGCCGGCCGATATCGCCACCGCCATCGCGATATCGCGCAGCTTCGTCACCTCGCGCATCATCGCCAGCGACTCGAGCGGGTGCCCGTAGTAGTCGAGCGCGAAGACGTTGCGGATGCTCTCGCCCATCCCGAGAATCACCGCGTCGACCCCGGCCTTCCAGCCGAGGTAGACGACGTCCTCGCCGTAGACCTTGCCGTACTCGGGCGCGACCTCCTGCACCGCCTGGTCGGCGAGCCCGGCCCCGGTCACCCAGAGCCCGCACAGCACCACCCTGACGTCGCGCGCGAAGGCGTGGCGCATCAGCCCGACCAGCATCGGGTAGAGCTCCGGCATCGAGCTCGGGTCGAAATCCACCGAAATCAAGAGTGTCTGGCCGGCCGGGATTGCGTCAACCGCCTCGAACAACGCCTGTGCCCGCGGCCCTGACGACACGCCCAGCCCGAGCGGCACGACCAGCGGGAAGGTCACCAGCGCCGCCATTACGAGGAAGATGACCCGGCGGTCGATCCTCTGCAGCAGCTCGAAGAACCTCACGACTTCCCGCCCCCCAGCCAGCCGCGCTCGATGCCGAGAATCACCTTGAGCGAGGTCGCGATCGCGCCCAGCGCGACGCCGAACAGGATTCCCCGCTTCGCCGCCATGTTCGGGACCGAGAGCACCCACTCGGCGATGTCGGGCAGTTTGTCCCACATCACCCGCCCCACCGGCACCATCCCCAGCATCACGATGAACGCCGCGACGAGCAGCAGCGCCGCCTCCCTGGTCCGCGCCCGGAACGCCCGGTAGGCGGCCGAGGCCATGTAGAACGCGAGGATCGCGAACATCGAGGCGTTCAGCGGCACCAGCAGGTTCTTGAACACGACCTCCTGCAGCGGCGAGCCTGGCCGCACGCCCCAGCCCAGGCCGACGACCGTCGTCGCCACCACCGCGACCAGCGTGACGATCGAGTACGGCCAGCCCGCGCGCCTGCGCCGCAACCGGTCGGCGTGGTAGAGGACGAGACTGCCGACGCCAAGCACGAGCGCGAACGCGGCGACGATCCGAATCCACTTTGTCGTGACGTCGTAGACCGCGACCGAGGCCGGGTGCGGGACGAAGAACTGGATCATCATCATTACGCCCATCACCAGGCAGATGGCCAGGGGAATCGTCCGGCTCACGTCCTCTCCTAGCTCGTCTCAAACAGGCCGGCGACGCGGCCGAGGAACCCGAGCGCGGGCAGTCGCGACAAGAGCATCAACGCCGACCCGAGGACGATGACCGCGAGGATGATGAGCTTCCCCAGGTCCTGGCCCTTGAGCGACCCCACCAGCAGCGGCTCGCGCGACAGGTAGGCCGACGCGGCGTAGAGCTCCTCGCCGATGAGCGTGTAGTCGCAGGCGGTGATGAAGAACGGGAGCTGGAACACCGAATCGGTGCCGGCGATCTGGATCGCGCCGGTCGTCGCGCCGGTCTCGGCGAGAATCAGCGACTCGGCCCAGAACGTCCCGAGGAAGAAGTTCGTCGCCGGCTTCTCGCGGACCATCAGCCCGTCCACCGCCGCGGCGTAGGCGAACTGCTCCGAGGTCACGAAGAACACGCTATCCTGCCTGAATGCATCCGGCCGCCCGGCCCTCGTGTAGGCCTCGCGGACGACCTCCCTCGCCACGGTGTAGACGATCGGGTCGCGGTTCGGCACGAGCAGTGTCGAATCGTACTGGGCGATCTTCTTCGCCACCTCGCCGAGGATGTTTATCGAGGCGATTGTCGCGATTTGCGACACGTCGGCCAGCCCGGGGACGTAGATTATCGGCCGTCCCATCTCGGTCGCCCGGCCGACCGCCTCCTCGACCGCATCCAGCCCGGCGATTCGCCGGATGAAGAGGCTCTTCCCGCGCTTCGCCTGCTGGATGAAGTAGATGACCAGCGCAAAGAACACCACCATCCCGACGAGAATGTTGATCCGGTCGGTGTTGAAGAACTGCGGCGCGGCTATCGCCTGCGCCGACGCCTCTGACCATAACGTATCCGCGTCCGTCACCGCTGCGACGCGGTAGCGATAGGCCACGCCGTTCCCCGCGCCCTCGTCGAGGAAGCCCGCGTCGGTCCCGGGCACGGACGCTATCACCTCGGCCTCGCCGCCCTCGGCCGTCCGCTCGATCAGCCACGCCTCGGCCGCGACACCCGCGCCCGCCTGCCAGCACACGGTGATGCTGCCGCCCCGGTCGTTCGGCGTATCCGCCGCCGTGACCAGGCCCGGCGCCCCGGCCGAATGGACGCCCAGCAGGACGACGAAGAGCGCCATCATCGCGCATCCCCTCGCTGGCCGCCCGCTGGCGCGTCGGCAGGGCCCGGCTCGGCGCAAGCGCAGGGCGTCCCACCGCACTTGGGACAGCCCGACGCGTATTTCGCGCACGCCACCTCGAGGTCGACGCCCTCAAGCGTCGCGAGGCTCGCCAGCCAGGCCAGCACGTCGGCGAACTCCTCGCGGAGGTTGTCCGGCTCGCCGCGACGCATCGCCCGCGCCAGCTCGCCGGTCTCCTCGACCAGCCAGCGGAACGTCCCGTCGCGGCCGCGCCGGGAGTCCTTCGCGAAGTACGCCCTGCGAATCAGCGCCTGGAACTCGGCGATTGTCACCGCGTCAGTATCGGGGAAACGCCCCCGCTGTCAACACCGTCTTCGCTCGAGCAGGGAAGCGAAAGCCTCGACGCGGGTCTGGAAGCCGACCTCGCTCGTGTGCTCGTCCAGCGACAGCGACAGGAACGGTATCCTGTAGTCGCGGCTCGCCCGCTCCAGCGCCGGCTGGACGACCGTGCCCGGCATGCACCCGAACGGGTGGACGTGGATGACGCCGTCATAGCCGGACCGCGCCGCCAGGATCAGGTGGCCGAGCGAGTTCTCGTCCTCGCCGCCGACGCAGTCCCGCCAGTACCGGCGCGCGGCCCGGCGGGCGCGAACCAGCTCGCCCTTGCCAACCCGAAACCCGTGGAAGCCCAGCCAGCGGTGCTCGGTCAGGAACGGCTCGACCTCGACCCCGATCTCGCCCAGCCTGGCGATGATGTCGAAGTTGATGAACGGCTCGATCGTGCAGAAGCTCTCCCCGACCAGCATCACCCTCGGCACCCGGCCGCGGCCGTCGAGTGGCACCCTCGCGAATGAGCCCGGGATCGACCGCTCCAGCCGAGCCAGCCCGGCGACGCTCCCGGTCGCCTCGATGGCCCGGACGAGATCCCGGTACGCGGCCCGGCAGTCGCGCGGCCGTGCCGCGCGCGGCATCGTCCGGCGACAGCACTCCTGCGCGCAATCGAGCGCCCGCGACTTGTGCCAGCCCAACCGCAACGCCCGCGCCAGCCTGACCGCGGCACGCTCCGTCCGCCCGCCGCTCAGCGCGATGAGCTCGCGGGCAATCGCCCCGAGACTGTCATGCCGTAGTTCGATCAGCCGGAAGCGATAGCCCCGACCGCGCAGGATCTCGGCCTGCAGCCGCCCGTAGTAGCCGAATCGGCACGACCACGACCCGCTCACGTAGGCGAGGGTGTCCGCGCCCAGCTCGAGGCTCCGGACCATGTTTCCCAGCGTCAGCTTGAACGGTATGCACATCAGCTCGGGCGCCAGCCTGACCCCGAGCTCAAGTACCCTTCGGTCCGGCGGCGGCGGCACGACCGGCTCGATGCCCAGCTCGCGCAGAATCGGCGCGAGCACGACCCGGATCTCGCCCATGTACGGGAACGCGAGCTTCATCGACCGACCGCCGCCGAATCCAGGCGCCGGCTTGCGCGCGGCCGCCTCAGCATCTCGACGAACGACTCCAGTCGGGTGGCCAGCCCGCCCGGGCTCGAATGCTCGTCGAATAGGAGCTCGAGAATCGGCATCCCGGCCTCCCGGCCCGGCACCCGCCGCACCGACAGCCGTATCAACTCGTTGGTCACCGCCGCCGTACCGCAGGCGAAGCTCGCCGCCAGCACCAGCCCGCCAACCTCGGGGTCGGCGGCCGCCCGAAACGCGGCTCGCAGCAGCTCACGTTCGAACCGCCAGTTCGGCTCGAAGCACCCCGGCGGCACCGAGTCGGCGACGCCGGGCCGGGCGACAAATGGAGACGCCCCGGCGCGTCGCAGCGCCGCCACGACACCCATGCTCAACTCGTCGTCGCCCAGCAGGTAATCGTGCCCGACGACAGCGACTCTCGGGCCGCTTGCGTTGGCCGCGTCAACACCCACCCCGGCTGAGACAACCGACCGCGCCGCGCGCAGGGCGCGGCGCCAGCGACCACCACCGACGCCCAGCGCACGTGCCAACCGGCGGAACGACTCGTCCTCGGAATGCGCCCGCTCGTCGAAGACGATTTCGGCCGCCGGCGGCAGGTCGGGCAGGAGCGCGCGGGTCAGGTCCGGCAGGGCCAGCGCCTTCGGGCAGGCGAACTCGATGTCACCGTCCCGGCGCCAGCACACCAGCCTCGGCAAGAGAAGCCGGTCGACCGAGGGCGCGAGCGTGACCACGTGGCCGAGGAACGCCTTGACCGGCAGGCACAGCTCGGCCGGGGCAATCCGGATTCCGGCGAGCAGCATCCGGCGGCTGGTCGGCGGTGAGACCCGGACTTCGAAGCCGAGCCCGGCAATGAAGGACTCCCAGGCAGGCAGGAACCGGTAGGCGTCGAGGGCGCGGCAGATGCCAACAGTCTGCAAGAGAACCCGATTCTATTGGCGCGCGCCGGGCAGTCAAACGGCCGGCCGGTTGACTCGGCCGCACCCGGCAATATAGTCGAGTCACCGTGAAGACGCTGACAGCCGTCCTGTTCTCCGCAATGGCCGCGCTCGTGGCCGGGAACCTTCCCGCCCTCCCGGACAGCATCGTCGTCCGTGACTGGCTGGTCGCCGGGCCGTTCCCGGCCGGCCCGCGCGAGGGCATTACCGGTGTCGTCGAGGACGCCGCGAGCTTCCGGCCCACGCCGGGCGAGACGCTCTGGTCCGCACTCGTCCAGGGCGGACGGCTGACCTGGCGCGCGGCCAGGGCCGACTCAGCCGGGTGGCTCGAGACCGGCTACGAAGGCGTCCGATGGGACACCATCCAGGACTACCTGGGCATCGCCGGACTCTACGGCGCGGGCTACGCCTGGGCCGAGTTCGAGAGCCCGCGGGCAGGGCGGGCGCTGGCGAAGACCTCCCGGCTCGGCGGCTTCCACCTCAACGGCCGCGGCTACCCGGCCGATGTCTACGGAGACGGCTGGTTGGAGGTCCCGGTCCTGGTTGACTCGGGACCGAACCGGGTCCTGCTCCGGCTCGCCGGGTTTGGCGATTCGCGGGTCCGGTTCGCGCTCGTTCCCCCGCCCGGACCGGTCCTGCTCGTCACCGGCGACGCCACCCTCCCCGACCTCGAGGCCGACTCCGCGCTCGCGGCCTGGGTCGGAATCCCGCTGGTCAATACGACCGAACGCCGCCTCGACTCGGTGCTGGTCCGGCTCTGCGCCGGCGCCGACACCGTCGACACGGTCGTCAATAACCTGCCCGGCCTCGGCGCGAAGAAGGTGCCGATCCGGCTCTCCTTCCCGGCCGCCGCCTTCGACAGCGCCGAGCCGTGGCTCCCGGTAGTCGTGACGGTTTCGGCGGGCGGCTACGCCCGCACCGACACGCTCCGCGCCGCGGTCCGCCGCCCGGGCCAGCCGGTCCGCCGGACGTTCCGGTCCGGGATTGACGGCTCCTGCCAGTACTACGCGGTGATGAAGCCGTCGAACCAGGACCCCGCCCGCCGCTACCCGGTCATCTACACGCTCCACGGCGCGGGTGTCGAGGCTTGGGGCCAGGCCAACGCTTACCGCCAGAAGGACTGGGCCTTCGTCGTCGCACCGACCAACCGGCGGCGCTACGGCTTCGACTGGCAGGACTGGGGCCGGCTCGACGCCGTCGAGGTTCTCGACACGGTCCTCGCCCGCCTGCCGATCGACCCGGACCGCGTGCTCCTGGCCGGCGGCTCGATGGGCGGCCACGGCGCCTGGCACGTCGGGCTCACGCACCCGGACCGCTTCGCGGTGGTGGCGCCCCAGGCGAGCTGGCCGACCCACCAGCTCTACGTGCCGTGGTACCTCCAGCGCAGCGCGATCTTTGCCCAGCCCGGCCAGCTCGCGGTCCGCGACCGCGTACTGCGCTCGGACAACGTGCCGGCAATGCTCGGCAACGCGCTCAACCTCCCGTTCTTCATCCTCCACGGCGGCGACGACGACAACGTCCCGACGTTCCACGGCCGCAACTTCGCGGCCTGGCTCAACGAGCTCGGCACGGAGTTCGTCTACCGCGAGGTCCCGGGCCGCGGTCACTGGTGGAGCGACGAGGAACTCGGCACGACCGTCTGCGACGACACCGCGCTCATCGCCTACATCCGCGACCGCCGGCGCGACGCCGGGCCCCGCCGCGTCCGGCTCCGGACCGCCGACCTCGGCACCGCCAACAAGGCCTGGTGGTGCGAAATCGAGCGGGTCATCCGGGTCGGCCAGGATGCGGAGATTGACGCCCGGGCCGGCGACGCGAGCATCGCCGTCCGAACGACGAACGTCGCCCGGTTCAGCCTCGAGCTCACCGGCCAGCCGTTCTTCGCCGGCCGGGTCGGCTTCGAGGTCGACGGCCGCGCGGTCGGTCGGCCGGTTGACCTGCCCGGCCGGTTCACGTTCCACCGCACGGCGAGGGGATGGACGGTCGGCCCGGGCCGGCCCGACCCGGCCGCCAAGACCCCGCGCCGCTACGGCCCCTGCCGGCAGGCGATGATGCGGCCCTTCACGCTCGTCTATGGCACGCAGGACCCTGCGCTCGCCGACGACCTCCGCTCCGCCGCGACCGCCGAGGCGACCCGCTGGTGGCTCATCGCCAACGGCCTCTGCGAGGTGCTTCCCGACACGGCCGCTTCCCCGGCCGCCCTCGCCGGGCATAACCTCGTCCTCCTCGGCGGCGCGGACGCCAACGCCGTCACCCGCCGCCTCGCCGGCCGCCTGCCGATCGGCGCCCGCGACGGTGAGCTCTTCCTCGGCGACCGCCGGCTAGGTCCCGACCTCGCCGCGATGTTCGTCTACCCGGACCCGGACGACCCGGCGCGGCTGGTGCTGGTCCGGCTTGGCACCGACGCCGAGCACACCCGGCTCGCCAACTTCTGGGGCCTCGTCCATTCCGGCGCCGGCATCCCGGACTTCATCGTCTTCGACCGCTCGGTCCGGCGACTCGGCTGGGGTGGAGTCCGCGCCGCCGGCTTCTTCGACCCGGACTGGCGATTCGACCCGGCCTCGAGCTGGCTCGCGGAGTAACCCGCCTGGCCTCGATCGAGCTCGCCGCCCGCGCCAAGGTCAACCTCGGCCTCTGGGTCGGTCCCCGACGGCCGGACGGCTACCACGACATCGTCAGCGTCGTCGCGCCGCTCGAGCTCGCCGACACGGTATCGGTGCGGACCGCCGCGCGCGGGCTCACGGTCCGGACCGACGACCCGGCCCTGCCCGCCGACGAGGAGAATCTCGCCGGCCGGGCCGCGCGCGCCTTCCTCGACGCGGTCGGCAGCCGGGCCGGCTGCCGCGTCCGCATCCGAAAGCGCATCCCGGTCGGCGCCGGCCTCGGCGGCGGGTCGGCCGACGCCGCCGCGGTGCTCGCCGGCCTCAACCGGCTCCACGGCCGGCCGCTCGCCGGCCGCGAGCTCCGCGCGCTCGGCGCCCGGGTCGGCAGCGACGTCCCGGCCCTGCTCGCCGGCCGCGCCTGCGCGGTCCGCGGCCGGGGCGAGCGCGTCCGCCCGGTCCGCCTGCCCCGCCTCCGGCTCATCCTTCACCTGCCCGGCTTCGGGGTGTCGACCGCCTGGGCGTACCGGCGGCTCGACGCCCTCCGCCGGGACGGCCGCGCCTTGACAGGGCCACCCGTTTCACCTAAGATGATCGCGCTCTCGTTGAGAGGGCAAGAACCGGACCGGGTCGCCTGCCTGCTCGCGAACAGCTTCGAGCCGGTCGTGTTCCGGCGCTACCCGGCGCTCGGACGCGCCCGCGCCGCGCTCCTGCGGCACGGCTGTTCGGCGGCCTCCCTCTCCGGCTCCGGCAGTACGGTCTACGGCCTGGTGTCGGCAACGCGGCAGGACCGGGAAGACCCGATGGCCGCCCTGGCGCGCGTCGGCCTTCCCTGCATCGCAACCCGCACCGCCTGACCGCCTGCCCGGCAGGCATTTGGGGCGTCGTCTAAGGGCAGGACCCGGGATTTTGGATCCCGGTGTGGAGGTTCGAATCCTCCCGCCCCAGCTCCTGACCGAGACCGACCGGCCGACGGACGATTCGAGAAAGCGAGGCAGTATGGAATCGAAGCTCAGGGTGTTCTCGGGCCGGGCCAACGAGCCGCTGGCCCGCGCCATCTGCGCCCGGCTCGACATCGAGCTCGGCGCGTGCACGATCCGGAACTTCGCCGACGGCGAGATCCGGGTCAAGATCAACGAGAACGTGCGGGCGCACGACGTCTTCGTCATCCAGTCGACCCCGCCCCCGGCCGACAACCTGCTCGAACTCCTGCTGATGATCGACGCGCTCAAGCGCTCCTCGGCCGACCGCATCACCGCGGTCATCCCCTACTTCGGCTACGCCCGCCAGGACCGCAAGGACGAACCGCGCGTCCCGCTCTCGGCCAAGCTCGTCGCGAACCTCATCGAGCGGGCCGGCGCCAACCGCATCCTGACGATGGAACTCCACGCCGAGCAGATCCAGGGCTTCTTCGACGTCCCGGTCGACCACCTCTACTCGACCCCGGTCTTCGTCGAGCACTTCCCGGCCGAGCACAACCGCAACCTCGTCGTCGTCGCGCCCGACACCGGCCGGGCCCACCGCGCCCGCGGCTTCGCCAGCCGGCTCGGCGAGAACATTCCGATCGCCATCATCGACAAGCGCCGGCCCGAGCCCAACCGCGCCGTCGTAGCCAACGTCGTCGGCGAAGTCCGGGGCCTCGACGCGCTCATCTACGACGACATGATCGACACCGGCGGGACGCTGGTCGGTGCCGCCCAGGCGCTCGCCGACATCGGCGCGAAGAGCGTCCGGGCGCTGGCGACCCACGGGGTCTTCTCCGGCCCGGCCTGCGAGCGGCTGGCCGGCTCGGTCATCAGCGAAGTCATCGTCACCGACACCATTGCCCTTCCCGAAACGAAACGAATCGACAAGATCAGGACCCTGACCATCTCGCCGCTGCTGGCCGAGGCAATCAGCCGGATTCACTGCGGCCGGTCGGTCAGTTCGCTGTTCCTGTAGAGAAGCGAGGAGATATGGCCTACATCGCCAAAGCAACATCCCGGACCGAGACCGGCAAGGGCCGCATCCGCAAGCTGCGCCGCGGCGGCATCGTCCCGGCCGTCGTCTACGGCCACGGCGACCCCTCGGCAATGCTCAGCCTCAACGAGCACGACTTCGGCCGCCTGCTCGACAAGCTCCGCGGCCACAGCCCGATCGTCGAGCTCGACATCGACGGCAAGTCGACCCGCTGCGTCATCAAGACCCTCCAGCGCAACCCGGTCAACGGCCGGCTTCTTCACGTCGACTTCCAGAAAGTCCACGCCGACGAGAAGATCACCATCAACGTCCCGGTCCTGCTCCACGGCACCGCGATCGGCGTCAAGGAGGGCGGGATGCTCGACCACCTGCTGCGCGAGGTCCCGGTCCGCGCGACCATCAGCCGGATACCCGAGCACTTCGACGTCGACGTCACCGAGCTGAAGATGGGCGAGAGCGTCCACCTCTCCCGGCTCGCCGCCGAGGAAATCGAGTTCACCCTGCCGCCCGAGTCCGCGGTCGTCACCGTCCTCGCCCCGCGCAAACTCATTGCCGAGACGCCCAAGGTCGAGGCGGCCGAGGGCGAGGCGCCTGCCGAGGGCGAGGCGGCCAAGGAGCCGGCGGCCGAGGAGAAGACCGAAGAGAAGAAGAAGAAGTAGCCGCCGGACGCGGGACGCGGTGACGCTATTTGGCCTCGGCAACCCGGGCGGGCGCTATGCCGCCACCCGGCACAACGCCGGCTTCATGGTCCTCGATGAGCTGGCCCGGCGCCTGCGCGCGCGCTTCCGCGCCGCCGACGGGCGTGACGCCGTCCGCGCCGACTGGCGGGGCCGCGACCTCGTCCTCGTCAAGCCGACGCGCTTCATGAACGAGTCCGGCCTGCCGGTCGCCGACCAGCTCCGCCGCCGGCCCGACGACTTCCTCGTCGTCTGCGACGACTTCGCCCTGCCGCTTGGCCGCCTCCGGCTCCGGCCGCAGGGCTCGGACGGCGGCCACAACGGCCTCGCCTCGATCATCGCCCGGCTCGGCACCGACCGCTTCCCGCGCCTCAGGGTCGGCATCGGCACCCCGCCGGCCGGGCAGGACTGGGCGAGCTACGTCCTCGAGCCCTTCGCGCCCGGCGAGGTCGAGCAGGTCGCCGGCATCATCGGCCGGGCCGCCGACGCCTGCCTCGCGGTAGTCGAGCACGGCATCGAGCGGGCAATGAACCGCTTCAACCCGCCCGGCGACGCGGACCCGTCGCCCGCCCCGGGCCCGGCCTCCTGACAATGCGCGTCGGCATCGTCGGGCTCCCCAACGTCGGCAAGTCCTCGCTCTTCAACCTGCTCACCGGCGCGTCGGCCCGGGTTGACCGCTACCCGTTCACGACCGTCGACAAGAACGTCGGCGTCGTCATCGTCCCCGACGAACGGCTCGAGACGATCGGCCGCCTGCTCAAGCCCGAAAAGCTCACGCCCGCCCACATCGACTTCGTCGACATCGCCGGGCTGGTCGAGGGCGCGAGCCGGGGCGAGGGGCTGGGCAACCGGTTCCTAGGCCAGATCCGCGAATCCCACATCATCCTCCACATCCTCCGCAACTTCGACGCCCCGAACGCGCCCCACGTCTTCGTCGACGTCGACCCGGACCGCGACGCCGCGGTCGTCGAGGCCGAGCTCGCCCTCGCCGACCTCGCGCTCTGCGAGGCCCGGCTCGAACGCCTGCGCAAGGAGCCCCGGACCCCGGACAACGTCCTCCTGCTCGAGGCGCTCGAACCGACGACCGCCGCCCTGCGCGAGGGCTTCCGGCTCCCGGCCCTCCACGCCGAACAACTCGCCGCGCTCCGGCCGCTCCGGCTCTTCGTCACCCTGCCGACGGTCTACGCGGTCAACTGCTCCGACACCGAGCCCGCCGACCCGGCCCGGTTCCCGGAAGTCGCCGCGCGGACCAGCCTGCTCTTCTCGTCCGCGCTCGAGGAAGCGGCGACCGGTTTCTCGGACGAGGAACGCGTCGAGCTCCGCCGCAGCCTCGGCCTCGCCCCCGAGGGCCCGGCCGGCATCACCCGGCGCTGCTTCGACGAGCTCGACCTCATCCGCTTCTACACCGTCAAGGGCGCGGAGTCCCGCGCCTGGGCCGCCCCGCGCGGCACGACCGCGGTCGATGCCGCCGCGCTCATCCACACCGACCTCGCCGCCGGCTTCATCCGCGCCGAAGTCCTCAACTACTCGGACCTCGTCGCGGCCGGCGACTTCCACCTTGCCCGCGATGCCGGCAAGGCTAAGCTAGAAGGCAGGAACTACGTCGTCCAGGACGGCGACGTCCTGCTCATCAAGTTCCGTAACTGACCAGGAGGAAAGTTGAATCACTACGAAGCAGTGACGCTCCTCGTGCCGGAGTTCGCCGACAAGGACGTCCAGAAATACGTCGATGACCTGACCGAACTGCTCGGCCGTCACGGCGCCGCCGAGATCAGCCCGGCCCGGGTTGACCGCCGCGCGCTCGCCTACCCGGTCCGCAAGCGCACCGAGGGCTACTACGTCTACCTCCGCTTCGACGCCCCGGCCGGCCTGCCCGCGGAAGTCAAGAGCGAGTTCAAGCACCGCGAGGGCATCCTCCGCCTCGCCTTCGTGCGCCGGCCCAGGCTCGCGCCCGAGCCCGAGCTCGCCGGCCGCCCGGCCCCGCCGCCGCTGCCCGAAGAGCCGGTCGAGGACATCGAGGTCCCGCCCGAGCCGGCCGAGGCCGGCGAAGCCCCGGAGCGGGACGATGGCTGACCTCCGGCTCGGCAGCCTCAACATCGTGCTCCTGACCGGCCGGGTCACGATGGACCCGGAACTCCGCTACACGCCGAAGGGCACCGCCGTCCTCCAGTTCCGGGTCGCGGTCAACCGCCGCTACCCGGACCGCAGCACCGGCGAGTGGAAAGAGGACACCTCGTTCTTCACCGTCATCGTCTGGGCCCAGCAGGCCGAGCGCCTCGGCGAGCAGATGAAGAAAGGCTCGGCGGTGATGATCGAGGGCGAACTCCGCAGTCGGTCCTGGGAGACCCAGTCCGGCGACAAGCGCTCGGTCGTCGAGATCCACGCCCGCCGGGTCCAGGTCCTCGACCGGGCCGCCGCCGGCGAAGCCCGGGCCGAAACCCCGGTCGTGGACCCGGAAGGCCCGCCCGAAGCCGGCACCGACCTGCTCGACGACATCCCGTTCTGAGCCGGCCGGGCGTTCGGCCGGTCAGGGCTCGAGCATCGGGTCGCGGGGGGTGCCCGCGGGCGCGGGCTCGTGCTGTTCCTTGTACTCCCAGTGAAACGGCAACGGAAACCACACCCGCACCGGCGCGTCGTAGTGCTCGGCCGGGTGGAAGCTCGCCCGCAGGGCGGCGTCGAGCGCGGCCGAATCCGCCTCCGCGTGGCCGGACGACTCGACCAGCTTCGCGGCCAGCACTCCACCGTCGAAATCGACCAGCGCCTCGACCTGCGCCTTCCCGCTGAACGCGTACTTGAGCAGCTCCGGCGGGTAGCCGGCTCCGACCAGCCGCTTCGGCTCGGGCGCCTTCTGGACCCGATAGAATCCTACCTGGTGCCGGAAGTCGCCGAGCAGCGGCAGTGCCGAGTCCTCCCAGTAGCGCAGGACGTGCGGGCAGTTGAACTCCAGCACGACCGTCGACTCGGGCAGGACCTCGCTCCCCGCGGCCGGCGACTGCCCGGCGACGTGGAACTCCGGAACCTCCGCGGTGTCGACCGCGACCTGCCGGTAGCGCACCGGCACGCCCAGCCCGCGCACTGCCCGGCTCGCCGGGTAGAGCGCCTCGCCGACTAGGGCCGGCATCGTCACCGCGCCAGAGTCCTGCGCGCCGGCGACCGCCGCCAGCACGACACAGACCAGCAGTAGCGTGCGCACGAATGAGCCTAGGACAAGCCGGCTTCGCTGTCAAGCCGCGAGTACCCGAGCCCTGACTTCTGCCCTCCGACTTCTCCGCTTCCCGGTCTTCCCCGTCGCGACGCACGGCCTGCTCGCCACATCAGTGAGCCTCGCGTCTGTTGGGTGCCGCCGGCCCGGAAAGCCAGCGCCGAATCATCAGTCCTCGGGGAGCGAAACCGCCCCGCGTCCTCCAACTCAAACGATTGCGCGCGCTCGCCGCGCCCGGCTCTCGCAGTCACGAGGACCCGGTCCTCCCGCACCGACCGCCGGGCGTACCGGTCCAGCACCGGCGCAAGCTCCCAAAACGATGCGCCACAGGCCCGCCTGCGCGCAACGCGCGGGCAGGCTCGCCTGCGCGCGACGCGCGGGCAGGCCCGCAGGTAATCCGCAACCCGCCACAGCGTCGGGCACCCCACCCGGCCGTGCTCAAGCCGGCTGAGGTGCGAGCAGAAGCCGGCTTCCGGCCCATCAGGTGCGCCAGCTCGACCAGGCTAAGCCCGGCCCGAAGCCGCAACCCGCGTAACGCCGCACCCGGCGCAACCGTCTCTCCCGGTCTGAAGCCAGCCACCTTCGCATCACTGCCAATGGCCTATGTTAGTGGAGACTAACGACCCTGTCAACTTGGAAATAGCCACAATCGATTGAAAAGCCAGAACTTGATTGGGCTTCGAATTTACCCCCTCCCCCATACCCGGTAAGTTGCGTGCCATAATGTCTGCAAATTGGCAAAGAGAGAGTGGCCATTGAGCCGTGCCGCATTCCGATGAGAATGTGGCGTCAGTTATGATCGAAAGGAGGCTCGAATGGCCACAAGAAGAATGACCGATAGTAACACAGCCGAGGCGCCCGGACAAGGGTTTCTACTGGATGACCCGGAAGTGCTCAAG
>JAWOHE010000072.1:0-46334 GCA_046485285.1 bacterium
CTTGAGCACTTCCGGGTCATCCAGTAGAAACCCTTGTCCGGGCGCCTCGGCTGTGTTACTATCGGTCATTCTTCTTGTGGCCATTCGAGCCTCCTTTCGATCATAACTGACGCCACATTCTCATCGGAATGCGGCACGGCTCAATGGCCACTCTCTCTTTGCCAATTTGCAGACATTATGGCACGCAACTACCCCCTCCCCCATACCCGGTATTACTCCCCCAGTAACCCCGGGGGTTACCCCCGGAGTAACCCCGGGAGTAACCCCCGGAGTAACTCCGGGAGTAACCCCCGGAGTAACTCCGGGAGTAACCCCCGGAGTAACCCCCGGAGTAACCCCCGGAGTTACTCCCGGAGTAACCCCCGGAGTTACTGGGGGAGTAATACCGGGTATGGGGGAGGGGGTAAATTCAGAGGTGAATGAAGCGCTGGCTTTTCAATCGATTATGACGATTTCCCGATTGGCGGGGCCGTTAGTTTCTGCTAACATGGGCTAGTGGTAGTAATGCGAAGGTGGCTGGCTTTAGACCGGGAGAGACGGTCGCGCCGGGTGCGGCGTTACGCGGGTTGCGGCGGCGGGCCGGGAGCTAAGCCGAGGAGGAAGGCACGAAGAGCACGAGGAAGGAAGGGGAGGATGGAAGGGGCGAAGGCAGGGCGCGGAACGATGAACCCTGAACTGCGGACTTTGAACCACGGCCCGCACGGGCCGGAGAGGGATTTCTCCACTCCGGGACTGCGGCCCAGAGCCTGCCCCTTCGAGTACCTCAGGACAAGCTCTGAGCGCAGTCGAAGGGGTCGAAATCACGGGCGGGCGGCGCTGTCATTCCGACGGAGGCGGCGCAGCCGCCGATTGGAGGAATCCCTTGGTCCGGGCTCGGGCGCGGGCAGAGGACGGGAGAGGGATTCCTCCACTCCGCTACGCTCCGGTCGGAATGACAGGAGCCGGAGAGTGATTTCTCAGCGTCGGTCGAGCCGGGCCAGCCGATTGGAGCCTGGTCCGATTCGCGGACCGTTGAGGTGCTTCCGACGCTAGCGCCCGCCGCCGGAGCGGCCGGTGTTGAGGTTGTCGTGGCGGAACTTGGGCCAGGGCGAGTTCGCCAGCGGGCTGTCGCCGGCCAGGGCGTGCAGGTAGCCGCCATTGGTCCCGAAGTAGACCGTGCCGTCCGGGCCGACCGCCGGCGAGGACCTGACGCTGGTTTCCGCGCGGTACCGCCACTGGAGGGTGCCGTCCGGGTTGACGGCGTATAGCCAGTCATCGTCCGACCCGACGAGGACGGTGCCGTCGGCGCAGACTGCCGGGGAGGAGCGGATGTAGTCGCCGGTTCGGTAGGACCATCTCGTCGTGCCCTGCGGGGTGATGGCATGGAGGCAACTGTCGTTCGACCCGATGTAGATGGTGCCGTCCGACCCGACTGCCGGCGACGAGCGGATGTAGTCGTCGGTCCGGTAGGACCATCTCATCGTTCCGTTCGGGTTGACGGCGTAGAGGTGGTTGTCGCCCGACCCGACGTAGATGGTGCCGTCCGACCCGACTGCCGGCGAGGAACGGACGTTGCCGCCGGTCAGGTAGGACCACTTCATCTTGCCCTCCGGGGTGATGGCGTGGAGGTGGTCATCGCTCGACCCGACGTAGATGGTGCCGTCCGGCCCGACTGCCGGCGAGGACAGGACACTGCCGCCGGTCTGGTACTGCCATCTCAGCGAGCCGTCCGGGTTCAGGGCATAGAGGCTGCGGTCTGAGCCTTGAGATCCGAAGTAGACCGTGCCGTCCGGGCCGAGGGCCGGCGAAGACTCAACATCGCCTTCCGCGCGGTAGCGCCACTTGAGGGTGCCGTCCGGGTTGACGGCGTGGAGGTGGTTGTCGTCCGACCCGACGTAGACGGTGCCGTCCGGACCGACTGCCGGCGAGGACAGGACACGGCCGTCGGTTAGGTACCGCCATCTCAGCGAGCCGTCCGGGTTCAGAGCATCGAGGTTGTTGTCACGAGACCCGAAGTAGACGGCGCCGTCCGGCCCGAGGGCCGGCGAGGTCCAGATGCGCCCGAGTGTGCGGTAGCGCCAGCGCAACGCCGGCCGAACGTCGAATACCTGGGGCGGCGACCAGTCCGAAACAGCGCCCTGGTCATCCCGGGCCTGCGCCTTGACCTCGAACGTGCCGAACGACGACCAGGCGTGACCCATCGTCGCGGTGTCGCCCGAGCGGACGAATCCACTCCAGTCGGACGTGTCGCCGTCGCCCCAGTCGAAGCGGATGGCGACGCGGTTGCCATCCGGGTCGTTTGCCAGCGATGACAGGCTGTGGGTGGCGTTCCTTTCGCCGTCCCAGGGCCCGAGCGGGGCGAGCGGGCGATAGGGCGGGTGGCTGCTGACCGAGAAGCGGCGCGGTACCGACCAGTCGGTCGTCCAGCCGCCCGGGTCCATCGAGCGGGCCCGGATTTCGTAGGTCCCGCGGCCGGCGTAGCCGTGGACGCCGACGAAGGCGGAGCCGCTCGCGACCGGCAGGCTCCAGGCGGGCGGCGTGGAATCACCCCAGTCGAACTGGATGCGGAGGCTCTCGCCGTACGGGCTCGCGGCCGTGGTCGAGAACTCGTGCAGTATCGAGGTGTAGCCGCTGTCCGGCCCGGCCGGCATCGTCGGACGGGCAGGGTGACGGCGGCCGATGCTGACCTCGAGCGGGTTGGACCATTCGGACAGGTTGTCCGCGTCGTCCCGCGCCCGGACCCTGACGACGACCGCCCCGGAGTCGGAGTACACGTGTCGGACCAGGACCGTGTCGCCGCTGGCCGCCGGCGGGGTCCACTCTCCGCCGCAGGTGTCGCCCCACGTGAAGAAGTAGCTGAGTTGCCTGCCTTCCGGGTCGGTGGCCACCGCCGCATAGTGCAGGGTGTCGCCGGGCCAGCCGGAAAGGTCGCCGGAGAGCTCGGGCAGGGTCGGAGCCAGGTTGCGGCGGCAGGTTCCGGCCACGAGGGCAAGGACGGCCAGTGCCAGCGCCCCGGCGCGGATGGACCGCGCGGCACCTACGGCCCTCACCCTTCCCTCTCCCAGCGGGAGAGGGAAGGGTGGTGGTGGGGCGAAGCCTGGGTGCGGGGTAGCGTGAGCCATCGGGTCACACGTCAGCGCCTGCCGGCCCAGCCCGAGCGGGCCGGGTCGTGGTTGTAGGTCGGCCAGGGCGCGGTCGCGAGACGCAGGTCACCGAGCGAGATGCACCAGAGGCCCTCATACACGGTCGGCAGGTAGGCGTTTCCGTCCGGCCCGATGACCACGGAGGCGTCGCCATTCTCCTCGTCGGCGCGGCGCGCGCGGGCCGGGTCGAGGTCAAGCGAGTCCTCGCCGGAGAACTCCCAGAGCAGGTTGCCGTCCCGGTCGACGGCGGCGAGGTAGACCCGTTCCGCTTCAGTCAAGAGAATCGAGCCGTCGGCGGCAAGGACGGGTGTCGCGTCTGCGGGTAGCTCGTCGAACTCCAGGCTCCAGTTTTCGTTCCCAGTGTTGACATCGAAGCAGACGAGGGAGGGATGGTATTGGTCCAAGCAGTAGGCCGCGTCGCCGGGGCCGACCACCAGTGAGGCCGCGCCGGGGTCGAGGGTGTTGTTCGACCAGACGAGCGTCCCGTCGGGGTCGAAGCAGTAGACCCCGTGGTCGGTGACGGGAAGCAGTATCCGGCCCCGGCCGTCGATGACCGGGTAGGCAGGGTCGTAGTACTCCGTGGGGATCTCGGTCTCGCTGGCCCAGAGCAGGTTGCCCTCGGCCGAGACGGCGGACAGGCGCACGAAGGTGTCGGTTTCGCAGGCAACGTAGACCGTGCCATCGGCGCCGACGGCCGGGCAGGGCGAGATCGACCAGCAGTCGTCGAAATCGACGCGCCAGACCACCCGGGCCGAGTCGCCGTCGTCGGCTAGCCTGATGAGCCGGTAGGTCCCGGGAGGGTCGCCGGACGTCACGTAGACTTCGTCGTTCGGGCCGATGGCCGGCGTGCCCTCCAGCCATTGCATCCCTGGCTCATACTGCCAGCAGATGCGGCCGTTGTCGGCGTCAAGGCAGTTGAGGCGCATCCTCACGTCGTCCACGACGAAGAGGCGGGACCCGTCGCGGTTGAGCGACGGGGCGTGTGCACCGTCAAACATGCCCTCGCCCCAGATTCGCGTCGACCAGACCAGCCTGCCGTCAGCGGCGTGGCAGGCGACGCCTTCGAGGTCGCCGGACAGGCTGTAGATGCGCAGTTCGCCGTCCCGGTACCCGAGTGCGGCCGACGCCTCGTAGCCCACTTTGTCATGCTCCCAGATCCAGAGCGGGGCGATGCGCGAGACCTTGAGGGCGATCCCGGCCGCGGCCGCGGTGATGGTGCCCCGGGCGTCGCGCAGGTCGACGCGCACCTGGTAGATGCCGTCGGCGGCGTAGCGCACCGAGTCGAGGACCGTGTCGCCGGGCGCGGCGGCGAGCGACCACGCCGAGGCCGTCCCGTCGCCCCACCGGAACCGGGCCGAGACGCTGTCGCCGTCCGCGTCGGACACCACCGCCCGGAACCGGCACCAGCGGTCCCGGCCGTACCAGCGCGGGCCGAGCAGTGTGTCGACGAGGAATGGCGGCAGGGAACGGGCGTAGGGGGCGGCGTCGCTCCAGCCCGACCAGCGGCCGAGGGCGTTGACCGCGCGGGCGCGGACCGCGAAGCTCCCGGTGTCAGCAAAGGCATGGCAGGCCCAGGCGGTGTCGCCGCTGGCGACATAGGCCGAGGTGTCGAAGGTGCCATCGCCCCAGTCGAAGACGCAGGCGACCGGCTGGCCGCCCGGGTCAGCGGAGCTCGTGAAGAAGGCAAGCGAGTCGCCGCGGGCGTCGGCAGCCGGCGGCGCGGGCACGGTCGGCGAGCCGTGCGGGCAGGCGAGGAACAGGACCGCGGCGGACAGCGCGAGCAGTCGCACCGTGCGGTCGGACGCCACGTTGCTGCCGCTCATCATCGCATTGTATGCACAGGCTTTCCACCTGTCAAGGCCGGATCGGCCCGGAGGAGGGCGCGCAGGAAACGGCGAGGAGGGGTCTCGCGGCGCCGCACCGCGTCCCGGTCAGGGCGCGGGGGGAGTCTCGGCCGGGACTGCGGCGTCCGGCTTGACGGCGCTCGCCCCGGCGATGACCAGCCCGCCCTTCCACGCGCCGAAGGTCGCCGCGACGAAGACGAGCAGGTCGAGGAACTGGGCCAGGAGGCCGCTGGTCAGGGTCGCCAGCAGTCCCATCGGGACCACCCCGACGCCGATGACCAGCAGGCCGGCGACCGCGGCCAGCGTTCCCCAGATGGCGTAGGTGAGGGAGAAGCCGACCAGCCAGGCCGTGAGGCCGAGGAGTCGGGCCGACAGGTGGATAGCGGCGCCGGCGTGGGGGCGGAGAGTCCTGGCGGCCGACAGCGGCAGGAGGACGAGGAGGTCGAGGGCGAGCAGCGCCCAGCCGATAGTAGCGAGGACCGGCAGAAGCCGGGCCGTCACCCAGTCGTTGCCGCGGAGGAAGCCGGTGACGATGATGACCGCGCCGGCGACGAGGACGACCTTGAGCAGGTAGCCGCCGGCGGGCTTGACCCACCCCGGCCGGCTCACCGGGAGCCTCCCGCGCCTGCCGCGGGCAGGACAGCGCCGGGGGGCTGCCCGAGACAGCGATTATGATTCAACGCCAGGACACAAGGACCGAGGTTTCCGGGTCCGAACCCCGGCGCAAGGAACTGCTGGCGCAGCACGCGCCGGGAGTCCGTTCCGGAGTCCGGGAGGGACTTCTCCTCTGCTCCGCGTCGCAGGCGCGGCTTCCCGGCGGCCACCGGCCGCCGGGCTTTTCGTGTCTTTGTGGTCTGTCCGATATTCGTGCCGTCGCCGGGCCTCACGTTTCGCAGTCTAGTGCGGGCCGGCAGCCTGTCAAGAGAAGGAACTGGCGCCCCCGCAGCGGTCCTGCCTGCCGGCAAGCACGGCCGGCCTTGCCTGTCGGCTCCCCATCCGCCGCCGTTCGTCCGTCATGCCGCGCGGGTTGACGGGGCGGGTCAGGGCGGTATCCTGATTGCCCTCGATGGACGATAATCTCGCCCGGCGGCCGCATCCCGCCTCGAGCGGGCCGGCGGCGTCGGGCTTTCCAGCACAGGAGGTGGCGTGAAGGTCGCGGTTTGCGTGAAGCGGGTGCCGGACATCGCCGAGGCCGACGTCCGGGTGGACGAAAGCGGCCGGGACGTGGTCCGGGACAGGTTCCAGTTCACAATCAACGAGGCGGACAACTACGCGCTCGAGGAGGCGCTGCTGTTCGCCGAGAATCACGAGGCCGAGGTCGTGCTGGTGACCGTCGGCGGTCCGGAGACGACCGAGGTTCTGCGGATGGGGCTGGCCAAGGGCGCGGCCCGGGCGGCGCGGATCGAGCCGGCCGGGCTCGAAGGCGCGGACGCGGTAGGCCTGGCCCGGGTGCTGGCCGCGTACTGCCGCCGGGAGGAATTCGACCTGGTGCTGTGCGGCGCGATCGCGCAGGATACCGAGGAGTCGCTGGTCGGGCCGGCGCTGGCCGAACTGCTGGACTGGCCGCACGCGGCCTACGTAACGAAACTCGAGCCGACCGACGCCGGGCTGACCGTGAAGCGGGAGCTCGAGGGCGGTTTCCTCGAAGTGAAGGAGCTGCCGAGGCCGTGCGTCGTGACAATCCAGACCGGCGGCAACACGCCGCGCTACGCGTCGATTCTCGGGATCAAGCGGGCCGGCGCCAAGCCGGTTGACGAGCTTACGCCGGATGGGTTGGGGCTGGCGGCCGGGGAAATTGGCGCAGCCGGGTCGAAGACCCGGCTGGTTCGGCTCTACGCGCCGGAGGTGACCGGCGCGGCGGAGATGATCGAGGGCGATGTCCCGGAGAA
This sequence comes from bacterium, assembly GCA_046485285.1. Classification (GTDB taxonomy): domain Bacteria; phylum Hydrothermota; class Tepidihabitantia; order Tepidihabitantales; family Tepidihabitantaceae; genus DSBX01. The sequence goes on from JAWOHE010000072.1 coordinate 6,856, forward strand.
GGCGGCACGCCTAGCCGAGATCCTGAAAGAGCGGGGGCTGGCATGAGCGGCATCCTGGTCCTGGTCGAGCACCGACAGGGCTCGGTGCGGGACGTCACGTGGGAGATGCTGGCCGCGGGCCGGAAGCTGGCTGCGGAGACGGGCGGCGAGTGTGCGGCGGTGTTGCTGGGCGGGACGGCGGCGATGGCGGCCGAGGTCGCGAAGCGAGCGGACCGGGTGATTCACGCCGGGCACGAGTCGCTGGCCGATTTCAACTACGAGCCTTACCAGCGGGCGCTGGTTGCGCTGGCGCGGGAGCGGCAGGCCCGAGTGGTGCTGGTTGCCCACACGGCCCAGGGCAGCGACCTCGGGCCGAGTCTGGCGGTGGCGCTGGGCTGCGGGGTGGTTTCGGATGCGTGCGGGTTCGCGAAGACGGCTGACGGGCTGGCCGTGACGCGCGGGATGTATGCGTCGAAGCTGGCGGCGGATTTCGTCGTGCCCGAACTGCCGGCGGTGCTGATGGTGCGGCAGTCGAATTTCAAGGCGGCGGAGCCGGGCGCGGCCGGGCCGGTCGAGGCGTGGGACGCCTCGGCGGCGCTGGCGGAGCCGCTACGGACCCGGTTCATCACGCTCGAAGAGCTGCCGACGACCGGCATCGACATCACCAAGGCCGACGTCGTAATCGGGGTCGGCCGGGGGGTGAAGGACGAGGCCAACCTTGGTCCGGTGCGCGAGCTTGCCGAGGCGCTCGGCGCGGTGCTGGCCGGGTCGCGGCCGGTGATTGACGCGGGCTGGCTGGAGAAGGAGCGGCAGGTCGGCTCGTCGGGCAAGACGGTGAAGCCGAAGCTGTACATCGCGCTGGGAATCTCCGGCTCGTTCCAGCACGTCGCCGGAATGAAGGGCGCGGAGACGATCATCGCGGTGAACAAGGACCCGCACGCGCCGATTTTCTCGGTCGCCCACTTCGGCATCGTTGACGACCTCCTGAAGGTCGTGCCGGCGCTCAGGCAGAAACTCGGGGAGACGAGGCAATGAGCGCAAGGCCGGCCCGGGTCGGGGTCTACGTCTGCCACTGCGGGACGAACATCGCCCAGACCGTCGATGTCGAGGCGGTGGTCGAGTACGCGAAGACGCTGCCGAACGTCGCGGTCGCGAAGAACTACCTCTACATGTGCTCGGACCCGGGGCAGGCGCTGATCAAGCAGGACATCAAGGAGCACGGGCTGACCCGGGTCGTCGTCGCGGCCTGCTCGCCGCGGATGCACGAGCCGACGTTCCGGGGCGCGGTGTTCGGCGCCGGGATGAACCCTTACCTGTTCGAGATGTGCAACATCCGGGAGCAGTGTTCGTGGGTGCACCCGGACAAGGCCGAGGGGACGGAGAAGGCGAAGGACCTCGTCCGGGCGTCGGTCGCCCGGGCGGCTCTGCTCGAGGAGCTCGAGCCGCGCTGGGCCGACGTGACGAAGGCGGTGCTGGTGCTGGGCGGCGGAATCGCCGGGATCCAGGCCGCGCTCGACATCGCCGAGGCCGGCTACAAGGTCTACCTCGTCGAGAGGCAGCCGTCGATCGGCGGGCACATGGCCCAGCTCGACAAGACCTTCCCGACGCTCGACTGTTCGGCCTGCATCCTGACCCCGAAGATGGTGGACGCGGCCCGGCACCCGAACATCGAGCTCCTGACCCTGTCCGAGCTCAAGGCGGTGAAAGGGTTCGTCGGCAACTTCAAGGCGACGGTGCTGCGCCGGGCGCGCTACGTCAACGAGGCGGAGTGCACCGCCTGCGGCGACTGCAGCGCGGCCTGCCCGCAGATGCACCCGGACGAGTACAACATCGGCCTCGCGACCCGGCGGGCGATCTACCAGCCGTTCCCGCAGGCGGTGCCGGCGAGCTACGTGCTCGACGCGAACGACTGCCTGGGCCGGCTGCCGCGGGCGTGCGTCAAGTGCCAGGAGGCCTGCGAGAAGAAGTGCATCGACTTCAACGACCAGGACCGTGAGGTCGAGCTCGAGGTCGGCGCGATCGTCGTCGCGACCGGGCTCGAGGTGTTCGACGCGTCGCGGCTGGCCGAGTTCGGGTACGGCAAGTACCCGGATGTGCTGACCGCGCTCGAGTTCGAGCGGCTGGTTTCGGCGGGCGGCCCGACCGGCGGGAGGATCGTCCGGATCAGTGACGGCACGCCGCCCAGGGACGTCGTCTTCATCCACTGCGTCGGCTCGCGCGACAAGGCGGTCGGCAACGAGTACTGCTCGCGGGTCTGCTGCATGTTCATCATCAAGCAGGCTCACCTCGTCAAGGACAAGGTCGCCGACGCGGCGGTGACGAGTTACTACATAGACATCCGCGCCTACGGCAAGGGTTTCGAGGAGTTCTACGACCGGGTCCGGGACGAGGGTGTGCGATTCCGGCGCGGCAAGCCGTCGGAGATTTTCCGCAAGGGCAAGCGGCTGGTCGTGCGGGTCGAGGACACCCTGCTGAACCGGGTCATCGAGCACGAGACCGACATGGTCGTGCTAGGAGTCGGGCTCGAGCCGGCCGAGGGCTCGCGGGAGCTGGCGCAGATGCTGAAGCTGTCGCAGTCCGCGGACCGGTTCTTCCTCGAGGCTCACCCGAAGCTCAGGCCCGTAGACACGAACATCGACGGCATCTTCCTCGCCGGGTGCTGCCAGGGTCCTAAGGACATCCCGGACACGGTCGCGCAGGCCAAGGGCGCGGCCGGGTCTGTGCTGGCGCTCCTGAACAAGGGCCGGGTGCCGATCGAGCCGGTCATCGCCGAGGTGAACGCCGACGCCTGCTCGGGCTGCCACGTCTGCGAGGCGCTGTGCCCGTACTCGGCGCTGGAGTTCGACGAGCGCGAGGGCGTGATGAGCGCAAACCCGGTGCTGTGCAAGGGCTGCGGGGTCTGTCCGTCGGCCTGTCCGTCGGGCGCGATCACGATGCGGCACTACACCAGCGTCCAGCTCGAGGCCCAGCTCGACGCGCTGGTGCCAGCGGCCGTGCCGGAGAAGGCGGAGGCGTAGATGGCCGGCTTCGAACCGAGAATCGTCGGCTTCGCCTGCAACTGGTGCTGTTACGCGGGCGCGGACCTGGCCGGGACGTCGCGGATGAGGTACCCCTCGAACATCCGGATGATCCGGGTGATGTGCTCGGGCCGGATCGAGCCCGAGTTCGTCCTCCGGGCGTTCCGGGACGGCGCGGACGGCGTGTTCGTCGGCGGCTGTCACCCAGGCGACTGCCACTACGTCTCCGGAAACTACAAGGCCCGCAAGCGAATCGAGGCGCTCCGGTCGCTGATCGCGGCGCTCGGCATCGAGCCGGAGCGGCTGAGGCTCGAGTGGGTGTCGGCATCCGAGGGTCAGCGCTATGCCGACGCGATTACCGCCTTCACCGAAGAAGTGCGCAAGCTCGGGCCGCTGTCAGTGCCGAAGGCCGACCTCGCCGCGGAACAGCCCGCGGCGAAGTAGCGGGGTTCAGTCCTCGAAGACCGGTACGACGCCGCCCGCGTCCGGGATGACGTAGACCTTCGCGTCCGGGCCGAGTTCGGCGAGTGCGGCATCGAGCGCCTGCCGGACGGTGCGGAATGGCCGCATGAAGACCCGGCCGACGGTTTCGTCGTCAACTCCCACCACGGTCCATAGCCGGGCCGCTTCCATTATCCGGGCGAGGCGGGCCGACTTGTGCCAGCCGAAGCGCCGGTCGTCGGCCGCACAGCCGATCACGTCCGCGGCCGCGCGGCAGCCCGCGAAGACCTTGACGAAGTCGTCGTTGCCGACCCCGCCCCGGCAGGCCGAGACGCAGATGTGGATGCCGCCGTCGGCAAGCGCGGGCCGGGCGAGCTCGACCGCGCGCTGGGACTGGTAGAAGTTGATGTCGTAGGGAGGCTTGAGGACGCTGACGATGATGTCGGCCCTGCCGCGCACCGGCCGGGCGTAGACGGCCCGCGAGTCGAGCGCGGCGGCGGCGAGCGTGGCCTCGAGGTCGCCGTAGTAGACCGAGTACGGGTCGTGGTTGCGGTCGAGCACGAACTGGATCGAGAAGACCGGCCGGATGATCATCCGCGCGGCCTCGGCCATGTCCTCGTGGACCGGGTTGCCGGCCAGGCGCAGGGTTTCCGACCCGGGCTCGATCACCAGTGCGTGGTTCTCGGCAATGGTGGTTTCGGCCGCGACCCCGGGCAGGAAGGTCTTGCGGCCACCGGTGAAGCCCGCGAAGTAGTGGGGCTCGACCGAGTTTATCGCGATGACCGCCTCGGCCCACATCAGCTCGCGGTTGAGCCAGACGTCGGTGCCGCGGCTGGTGCGGCCCTTGAAGAAGAGGCGCGACCGGTCGCGGCAGTCGTGGTCGGACACGCAGGCAGCGTGGCGGTCGAGGAAGTCGGGCCCGAAGATCCGCGCGCGTTCCTCAGCGGTCGGCGGCCGGTGGGTGCCCAGGCAGACGAGGCAGTGGATGTCGCGGCCGGCGAGCAGGGGTGCGAGCCCGGCGAGGGCGAGGGAGTTGGGTGTCGGCCGCGTGTAGTCGTTGACCAGGACCAGGACCCGGTGGTGGCCGCGCAGGAACTCCTCGGCCGAGGCCGCGGCCTGGCGGAGCTGGGCGGCGAAGTCCTGGGTCGGACGGGCGTCGTTGGGTTCGAGGGCGTCGAGCAGATTGCGGTCGGGAACGTCCAGCGGCATCGTGCCGTCGCCCCAGGCGAGGTCAAATTTCACAGCCGGAGTATATGCCTCGCGGGCGCGGCGTCAACGCGGGGGCTGGCTGAGCTCGACCAGCACGCCGCCCGCCGCGGCCGGGTGGACAAAGGCGACGAGGTAGCCGTGGGCGCCGACGGCCGGCTCCTCGTTGACGAGACGGACGCCCGCCGCCCTGAGCCGAGCGAGCTCGGCCCGGAGGTCGTCAACCTCGAAGCAGAGGTGCTGGAGCCCGGGGCCGCGTTTCTCGATGAACTTCGCGACCGGCGAGTCGGGCGCGTCTGGCTGGACGAGCTCAAGCCGGCTCTCGCCGACCGGGATGAAGCCGACCTCGACCTTGTTCGACAGGACGCGCTCGCGGCCGGAGAGCCGGATGCCGAGCAGCGTCTGCCAGGTCTGCGCGGACGCGTCGAGGTTCTCGACCGCGATCGCGACGTGGTTGATCTTCGTTATCATCGGGCCTATTCCTTTCTGCCAGCCGCCAAAGGTCCGCGGTTGCGGGACTTCTTACTGCTAACGACGTCTTCTGGCGTTCCTGGTGGTCTGCCTACCGCCGGTCGTGCTCGCCGAAGACCGAGCGCAGGGCATCGGATATCTCGCCGACGGTGGCACCGGCCCGGACCGCGGGGATGAAGGTTTCCATCAGGTTGGCTTCGCCCCGGGCCACCTCGGCAACCCGCGCGAGCGCCGCTCTGACCGCGTCAGCGTTGCGCCCGGCGCGGAAGCGAGCCAGTTCGTCCGCTCGCTCGCGGCCGAGTTCCTCATTGACACGCAGCAACTCCGGTCGCTCGGGCCCGGTCTCGGTGTACTTGTTGACCCCGACCACGATGCGGCGACGGGTTTCGAGGTCCTGCTGGAAGCGGTAGGCGGTTTCGACAATCGCATCCTGCATGAAGCCCTTCTCGATTGCCGCGGTCGCGCCGCCGAGCCTGTCAATCTCCTCGATGAGGCGGCGCGCGCGGGTCTCGATCTCCCCGGTCAGGCTTTCGAGGCACCATGAGCCGGCCAGTGGGTCGATGGTGTCGGCGATACCGGTTTCGTGGGCGAGAATCTGCTGGGTGCGCAGTGCGATGGTCACCGAGCGCTCGGTCGGCAGGCTCAGCGCCTCGTCGCGGGAGTTGGTGTGTAGGCTCTGCGTGCCGCCGAGGGCAGCGGCAAGCGCCTGGTATGCGACCCGGACGACGTTGTTGTCCGGCTGCTGGGCGGTGAGCGTGACCCCGCCGGTCTGGGTGTGGAACCGGAGCATGCAGGACTTGTCGGAAGCGCCCCAGCGCTCGCGAAGCAGGCGGGCCCAGAGCCGGCGCGCTGCACGGAACTTGGCGACTTCCTCGAGGATGTTCGAGTGCGCGGCGAAGAAGAACGATAGCCGGGGCGCGAAGTCGTCGATCGCCAGCCCTGCGGCGAGCGCGGCTTTCACGTACTCGAGTCCGTTGGCGAGCGTGAAGGCAACTTCCTGGACAGCGTCGGCGCCGGCCTCGCGGATGTGGTAGCCCGAAACGCTGACGGTGTTCCAGTTCGGCACGCCGGCGGCGCACCAGGCGATGATGTCGGTGACCAGCCGGAGCGAGGCCCGGGGCGGGTAGATGTAGGTCCCCCGGGCGACATACTCCTTAAGGAGGTCGTTCTGGATGGTGCCGCGCAGGGCGGAGACGTCCACGTCCTGGCGCTCGGCGAGGACGCAGTACATCGCGAGCAGGATACCGGCGGTCGCGTTGATCGTCATTGAGGTCGAGACCCGGCCGAGCGGGATGCCGTCAAACAGCGCGGCGAGGTCGTTGAGCGAGGATATCGCGACGCCGACCTTGCCGACCTCGCCGCGGGCGAGCGGGTGGTCGGAGTCGTAGCCCATCTGGGTCGGCAGGTCGAAGGCGACCGACAGCCCGGTCTGGCCCTGCTCGAGCAGGTAGCGGTAGCGGGCGTTGGTCTCGCGGGCCGAGCCGAAGCCGGCGTACTGGCGCATCGTCCAGAACCGGCCGCGGTACATCGTCGGCTGGACCCCGCGGGTGAAGGGAAAGCTGCCGGGCTGGCCGAGGTCCTGCCGGTAGTCGGACTCGCCCGCGTCGAGCGGGGTGTAAGTCCGGCGGAGCGGGATGCCGGAGGGCGACAGGAACTTGGGGTCGCGCTCGGGCGCGCGCGCGAGCGCACGGGCGAGAACCTGCTGCTCCCAGCCGGAGATGTAGCCGCGCAGGTCGTCCATCGTGCCCTCCGTCAGAGCGGGATGTTGCCGTGCTTCCGGGGCGGGTTCTCTATGCGCTTGTTCTTCAGGATTTCAAGCGCGCCGATAACGCGCCGCCGGGTATCCCGGAACTCAATGACCTCGTCGACGAAGCCGAGCTCCGCCGCCTTGAACGGGTTGCCGAACTTTTCTTCGTACTCGCCGACGAGCTCGCGCCTGCGCTCCTCGCGGTCCTCCTCGTCCTCGATCGCGGCGAGCTCCCGGCCGTAGAGGATGCGGACCGCGCCCTCCGAGCCCATCACCGCGATCTCGGCGGTCGGCCAGGCGTAGTTGAAGTCGCCGCGGATATGCTTCGAGGACATCACGTCGTAGGCGCCGCCGTAGGCGCGGCGGGTGATGACGGTGACCTTGGGGACGGTCGCCTCGCAGTAGGCGTAGAGCAACTTGGCGCCGTGGCGGATGATGCCGCCGTACTCCTGGTTCGTCCCGGGCAGGAAGCCGGGAACGTCGACGAAGGTCACGATCGGGATGTTGAAGGCGTCGAGGAACCGGACGAAGCGGCCGGCCTTGACCGACGCCGCGATATCGAGACAGCCGGCGAGGGCAAGGGGCTGGTTCGCGACGATGCCGACGACCCGGCCGGCCAGCCGGGCGAAGCCGATGACGATGTTACGGGCGTAGAATTTCTGGACCTCGTAGAAGCTGCCTGCGTCGACGATGCGCCGGATGATCGCGGTCATGTCGTAGGGCTTGCGGACGTCGTCCGGAATGACGGTCTCGATGCCCTCGACGTCGCGGTCTCTCTGGTCGCGGGCGACCCCGGCCGGCGCCGGTTCGCGGTTGTTCGAAGGCAGGTAGGACAGGAGCCGGCGCGTCTCCTGGAGGACGTCGCGGTCGTCGATGCCCTTGAAATGGGCGACGCCCGAGACGGCGTTGTGGGTGTCGGCGCCACCGAGCGCTTCCTTGGTCACCTCTTCGCGAGTCACGGCGTGGATGACCTCCGGGCCGGTTATGAACATATAGCTCGTCCGCTCGGACATCAGGATGAAGTCGGTCAGCGCGGGCGAATACACCGCGCCGCCGGCGCAGGGGCCGAGGATGCAGGACACCTGCGGGATGACGCCGGATGCGAGCGTGTTGCGCAGGAAGATGTCGGCGTAGCCGCCGAGCGAATCCACGCCCTCCTGGATCCGGGCGCCGCCGGAATCGTTTAGCCCGACGACCGGCATCCCGACCCGCATCGCGAGGTCCATTACCTTGCAGACCTTCTCGGCGAAAACCCGGGACAGGGTGCCGCCGAAGACGGTGAAGTCCTGAGAGAAAACCGCCACCGGCCTGCCGCCAACCAGCCCGTGGCCGGTGACGACCGCGTCGCCAGGGATGCGCTTGTCGGCCATGCCGAAATCCGAGCAGTCGTGGACCCGGAGGCGGTCGAGCTCAACGAAACTGCCCGGGTCGAGCAGGATGTCGAGCCGCTCGCGGGCCGTCAGCTTGCCCTCGGCGTGCTGTTTTTCGACCCGCTGGGCACCGCCGCCCGCGAAGGCGCCGGCATTCCGTCGCTCGACCTCGGCCCGGAGGCGGTCGCGGTGGGTGGACTCGTGGTTCTCGCTCATTACAGAGAGTAAGCTAGCCCCGCTCGGGCGCTCTGTCAAACGTCGGATGTGCGGACCGTCGTTGCGGGCAGGACCGGGCCTGGGAACGAAGCCGGGCGCAGCGGTACAGGCGGCCGTGCGGGCGGGTGCGGCTTGACAATAGACCCGACCCGGCTAGATTTATTCGACGGCGAACCATGCTAACCTCAAGGAGGACTTAGATGATTGAGTGGTTCAGCAAAGGCGGCATGACCATGTGGTTCCTGCTGGCCTGTGCGGTGCTCGGCCTGGCGATTATCATCGAGAGGCTGTACACCATTTTCGTGAAGATGCGGGTTAACGTGAAGAGCTTCACACCGAAGCTGTTGCAGGCGATTGACAGCGAGGGGATCAAGGCCGGGATCGAGTACTGTGACCGGACGCCGAGCCCGGTAGCGAAGGTACTCAAGGCCGGCCTCGAGAAGGCTGACCGCGGGTCTGACGTGGTCGAGGATGCCCTTGTCCGCGCCGGGGCCGGCGAGTTGAGCTTCCTGGACCGCGGGATGTCGTTGCTTTCCGGCTTGGTGACGGTGGCGCCGTTCTTCGGTTTCCTCGGCACCGTTACCGGCATGATCGGAGCCTTCGCGGCCGTCGCAGCGGTGGGCGAGGTCGAGCCGACTGTCGTCGCGAGCGGCATCTCCGAGGCGCTCATAACGACCCAGGCCGGCCTGATCATCGCGGCACCGCTGGCAATCATCCACATTCTCCTGTCCGGACGGGTCAACGGCTACCTGCGCGATATGGAGCGGGCCTCGACCGAACTGCTCGAGTACCTGGCGGACAAGCAGCACTGCGAGCTGAAGAAGTAGGTCGGGATGGCTCGCGGTTTCCGCAGCGAATCGAAGGGGTCGAAGACCCCGGACATCCCGACTGCCTCGATGGGCGACATCGCTTTCCTGATCATCATCTTCTTCATGACGACGAGCATCTTCAGCCGCGAGAAGGGCCTGAAGATCGCTCTTCCTGAGAAGGGCGAGGAAGTGAAGATCAGGAGCGAGAACATAATGACCGTCTCGGTCAGTCCCGACGGCAGGGTGCTGGTCGGTGACGAGCAGGCCCCGTTGGCAATCGACGAGGTGAGGGAGTTTGCGGTCAGGCGACTGGCCGAGAACCCGGACCTCGCGATTGCGCTCAGGGTCAGCCGTCGGGCCCCATACCGGGTGATGGTCGGCGTATTCGACCAACTCAAGCTGGCCAAGGCCACGCGGATAAGCCTGATGCCGGTGCAGGAGCTCGAGGGGAGCTAGCGATGAGGCACATCACCCAGCGCCGCCAGCGCGGCGTCGACATCCCGACCGCGTCGACCGGCGACATCGCCTTCCTGCTAATCATCTTCTTCATGGTATCGACCGTGTTCCGCAAGGAGTCGGGGCTCTCGGTCATCCTGCCCCAGGCCGGCGCGACCGAGCGCATCCTGAGGAAGCGCAATGTCGCCAACGTCTGGATGGACGCCAAGGGCAGCACGACGGTCAACGACAACCTCGTGACCCCGGAGCTCGTGACGGTGATAATGGCTGAGAAGGTGATCGAGAATCCCGACCTCGTCGTCACCCTCCAGGTTGACCGGGACGTTGACTACGGTCGCGTCAACGACATCCTCGAAGCGCTCAAGGAGGCGAGGGCCCTGCAGGTGACGTTCGCAACCGAGTACCTCGAGGGAGGCTAGCATGGCAAACGTCAACAGCCTGAGTCTTGACTGGGAGAGCCGTTACTATGCGGTCGCGATCCGCATCGCGACTGTCCTCGCGCTCGTGCTCCTGCTCGGGGCTTTCCTGGCCCTGCCCCGCAATATGGAGGTCAAGCCGTACGAGTTGCGCCGGGCCGTGGAACTGGTGATGGAGGCCCTGCCGCCCGAGCTGGAGAAGATCGCCGAGCCGCCGAAGGTCGAGCGTCCCCAGATGCCGGTGGCGGCCCAGTCCGAGGCCGAGGTCGAGGCCGAAGTCGCGCAGGAGACTGATTTCTCCGAGATAATCAAGCGGCCGGTCGATACCGACATCCCGGTCGTCCCGTTCTGGAAGGTCGAAGTGAAGCCCCAGCCGGTTTCCGTGCCGACCCCGTCGTACCCCGAGCTGGCCAGGCAGGCCGGCATCGAAGGGCAGGCGGTCGTGGCCGCGCTCGTCGAGATTGACGGGTCGATCATCAGCGCGGAGATAATGAAGAGCTCGGGCAACCAGTCACTCGACCAGGCCGCGCTTGAGGCGGCCTACAAAGCGAAGTTCACCCCGGCAAGACAGCGGGACAAGCCGGTGCGGGTGCAGGTTTCGATACCCTACCGGTTCTCGCTGAACTGAGGGAGTGATGCAGAGAACGCGGCCCGGTCTCACCAGGACCGGGTTGCGAGGAAGACACAACCTAAGGAGGAGACAGATGCGCAGTGTCATGCTGATAGCGTTGCTGCCGGCGTTCCTGCTGGCCGCAGGCGTGACCCAGCCGATGACGACGATCGACCGGGACCTCGGCGGCGCCCTGCCGAACGAGCCGGTCAACCGGGTCCGGTACGAGAACCCGCCGGCCCAGCCGTACGTCCTCATCGGGACCGTCGACACAGTCGGCGGCACGACCGTCGACTGGCAGATGAACGGCACGATGCCCCGCCTGCTGGTCAACTCGCCCGACCACGGCCTGCACGTGACGTGGATGTACTCGACGTCTGACCAGACCACGTTCCCGGAACGCAACCAGCGGTACAACTTCTTTGACTACTCAACTGGCGAGTGGAACTGGGTCGACCCGGACTTCATGCAGTCGGGCGTGAACGCCTACACCGAGCGGTGCGGTTACGGCACGCTCGAGGCCGACCCGGCCTCTGGCGTGGCCTATGTCAGCACTCACCTCGGCACACCGATCCGGGTCGATATGGCCCGTGACATGGCGCCGGGCGGCGGTCTGTTCGAGTACTGCTCCGGCTCGCCGAACGTCGATGCCTACCTCTGGCCGTACATGGCGTGGGGCCAGGGCGGTAAGCTCCACATCGCGCTGAACGACGACGCCAGCCGCGACCAGCTCTACTACACGAAGGTCGACCCGTGGTGCACTTTCGCGACCCCGGTCGGCGTGGCCGCGCCCCAGCCCGAGCCGCTGTTCCCAACCCAGAACATCGCGGCCTCGAAGGTCAGCCAGAAGGTCGCAATCGCGTGGGAGCACTCCGAGGGAAGCCCGGACCCGGGTTTCTACCGCATCTCGACCGACGGCGGCACGAGCTGGCAGAATCCCGAGGAACTGCCCTGGCCGGACGCCTACAGCGGCGACACGCTTACGTCCTACCACATCACGTCGATGTTCCCCTTCTACGACTCGGATGACGAACTGCACATCGTTGTCGACGTGATGCCATTCGTCGCCGGGCAGGGCTATGTCATCCCGGCCCAGCTCTGGCACTGGAGCCCGAGCAACACGCCAAACTGGCACCACATCCACACCGCCGACCCGGAGAGCCTGATGGCCCCGGTCGGCTACAACGCGATCTTCGCCTGCCGGCCTTCGATGGGCGAGGGTGCCGACGGCAAGCTCTACATCACCTGGGAGGAGTTCGACGGCACCAACGTCGAGTCCGGCCCACCCGAGTTCGTACGAGCGGACATCTTCGCGGCGGCTTCATCCGACAACGGTCAGACTTGGAGCGCGCCGCTCAAGCTGACCGAGCGGAACACCACCTCGAAGCGGTTCCCGTCGATCGTCGACCGGATGGTGATGAAGGAAGGTGCCGAGTACCTCGCGGTGCTGTACGAGATCGACATCGTGGCCGGATTCTTCGTCCAGGGCGAGGGCCCGGCGACCAACAACCCGATGGTCGTCCAATGGGTGCCGACGTCGGCAATCGGCGTGGCCGAGCCCGGCCAGGGCGCCAAGCCGGCCCGGCTTGCAGTCGCGGCCCGGCCGAACCCGTTCGGCAACCGGACCCGCATCTCCTACGCCGTGCCGCGCGCGGGCAACGTCTCGCTCGCGGTGTTCGATGCCGCCGGCCGACCGGTGCGGACGCTGGTCAGCGCCCGCCAGGGCGCCGGCCGCTACAGCGTGGGCTGGGATGGCCGCGACGACCTCGGAGCCGAGGTTGCCGCCGGCATCTACTTCTACACGCTCTCGACCGAGCAGGCTTCGACTACCGCCAAGCTGACGGTAGTTCGCTGAAGACTTAGAGGCGGCGGGGCGCAAGCCCCGCCGCCTCTTTCCCGCCCCACTGGGGGCGGCTGGGTGTGGCCGGAGGCGGTCTCGGATGTCAGAGAAGGAGGCAGGATGAGTCTCCAGTACCGGTTTCTACGCCGGCGGGCGCGGCTCGGGCCGCGACGCGCCGGCTTCTTGTTGCTCGCGACAGGGTTCGTCCTGCTGGCGGGCGGGTGTTCCGCCGACCTGCCGCGCTGGCCGTGGTGGTCCGCCGCGGATTCGGCCGCGGTCCGCAGTGCGCTGGCCGACTGGCGCGATTACCTCGACGCCGGGAGGAACTTCGAGGGCACCGTCGCCTCCGGTCCCGGCTGGAGTTCCCGGCTGGTCGGCGCCGACAGCCTGTCCGCGACCGGCGACACGCTCTACAAGCTGCGCCGGATCGTCGCGGTGTCGTACGAGGCGACCGACAGCGGCCACGCCGACGTGCTCGAGTTCGGGCCGTCGGTGGACACGATCGAGATGTCGGACACTTTCTGCTTCGTCTCCTGGTACGATTCGATGGCCGGGTGCCGGCTCGTCGTCGGCTACGACAGCCTGTGGGTGGTCGGCTACCGTCCCGACACCACCATCCAGGGCGAGCCGCCGGAGACGCTGGTGACCTGGCGCGCCAGCTACAGCGCCGGCCGGGGTTTTGACGCGCCCCGGCAGGCGACCAAGCCCCACGCCTGGAAGGCGTTCCGCGGCCTGCACCTGCCCAAGGAGCCGGGCGTGACGAGCTACCATCTCGAGCGGCTGACCGGCGTCGAGGTCACGGTGCCGGGCGGCGAGGATGCGCCCGACGTCGCGCACGTGATACTCTACCGACCGGGCCGGAGCGACACGTTCTTCGACCGCCCGCGCGCCGACGGCCGCGGCCTGATGAACCTGCGGGCGCTCGATTCGCTCCACACCTTCGAGCCGGGCGAGGAGGTCCGGGTGGTCGTCGGGCTGCGAAGCGCCGACGCGGCGCTGTTCTTCGCCGGGGTCGGCGGCGAGTGGCGTGATATCACCGCCGGCGCGACCACCGGCGACGGCACGGTCGCGTTCCGCGACACCGGCTACCAGCACGTGAACATCCAGGTTCTGCCGGTCGGCCGGCTGTTCTACCCCGAGGCCGGACACGCGGCCAACGTCTGGGCGATCCCGGTCCGGGTGGTCGGGCGATAGCGGGAGGAGACTATGAACAGGCAACTGGTCCTGATACCGGTCGTGATGCTTGCGGCGCTCGCCGGGACCGCGCTCGCGCAGAGCGGCCGGGTTCGCGGGCGGGTGACCGACGAGCAGACCGGCGAGCCGCTCGTCGGCGCGAGCGTCTGCGTCGAGGGAACAATGTGCGGCGCCCCGACCGACGCGAATGGCGAGTACCTGATAACCAACGTGCCGGTCGGCCGCCAGGTGCTCGAGGCGTCGTACATCGGCTATCGCTCGGCGCGGCTGACCGACGTGCTGGTAGTCCTCGACCAGACGATAACGCACGACTTCAGGCTCGGCCCGGGTGCGATCGAGCTGCCGCCGGTGGTGGCGACCGCCTCCGCCGAGGTCAGGATAGTCCGGACCGACGCGGCGTCGAGCGACATCTTCACGTCCGAGCAGTTCGACAAGATGCCGATCCAGACGCTGGCCGACATCATCCGCCTGCAGTCCGGGGTGGTGACCAGTCCGTCCTACGGCCAGCACCTGCGCGGCGGGCGGCCGGACGAGGTGATGTACTACGTCGACGGGGTCGCCACGCGCGACCCGCTCTATGGCTACCAGGCGGCGCACGTGAACCCGGAGGCGACCGCCGAGGTGGTGATCATCTCGGGCGGCTTCGACGCCGAGTACGGCGAGGCGATGTCCGGGGTCATCCAGATCGTCACCAGAGAGGGCCGGGACCGGACCCAGGGCCGCTTGCGCTGGGTCACCGACGAGGTCCTGCCAGCCGGGATGAGCTACGGCGACAACCGGGTCGAGGCGTCGGTGGGCGGGCCGACACCCGGCCTGCGCCGGCTCAAGTACTTCGCCTCCGGTGAGCTGTACTTCGCCGAGGACTATGCCCCGCTCCGGCACAAGCTGCCGCACCAGCAGCGCCAGGACTACAAGCTGACCGGCAAGCTGACGATGCCGTTCGCGGTCAACGAGGGGATGAAGCTGACCGCGAGCGGGTTCCTGGCCCGCGAGCAGTACGAGATGTACCCGAACGACCGCAGCAACGAGAACCACCTCGGCTTCAAGTACAACCTCGACAGCTACACCTCGCGCCGGGACCGGGTCCGCAAGCTCGACGCGTCGCTCAACCACGTGCTGGCGCCGGGCACGTTCTACACCTTCCGGCTCGGCTACTTCTACGATCACCGGACGATAGCGGTGCGCGACCTCGAGCGCGAGGCGGCGGAGCGGAGCTTCGGGGCCCGGTTCTGGGAGGACTACATCTTCAAGGCCGAGGACAGCGTCGCGGCCGACTCGTCGGCGATATTCCGGCCGCTGCCCGGTTACCTCAAGCAGTCGAACGACAACGACAACAACCCGTTCGGAATCTACTCGGTATTCTACGGTTACGGCGACTACCGCTATTTCCTGATGCACTGGTCGAGCGTGATGACGGCGAAGGCCGACCTGACCCACAACGTCGGCAAGGTCCACGAGCTGAAGGGCGGGGTCGAGCTGCGCCGGAACTCGCTCCACCGGCGCTACAACTCGCTGCCGACCGACCCGAACCCGTTTGTCGACGCCTACGACTTCGACCCGACCAACATCGCGGCGTTCGTCCAGGACCGGATGGACTTCGAGGACCTCGTCGTCCGGGCCGGACTCAGGCTCGACTACCTCGGGCCGAACGCCCGCAAGCGGGCGAACCCGGAGAACGTCGAGGATACCTCGACGGTCGCGGCGCTCGACAAGTTCAAGCTGTCGCCGCGGCTCGGGGTTTCGTTCCCGGTCACCGAGTGGACGAAATTCCGCTTCAGCTACGGCCACTTCTTCCAGACGCCGGCGTACCGCTACCTGTTCGACAACATCAGCTCGGCGGCCTACGCGCGCGGCAACCAGATAATCGGCGACCCCGACCTCCGCGCCCAGCAGACCATCGCCTACGAACTCGGCCTCGAGCAGCAGCTCGCCGAGGTGGTCATCGTCGACCTCACCGCCTACTACAAGGACATCTTCGACCTGATGGGCACGCGGTTCCAGCCGGCGGTGCCGATGGGCTACTACCCGCTGGTCAACGAGGAGTACGGCAGCGTCCGCGGGTTCGAGGTCGGGCTGCTGCGCGGCAGCTCGGGGTACTGGAACGCGCGGATATCCTACGGGCTGTCGCTGGCCCGCGGCACCGCGTCGTCGACCTACGAGTGGTACTACGAGCGCTACCGCTATGGCACCGACCCGGTCACCGGCCAGCAGATGGAGCCACCGCGCCGCGACTACGCGCTCGAGTTCGACCAGACCCACAACGCCAAGCTCAGCGTCGGCGGCGACCTGCCGCGCGACTTCATGGTGCCGGTACTCCGGGACGTCAGCGCCTCGGCGCTGCTGAACTTCGCCTCCGGGCTGCCCTACACGCCGCGCGAGGTGCGCATGCTTAACGCCGGGCGCCGGACCGCCGAGGTCAACTCGGCCCGGATGTCCTCATCGTTCACGGTCGACCTCAACGCGGCGAAATCGGTCCGGCTCGGCGGGGTCAAGCTCGGGCTGAGCTGCATCGTCACGAACCTGCTCGACGCGAAGTCGGTGCAATGGGTCTACGGAGCGACCGGCCGGCCCGACGACGACGGCTACGTTTGGACGCTGTCGCCGGCGAACTGGCCCGGGCCGAGCTACGTGACGATCGTCAACACCGCCTACAACCCCCGCCGCGACATCAACCACGACGGCTACATCTCGGCCGAGGAGGAGTACGTCGCCTACCGCGTCGGTTACCTCGACTACGTCAACAACCCGATCAACTACGGGCCGCCCCGCCAGGTCAGGCTCGGCGTCAACCTGGAGTTCTGAGGAGGCGAGATGCGAACACAACACAATCACCGGCTGCCGGCGGCGGTCGCCGTACTCTGCGCGCTGGCCGCGGTCGCCGCGGCACGGACCGCGGAGCGGCCCTGGCGGCCAAGCCGCGCCTACGACCTGCCCTGGTACCAGAAGAACCAGTGGCGGATGACGATCAGCAACTACGGCACGTTCGGCTACGGCGTGTCGAGCCCGGGCGGCGAGTGGCCGGCGGGCTCGGGCGACATGTACATCTACGGCGCCGGGATCTGGTTCGGCTCGATCCGGCGCGGGCCGACCGGCCGCGACACGCTGGCGAGCGTCGGCTACAACCCGAACTCGGGCAAGTCCGAAATGACCCCGGGCTGCTACGACAACGCCCCGGGCGGTTACGCGGGCCGGGCGTTCGAGCGGGTCTACGTCTTCCCCAGTGACTGGCCACCGAACCTGGCCGACTTCCCGGCCGGGCTGGCGGATTCGGTCAGGACCCCGCTCCGGGTTCCGTCGGGCGATACGCTGATTCCCGGTTACTTCCACTACGTCCCGCGCACCGCGGTCAGCTCGGGCGATGCCTGGGCCGTCTTCAACGACCGGGACGAGGCCAACCACACCGCGGGCGCGACCCCGCGTTCGATCGGCATCGAGGTCTACCAGAGCACCTACGCCTGGACCCTGCCCTGGAACCAGGACATCGTCTTCTTCAAGCTCGACGTCCGCAACCGGACCGCGGACACCATCCACGATGCCTACATCGGGATGGTCTGCGACGCCGACGTCGGCAACGCCACCGATGACCGGGCCGGGCTGATCCTCGAGAAGTACATCCACAGCCCGGACGGCCGCGACTCGGTGTTCGTCGACAACATGGGCTACGTCTGGAGCGACGACGCGGCGCCGCCCGGGCTGGTCGGGTTCGATTTCCTGCAAAGCCCGTACGTCAAGGACGAGAACGGCAACATCGCCGGCTTCGACGGCGTCGACAACAACGGTAACGGGCTCATCGACGAGCCGGCCGAGGGCGAGCAGCTCGGGATGACCTCGTTCAAGATCTTCACCCTCACCGACGCGGACCCGGTCGACGACTTCCAGCAATACCTGGCGATGGCGGGCTACGACTACTGGGACCCGGAATACCCCTATAACCCGTATGACTCGACCGACCAGGCCCCGGCCGACAAGCGCTTCCTCCAGTCGACCGGCCCGTTCACGCTCGCGCCGGACGAGGTGGCGACGGTGACGATCGGCGTCATCGCGGCGGCCCGCGCGCCCGGCGAGGCATCGATGCCCTACTACCTCGCACTGGCGTCGCGCGCGGCGCAGGCGGCCTACGACAACAACTGGATAATGCCCGAGCCGCCGCCGAGCCCGAACCTCACCCTGATTCCGGGCGACGGCCGCGTCACGCTGGTCTGGGACAACCTGCCCGAGGACGCCCGCGACCGGTTCTTCCCGGTCGCACCGGCGCTTTTCAACCCCTACTACGTCGAGCAGGACTTCCAGGGCTACAAGGTCTACCGGAGCCGGAGCGGCCAGCCGGGCGACTGGCAGCTCCTGACCCAGTTCGACCGGCAGGACGGGATCCGCTACGAGGACACGACCGCGGTCGAGAGCCTCCGGACCCGGGGGACCGACAACGGGCTTACCTACAGCTTCGTTGATTCGAGCAACCTGCGGCTTGGGTTTCCCTACTACTATGCGGTCACGTCCTACGACGTGAACTACCTGAGCGGCGACCCCGATACGACGCCGCCCGAGCCGCCGGACACGCTGAGCCTCGAGTCGGGGATGGCCCCGGAGCGGGCGGTTCCGCGCACCGACCCGGGCAACTACCGGCCGCCGTCGACCGACTGGGTCCAGACCGCCGGTAACCCGCGCCTGCGCCTACGGCTGGTGCCCCACGCGGTGACGCCGTACGCGGTCAGGGACAGCCGGTACCACGTCCGGTTCCTCGGGCCGCGTTACGACGCGGGCTCGCGCCGGCCGGAGTACCGGTTCTGGGTCTCGGACGACGCGGGCGACACGGTGTTCGGCCTGACCCCGTTCACCGTCGACCTCGCCGCGGCCAACGACACCTTCCGGTTCGTCCGGACCGTCTTCGACTCGGTGCCGACGCTGGTCGCCAACGAGACCCTGCTCGTCTACGACTCGCTATCCGGCGGCTGGCGCGACTCGGTCCGGGTCGACACCACCCGGGCGTGGCTGCCGGTCAGCCAGGTCACGCTGAAACTGGAGCTCGGCTCGATACCGCGCCAGTTCTACCGGGAAGTCAGGGTCGTGTCCGGCGAGTACCCGGAGGACTCGCTGGCCGTGGCCGAGCTCGCCAACAACCCCGCGCTCTGGGCCTACCGGGGCGCGAACTACCGGCTGGTCTGGCGCGAGCACGCGACCGGCCGGCCGACCGTCGAGGTTTACGACCTCGACAACGAACAGACGGTCCGGTTCCGGGCCTACCCGCTGGTCGGCGGGTCGCCGGACTCGGCCGACGGCTGGTGCTTCCGGACGGTCCGGGACGCGACTGACACGCTCGGCATCGAGGCGACCCGTTACCTCTACGTCTGCGGCTCGCAGTTCCAGTTCAAGCCCGGCGGCGGTCCGGTCGAGCTTGCGCCCGCGGCCGGGGACACCTGGCTGCTGTACTCGCGCAACCTCGCGCCCGCGCCGTGGTTCAGCGCGTTCCAGGTCGACTACCGGGCCGAGCGGTTCCTTGCCGGGGCCGACTCGGTCGCGCTCGACGTCAAGGTCGTTCCCAACCCCTACGTCGTCCGGAACGAGTGGGAACGCCACCCGGACTTCCGCAAGGTCAAGTTCATCAACCTGCCCGACCGCTGCGTCATCCGCATCTACAACCTCGCGGGTGACCTCGTCAAGACAATCCACCACGACGACACCAGGCCGGACGTCGGCGGCCTGCCGAACCAGTACGGCGGCGACGAGGACTGGGACATCCTGAACGAGACCAAGCAGCGGCCGGCGCCCGGGCTCTACGTCTTCCACGTCGAGTCGGACATCGGCAGCCAGGTCGGCAAGTTCGCGCTGATCTACTAAGGAGACGAGCGATGAAATACCGATTCGGTTTCATCGTCCTGCTGCTCGGCGCGCTGGCCGCGCCGAGCCCGGCGGCCTTCACCAAGGTCGGGATGGCCGGCCTGACTTTCCTCAAGATCGGGGTCGGCCGGAGCACCGGGATGGGCGACGCGTTCACCGCGGTCGCCGACGACGCGAGCGCGGGTTACTGGAACCCGGCCGGGCTGGCGCTGGTCGGCGGCCGGCAAGCGCTCGTCAACCACGTCGACTGGATCGCCGACATCAGCCACGAGTACGTCGGGCTGGTCGTGCCGACCCGGGCCGGCAACCTCGGGGTCAGCGTCACCGCGCTGACGAT
The DNA here is from genome assembly GCA_046485285.1 of bacterium. Classification (GTDB taxonomy): domain Bacteria; phylum Hydrothermota; class Tepidihabitantia; order Tepidihabitantales; family Tepidihabitantaceae; genus DSBX01. The sequence continues at coordinate 26,800 of JAWOHE010000072.1, forward strand.
GGGCGAGCTCGAGGAGACGACGCTCGAGCGCTACCAGGGCACCGGCCGGAGCTTCACCGGCTCGGACCTCGCGCTCGGGCTGTCGTACGCCCGTATGCTCACCGAGAAGCTGGCGTTCGGCGTCACGGTCAAGCTCGTCAACGAGCAGATCTGGGACGCGGGCTGCACCGGTGCGGCGTTCGACTTCGGCGTCCACTACAACACCGGCTGGCGCGACCTGCGGCTGGCGATGGCCATCACCAACTTCGGGCCGGACGTCAAGTACTCGGGCAGCCAGCTCTACTTCGTCCACGACCCGGACTGGGAGTGGCCCTGGACCCGGGAGCCGATTCCCGGCGCCTACCTGACCGAGAACTTCGCCCTGCCGGTCATCTTCCGGTTCGGGGTGGCGTGGGACGCCCTGCGCGACGAGGCTCAGCGGCTGACCCTGGCCGCGGACCTCAACCACTTCAACGACGTCAACGAAAAGGTCAACCTCGGGGTCGAGTACAACTACCGGCCGCTCTACCTGCGCGCCGGCTACATCCTCGACACCGACCTTGACTACGGCGCCGACCTCGGGATGCGGACCGGGCTCTCGGCCGGGGTCGGACTGAAGGTAAGGCCGGCGCGGATGCTCGGGCTGTCGCTCGACTACGGCTACCGCGACCTCGCCCGGCTCGGCGGCTCGCACCGGCTGAGCCTTGGAGTCGACTTCTAGTCCGCGCCAGACTGCGACGACGCGGCCCGGGCATTGTGTCCGGGCCGCGTGCTTCCGAGCGAGCGCAGGGCAGGGCTTCTCGAGGTCCGTCCGGGATGCGCGACCGAGCGCGGCTGGCCCGGGCCTTGACAGAAAGCGGCGGGCGGCCTAACATCGCATGATGAAAAGGACACTTGTTCTTCTCGGGTTGGTGGGGGTGATGCTCGCGTCGGCTTCGGCCCGTATGCCCGATTTCCGTGAACACCAGGCGGTGATAGACTCGCTCAGGGAAACCGAGCCGTGGTTCAGGCGAAGCTGGCTCGCAGAGCGGGGCCTTGAAGACTACTACCGGGCGCAGAGCTTCAGGCCGGACTCGCAGGGACTCAGGGTCGTCGGGCGCTGGAGCTACGGTCCGTCCGTGAAGGTCTCCCTTCGGACGACCGAAGACGATACCATTGTCTGTCTGGCACGGGGTTCAGGAGCGAGCATCATCCGCTTCCGGTCAGAGGGCGGCCTGAGACTCGACCTGCTGTCGGACATAGACTGCTACGGCCTCGTCAGCCGGGCCATCATCCGGGACACGCTGGTCTTCATCGGCATGGGCTCGGGCGGCACCGGGATTGAGGTCTGGGGCGTGAGCGACCTGACCGCTCCGCAACGCCTGTCATACGTCCACCTGCCGCCGATTATGGACATCGCGGTGCAGGACACCTTCCTGTATGCCACCGGCTACGTCCGGGACTCCCTGCGTATCTTCAGCGTCGCCGACCCGCGCAACCCGGTGCAGGTCGGGGCGTGTGCCGATTCCGGCTTCCCGATGCACGTTTCGGGCGACTACTGCTACCTGGCCGACCGGGGCGGCATCAACATAATTGACGTCAGCGACCCGACCAGGCCGCGCCGGGTCGGCAAGGCCGGGTCGGGCGGCATCGCGCTCTCGGTCACGGTGCGGGACACGCTCTGCTTCTTCGGTCTCGACAACAACACCCTGCAGGTCTACAACGTCCGCAACCCTGCGAACCCGAGCTACCTCGGCTCGGTCAGCGGCACCCTGCCCGCGGACCTCTACCTGCCGCCGACCTGCGATACGGTGCTCTATACTCCGACTTTTGACGTAATCAGCATCCGTGACCCGAGGAACCCGAGGAGCATCGGTCGTGTTGACACCCCGGGCTGGGGCTATGGGGTCACTGCCGTACCTGCGCTCAACTATGCGCTGGTAGCGGACTACTTCAAAGGTCTGACTGCGGTGAATATCGTGGTATCGGGTGTCCCGTTCATAGACACTTCGCGATTCGGGGCGGACCTGGCTGAAGACATCCATGTAGATGACGCAGTTGCCTATATTGCCAATGAAAGGGCCGGCCTGCAGTTGCTGGATGTTTCGGACCCGGTCGGGCCGTCGCTGCTTGCTCATGTAGATACCTCATTCAGTGCGATGAGATGCCGCGCAGCATTGGGTCGGGATAGTTTTGCCTATATCGGCTGGTACTACCCCTGGCTGCGCACTCTGGACGTAACTGACCCTGCCAGTCCTCGAATGGTAGGCGGATGCTACATTCAGGAATCCCCCCGCGCTCTGGCCATACGCGACAGCCTGTTGTACGTGGCCATGCACTACCGCTTCCAGGTCGTCAACGTTGCCCGGCCCCGGGAGCCGGAGGTGGTGGGAGAGGTGGGGCTGCCGAACATGACGCTTGCCCTGTTCGTTTTGGATACATTGGCATATGTAGGAAACTGGCCATCATCGCCAATCATCAGTATCAGCGACCCAACACAACCGACCATCATAGGTAATATAGATATGCCCCTTAGAGGCATTGCCGTGGAAGACACATTCGCCTATCTGGCGCGGAATTACGATTCGATGTATGTCTACAGCGTGGCAGACCCGACAAGCCCTGTTCGCCTCGGCACCTTGAGTCTATCAGATACCCCTTATGGGCAATGGAATGCAGGGTTGGTCAAAGTTGACTCGGTCGTCTATATCGGCGGGTGGCAACTGAAGTCCATCAGTGTTGCTGACCCCAGCCGACCTTACGAGACCGCAGCACGATGGCAGCCGCCATCGGGGTGGGTGCAACAGTTGACATATACCGCTCCCTTCCTTTATGCCGCCTGCGCTGACGGAGGAGTTGCCATCCTGGAGACGCTGCAGACCGGGTTGAGCGAAGAAAGCGTAAAAACGCCGGTCCCGGTCTTTAGTGTATGGCCGAGCATAACTACCGGACCAATCAGAATGGAGGCAAAGAATGCAGCAATGAAGCCTGTCCGCATCAAGGTCTTCAGCGTGACCGGAGAGCTGGTGTTCTTCGATGAGAACGTCATCTCGTCGGCACCGCGGATAGACCTTACCCGGTTGCCTGCCGGTGTCTATCTCGTAAGGGCCGAGACAGCCGATGGCAGCCGGTTTTCGAGTAAGGTCGTAAGACAGTAAACATGTAGGAGCAAAGATGAAAACGCAGAAAGTCTTGCTGGCAGTGTTACTTCTGCCGGCAATACTCTTCGGTGCCATGAAGTTCTATGAAGTGGTGCCGCATAAGAATCACATCGCTACAGCACCCGGAGATCCGCCCGGCATCTCCCAGACCTTCATCAACGTGGTTGATTTGTTGGAAAAGGTGAGTATCTGGGTTGGGGATGTTGGGAATGGTGCAAGATATTTCGTAGAGATTCGTGACCTTGAGGATAACGTAATAGCCAGTGGAGATTCCTCGCCGGGGTCCCGGTCATGGGCCTGGCTTGATATCCTTCTGGAGGCACATCCGACAAACAAACCCGTTCGGGGCAAAACCTACAAGGCGGTGTTTACCCGGGCCGGCGGCGCGCCGATTTCCTTCGCCTACGACCCGACCGACTCGCTGAACCGTGATGCCTTGATGAGATACCGGCCGGTGTTCCGGTCCTCGTACCACAGGGTCCAGAGTGCGGTATCACGCGCCGCAACCGAATGCCAGCTCTGACGGACGAAAGCCGCGGTGCCCGGCGCCACCGGCAGCGGCGGGGACCAGGTTACCTGGGCCTGCGCCGTCCGGCCGGATGACAGGTACAGGACCAGCACCGCTACCAGCGCGGCTTGAGTCCTCTTGACTTCGACCTTGCCTCCGGATTGACCCATCATCGGCCATCTCACGGTTTCGGCGAACGGTTCATCTTCACTTCGCACTCCTCCGGGCGGTACTGCCCCTGCCCCGGGCTGCTCCCGCGTCCCGCCTGCTGGTGCGCGGGCAGGCCCGGTGGCACCTCACCGGCCCACCGCCCCAGACGGCTGGAGTCTAACGGGTCAAGAGCAGCCGTCAAGCGGGACCTCGGGCCGACCCGCCCGGGCGCAGTGAGTCCGGGCCGCTGCTCCGACATCCGGGCCGCGACCAAGCTCCGCCCCCTCACCTCCTGCCCCTCTCCCGCTGGGAGAGGGAAGGGTGAGGGCCGCAGGTACAGCGCGTTCCTCATCGGCTCCTTCCTTCGCAGCCCTGTCTCCGGCTGCTCGGCAGACCCGTCACCACAGCCTGCCGCTTCTCTTACTACCCGGCGGTGCCTGCCGACACACCCCGGCACTCCATCCCATCTGCTCGGCACCAGCATAGTCCGCTGCGCCCGTCTGTCAAGCCGAAATCGCCCGCGCGGCGGGGTCTGGGCCAGGCGCCTGCGGCGAGGAGGGCGGTGCCGGGGAAGCAGGGCACCAGCGCCCGGCACGCGGCACCGCGCGCGGTCAGCCGTCCGGCGTATCCCCACCCGCACTCCCCCAACCGTTACCCCTACCGTTCCCCCAGCCGTATGCCCTACCGTTCCCCTAACCGTTACCCCAGCCGTATGCCCTACGGCTACCCCTACCGTTCCCCCAACCGTAGGGCTAACCGCTCCCCCAACGGTAGGGCTAACCGTTCCCCCAACCGTACCCCCTACGGTTCCCCCTACCGTACCCCCTACGGTAGGGGGTACGGTAGGGGGTATGGGGGAGGGGGTAAATTCAGGGGTGAATGAAGTGCTGATTTCTCAATCGATCGCAGCGATTTTGCGATTGACAGGGCCGTTAGTTTCTACTAACATAGGCCAGGAATGGTGATGCGAAGGTGGCCGGCTATGGCCTAGGCGAGACGGTTGCGCCGGGTGCGGCGTTACGCGGGTTGCGGCTTCGGGCCGGGCTGAGCCTGGTCGGGCCGGCGCACCTGATGGGTTGGAAGCCGGGCTTCTATTCGCATCTCAGCCGGCTCGAGCACGGCCGGTTGGGGCGCCCGACGCTGGGGCTGATTGCCGATTACCTGCGGGCCTGCCCGCGCGTTGCGCGCAGGCGGGCCTGCGGCGCGTCGTTCGAGATGAGGGAGGGTGTGCGCTCCGTGCGGTGCGGATGTAGAAGCGGTTTCACAGCCGCGATGTGCGGGCTCTCGCGTAAGGCGCGAATCGGAAACGAGGCAGAAGCGAAAGACACGAAGCCGGAACCCGGAGCGCAGGAGTCCGAGGGCGGAATCGCGACAGGGATGTCGCTCCCACAGGGCACGAGGGGCGCGCGAAGGCAGAAACGAATGAGAGAGATTCCTCCACTCGGCTGCGGAGCCGTCTCGGTCGAGATGACGGGAGGGGTCCTGCGGCCGTCGGTCGAAACGACAAGCTCGGAAGGGAACTTCTCCGCAGGAACTGCTTGCGCAGCACGGCGGCGAGTCTTGACACGCGAAGGGAGCGGAGGGTATGATTCCTGACGAGATATCATTGAGAGTCGACGCAACGTCGGTCGCCCGAGTGCCGGCAGTCCTGATTGTCCTCGTCGCAGTAGTTGGCCGCGTCCCTGCAAGCCTCGCGCCGGACGGGCGGTAGGGTGGCGGTGAGGGACGGGGTGAGGGCGGTCGTGTTTGACCTGTTCCACACGCTCGTCTCGCTCGAGGTCTCGCAGGCCCCGGGCCGGACCACGCCGGAGATACTCGGCATCGACGCTGAGGAGTGGCGGGACGCCTGGATGAGCGACCCGGGCGACTACGCGCTGGGGCGGGCGGACGTGGATGTTCCGCTACGACGGCTGGCCCGCGAGCTGAACCCGGCAGTGACCGACGCGCAGGTCGAGGAGGCGCTGGCGACCCGGCACGGCAGGTTCCGGCACGCGCTGGTGCACGTCGAGGCCGAGACGCTCGCGGGCCTGCGCGCGCTCGGGCGGGACGGGTACGCGCTCGGGCTGGTGTCGAACTGCGGCCGGGACGAGGTCGCCCACTGGCCGGAGTCGCCGCTGGCCCCGCTCTTCGACACCGTGGTTCTTTCCTGCGACGTCGGGGTGGTGAAGCCCGACCCGGCAATCTACCGCCTGGCGGCGTGGAAGCTGGGGGTCGTGCCCGGGGAGTGCCTGTTCGTCGGCAACGGCGGGAGCGACGAGCTGGCCGGGGCGCGGCGTGCCGGGATGACCCCGGTACTCCTGACCCGCCACCTCGAGGTGATGGGGCCGGGCCGCATCCCGGGGTTGGCGCGGGACGCCGAGTTCCAGGTCCGGACCGTGAGCGAGCTCGGCCGCGTGCTGGCGGCCCGGGCCTGAGCCGGTCCGGCCCGGAGCGTTCGGGTCAGCGGGGAATGCCGCGGATGGTGTCGCCGACCCGGGCGCCGGCGGACGCGAACCAGCCGAGGTTGGCCTCGACCGCGTAGCGGGCCGGGGCGGAGGAGAGGTAGCCGGTGGTGGTGTCAAGCGGGGCCATCCGTTGGATGTCGACGATGACGCCGTCCGAATCCGCGAAGGCGATGTCGAGCGGGATGAGGGTGTTCTTCATCCAGAAGCCGAGGTGGCGGGTGGTGTCGAAGACAAAGAGCATCCCGGAGTCGGGCGCGAGCGATTCCCGGAACATCAGGCCGACGGCGCGTTCCGCCGGCGTCCGAACGACCTCGACCGCGATGACCGCGTCCCGGACTTCGAGCCGCGCGGTCTCAATGCCGTCCCGGGGCGCGGGCGCGGCGGGCAGGCGCCCGACCGGCGGCGAGCCGCACCCCGCGCAGAGGGCGAGGACGAGCAGTAGCCGGGGCACGGCGCGTCAGGAGGCCGGCTCGCCCTCGAGGACCACCCTCGACAGGTCTGCGACCTTGCGGAAGAGCGAGCGGACCGCGAGGAGGAGGCGGAGCCGGTTGAGCCGGGTCTGCTCGTCCTTATCCATCACGAGGACCTCGTCGAAGAGCCGGTCGATCGGCTCGCGGAGTCCGAGCAGCAGCTCGAGGGCTCGCTCCCACTCGTGGGCGGCCGCGGCGGACTCGATGGCCGGCCGGGCGGCCGCGGCCCGGCGCAGGAGTTCCTTCTCGGCGGGCTCGACCAGGCGCGCCGGGTCGGGCTCGCCCTCGACCCGCTGTCCGCGGAGGATGTTGGCGACGCGCTTCTGGCCGATGACGAGTTTCTCGAACTCGGGCCGGTCGCGGAACCGGACCAGCGCGCGGGCGGCGGTGAGGACGTGGAGCGGAAGCAGGCCGATGGCGGCGATGACCGCGTCGGCAATGTCGTAGGGCACGTCCCGGTCGGCGAGAGCCTGGGCCTCGCGCTCAAGAAAGAAGCCGGGCAGGCGCGCGGCGCGATCCGGTTCCCGGCCCGGGAAGAGCGCGAGCGCGGCGTCGGCGAGGCTTCGGACGTCGACGCTCAGGCCGTGCTCGATGATGATAGCGAAGGTGCCGGCGGCCTGGCGGCGGAGGCCGTAGGGGTCCTCGGAGCCGGTAGGAATCTCGCCGGCGAGGAAAGTCGCGACGATGTTGTCGACCCGGTCGGCGACCGCGAGGAGCGCGCCGGCCCGGGTCGCGGGCAGGGGGTCGCCGGCGTTAACCGGCAGGTACTGCTCGGCGATGGCGTCGGCGACATCGGCCGGCTCGCCCGCGAGCCGGGCGTAGATGCCGCCGACCCGGCCCTGGAGCGAGGTGAACTCCTTTTCCCGGACCATCTCGGTGAGGAGGTCGGCCTTGCTGAGCAGGGCGGCACGGTCGAGGAGCGCCGCGTCGACGCCGCCGGCCTCGCCGGCGAGACGGATGCAGAGGGCGCGGATGCGGCCGGTCTTGTCGTGGTAGCTGCCCATCCCCTCGAACCAGGTCACGCGCTTCTCTTCCTCGACGAGCGCGGCGAGGCCTTTCTTTACGTCGGCGTCGAAGAAGAACCGGGCATCGCGTAGCCGCGACTCGACCGCGCGCTCGAACCAGCGGCCGACCGCGGCGGCATCGCAGCCCGGGGTGTCGGCGACGCCGACAAAGTGCGGGAGCAGGCCGCCGCCCGGGCCCTCGACCGCGAACGAGCGCTGGTGCATCTTGAGCGCGGTGACAAGGATGAGGCCGGGCAGGGCGAGGTGGGACGGGTCGAAGCGGCAGAGAATCGGGACCGGACATTCGGTGATATTCACGGTCTCTTCGACGAGTTCGGGGTCGAGAACCGCAGTGGCGCCGACCCCGGCGGCGAGCCGGGTGATTTCCTCGACCGCCGCCGCGCGCCGGCGCCCCGGGTCGGCGATGATGTCGTTGCCGGTGAGCGCGGCTTCGTAGTCGGCGGCTGTCGCGAGTTCGACCGGGCCCGGTCGGCGGCGGTGGCCGCGGGTTGCGCGGCCGGCGACGAGTCCGGCGAACCGGAACGGAATGACCTCCTCGCCAAGCAGGCCGACGAGCCAGCGGACCGGCCGGGCGAACCGGGTCTTGTCCTCGAGCCAGCGCATCGAGCGGGCGAAGGGCAGGTCGGCGATGATTCCGGGCAGGGCCTCCTCGAGCAGGGCGGCGGCTCGGGCCGGCGGCTCGGCGCGGCGCAGGAAGACGTACTCGCCGCGGGGCGTGTCCTTGACGTAGAGGTCGGCGACGGTGCGGCCGGCGGCCCGGCTGAAACCCTCGGCGGTCCGGGTCGGTCGGCCCGCCGCGTCGAACGCGGCCTTGCGGGGCGGGCCCTGGACCTCGACTTCCCGGCCCGGCCGCTCGGGCGCGACCGCCTCGAAGAGCACCGCGAGCCGGCGCGGGGTGTAGAAGGCCCGGGACCGGCCCGGGTCGAGCTCCTCGGCGGCGAGCCGGTCGCGGAGCCGGCGCTCGAGACCGGCCGCGGTCGGCGCGAGGAAAGCGGGCGGGATTTCCTCGCTGCCGATCTCGACGAGCAGGGGCAGCCGCTCCAACATCGCCCGGATGATAGGATGAGGCCCGGGGTTGTCAAGCCGGCGGCGGGCTGATTGACAGCTTCAGGGTTTCGTGGTAATTTCCTTACCGGAGGTCGCGGTGAAGCGTTCATACAGACACTGGTCGCGGGACGAGGTCGTCCGCGAGATCCGCCGCCTGGCCGAGAAGGGGACGGCGTTGAACTCCGGGCACGTCGCCCGGAGCTTCCCGGCGCTGGCCTACGCGGCGCGGAAGTACCTCGGGAGCTGGGAGCGGGCGATTGCCGCCGCCGGGCTCGACTACGAGCAGATCCGGCGCAAGAGCATCTGGAGCCGGCGGCGCATCATCGAGCGGATAAGGGAGCTGGCGCGCGAGGGCAAGCCGCTCTACGTCAGCCACGCGGAGCGGAACTACCGCGGGCTGGTCGGCGCGGCGACGATGCACTTCGGGTCGTGGCGGCGGGCGATCCAGGCGGCCGGGTTCGAGTACGTCAAGATCAAGCGCCAGCGGGAGTGGTCGAAGATGGCGATCGTCCGCGAGGTCCGGCGGCTGAAACGCGAAGGGCTCGACCTCTCGACGACGATGGCGGTGCGCCGGAAGTTCCGGACCTTGCACGCGGCCGCGGTCCGCTATTTCGGGAGTTGGGCGGGAGCCCTGCGGGCGGCGCGGCTGGAAGGACTGCTCCGGCGATGAAGACGCTGGTCATCGGTTCGGGCGGGCGTGAGCACGCGCTGGCCTGGAAGCTGGCGCGGGACGGCCACGAGGTTTTCTGCGCGCCCGGCAACGCCGGGACCGCCGGGCTCGCCGCCAATGTCGACCTCGACCCGCTCGACAGCGCCGGCCTCGTCGGGTTCTGCGCGCGCGAGCGCGTCGACCTCGCGGTGGCCGGGCCCGAGGCGCCGCTGGTCGCCGGACTCGGCGACGAGTTCGCGGCCGCCGGGCTCAGGCTGTTCGGGCCGGTCGCGGCCGGCGCGCGGCTCGAGGGCGACAAGGCGTTCGCCAAGCGGTTGATGGCGGAGGCAGGCATCCCGACCGCCGGCTTCGCGACGTTCAGCGATTTCGACCGCGCCCGCGAGTACCTGCGCGGCCAGCGCTACCCGCTGGTCGTCAAGGCGGCCGGACTGGCGGCGGGCAAGGGCGTCATCATCTGTCTGACGCCGGGCGATGCGGAGCGGGCGCTGGTCCGGATGATGCGCGCGGCCGCGTTCGGGCCGGCCGGAGAGACGGTGGTCGTCGAGGAGTTCCTCGAGGGCGAAGAGGCGTCGATAATCGGTCTGTGCGACGGCCGGACGGTGAAGTGCCTGCCCCCCTCGCAGGATCACAAGCGGCTGCTCGATGGCGACGAGGGCCCGAACACCGGCGGGATGGGCGCCTACGCGCCGGCGCCGGTGGCGAGCGCGGCGGTGCGGCAGGAGGTCGACGAGCGGGTCTTCCGGCCGTTGCTGGCCGCTTTCGCGGCCGCGGGCATCGACTACCGCGGTGTCATCTACGCCGGCGTGATGCTGACCGCGGGCGGGCTCAGGGTGCTCGAGTTCAATTGCCGGTTCGGGGACCCGGAGACGCAGGCAATCCTGCCGCTGCTCGACAGCGACCTCGGCGAGTTGTGCCTGGCCTGCTGCGAGGGCCGGCTCGACGAGGTCGAGCTGCGCGAGTCCGATCGCCACGCGCTCTGCGTCGTGCTGGCCTCGGCCGGGTACCCGGACAGCTACCCGAAGGGCCGGGCGATTTCCGGGCCGCTGCCGGACAGCGGTGAGGCCGTCGTCTTCCACGCCGGCACGCGCCGCGACGGCGAGCGGCTGGTCACCGCCGGCGGCCGGGTGCTCGGCGTGACCGGCATCGGGGCGAGCCTCGCCGAGGCCCGGGACCGGGCCTACGCCGCCGCGGACCGCATCGAGTTCGAGGGCCGGCAGTTCCGGCGCGACATCGGCCGGCGCGGGCTGGAGCGGGGCAGGGCCTGACCCGGTGGAGCCGGCCAGGTTCAACCCGAAGCGGCCGGACGAGCACGCGCGCCGCGTCGCGGCCGCGCTTGACCGCGGTCTCGCGCTGGTGCCGGCGCTGGGCGGGGTCGTGGCACTCGGCCGGGGGCCGGATCGCCTTGTCAAGAGGTTCGGTGCGGCGTTCCGGCTGGTGACCGGCCCGGGACGCACGGCACCGTCGCCCGGCGGCCCGGGTCCCTACCGGCCCGGCGAGATCACGCGCGTCCTCGACGGCCCGGTGGCGGTCCGGCTCGCCCCGGCCGGCGGCTGGTCCGGGCTTGCGCCGGCGCGCGAGCCGCTGCTTCGGGCGGTCGCGGCACTCGTGCCGGATTCAGGGGTCGGCGTGCCCGGCGACCCGGAGGACGCGGACGAGATCGCCGGGGAGGATGGGACGGCGCTCTGGCTCAAGTCTTCTTCGCCGGCCGGTCCCGGGCCGACGGTGATTGACTTCCGCGCCCGGCCCGCGACGGTTGACAGGAAGGGCGCGCTGGCAATACTAGAGTTGGAGGCGCGGCTGGGCGAGCGGGTGCGGCTTGGCCCGGGCCTGGCGTTCAGCGTGCTGGTCGTGTGCACCGGCAACATGTGCCGGAGCCCAATGGCCCACGGCATGCTCGAACGGCTACTCGCGGGCGAGCGGGTGTTCGTGTTCTCGGCCGGGACCGGCGCTCCGGCCGGCTTGCCGCCGACCCCGTCCGCGGTCGAGGCCGCGGCCGAGCTCGGCGCGGACATCACTCGCCTCCGGGCGAAGAAGCTCACCGCCGAGCAGGTCGTTTGCGCTGACCTAGTGCTGGTGATGGAGGAGCATCACCGCGAGCGGGTACTGGAGCTTGTGTCGGATGCGGCTGTGCGGGTGCGCCTGCTGGGCGAGTGCCTGCCGGGCGCGGAGCCGGGGCGCGGGATCGCCGACCCGGTCGGGAGGCCGCTCGAGGAGTACCGCGGGTGCGCGGCCGAGCTCGGGAGCGCGCTCGAAAGGGTCGCGGAGGAAATCCGGCAGCGGCTGGCCGCGCCGGCACGACCGAAGAGAGACAGCCAGGAGGCTTGAATGAACTACTTCTTCACCGAGACACAGCAGGAAATCAGGAGCCTCGCGCGCCGCTTCGCCGAGGAGAAGATGAAGCCGGTGCGGGCCGAGCTGGACAAGACCGGCGAGTTCCCGCACGCGCTGATGCAGGAACTCGGCGAGCTCGGGCTGATGGGAGTCTACATCCCGGAGGAGTACGGCGGGCTCGGCGGCGGGATAATGGAGATGTGTATCGTCGTCGAGGAGCTTTGCCGGATTGACGGCGCGGCCGGTCTGTGCTACGCCGCGTGCGGGCTCGGCACCTACCCGATAATCCTAGGCGGGAACGAGGAGCAGAAGAAGAAGTACCTGCCCCGGCTGGCGGCGGGCGAGATCGCGGCATTCGCGATCACCGAGGCGATGGCCGGCTCGGACGCCTCGAACGTCAAGACGACCGCGCGCAGGGACGGCGAGCACTACGTCCTCAACGGCACCAAGCAGTTCATCACCAACGGCAGTGTCGCGAAGATCTACTCGGTCATCGCCTCGACCAACCCGAAGAAGGGCCCGCGCGGGCTGTCCGGGTTCATCGTCGAGGACGGCACGCCCGGGTTCAGCTTCGGCAAGATCGAGGACAAGATGGGCATCCGGTGCTCGAAGACCGCCGAGCTGGTGTTCGAGGACTGCCGGGTGCCTGTCGACCAGCTCATCGGCGGCAAGGAAGGCTACGGCTTCATCCACACGATGAAGACCTTCGACCGGACCCGGCCGGGCGTCGGCGCCCAGGCGCTGGGTATCGCCCAGGGCGCGCTCGATGAGTCGCTCGAGTACGCGAAGACCCGGATCCAGTTCGAGGCGCCGATATCGAGCTTCCAGGCGGTGCAGCTGATGCTGGCGGACATGGCGATCCAGGTCGAGGCCTCGCGGGCGCTGATTTACGAGGCGGCGCGGGCGATCGACGCGGGGATGAAGAACGCCGCGGGCGTGGCCTCGATGGCCAAGGTGCTGGCCTCGGACACCGCGATGAAGGTCGCGACCGACGCGGTACAGGTTTTCGGCGGCTACGGCTACATGCGCGAGTACCCGGTCGAGAAGATGATGCGCGACGCGAAGATAACCCAGATCTACGAGGGCACCAACCAGATCCAGCGGCTGGTCATCGCGTCCGAACTCATCAAGGGCACGGTGTGGTAGCGCGATGACGACCAGCCAGTCACCGGCTCACGACGTTGTCGTCATCGGCGGCGGGCCGGCGGGATACACCTGCGCGATCCGGCTCGCCCAGCTCGGCAAGCGGGTCGCGCTGGTCGAGCGCGACCGGCCGGGCGGGGTTTGCCTGAACTGGGGCTGCATCCCGGTCAAGGCGCTGCTCCACGCGGCGAAGACGGTGCGTGACGCGGCCGAGGGGCGGCGGATGGGACTGCTGTTCCAGCCGCCCGAGGTGGACATCCTCGCGCTCCAGGGCTGGAAGCAGCGCATCGTCGACCGGCTCGTGCGCGGCATCGAGTTCCTGTTCAAGGCCAACGGCGTCGAGCACGTCCGGGGCGAGGCGAAGCTGACCGGCCCGCGGACGGTCGCGGTCAGGACCGCGGACGGCGAGCTTGAACTCACGGCGGAGGCGGTCGTGGTCGCGACCGGCTCCGAGCCGGTGGTCCTGCCCGGGTTTGAGCCGGACGGCCGGACGGTACTCGACTCGACCGGCGCGCTCGGGCTGGTCGAGCTGCCGAGACGGCTGGCGATCATCGGCGCCGGGGTGATCGGACTCGAGTTCGCGACGGTGTTCCGGCGGCTGGGGGTGGAGGTAACCGTGCTCGAGCTCCAGCCGCAGGTACTGCCCGGCACCGACCCGGAGCTGGCCGGGCTGGTCGAGAAGCAACTGCGGCGCGAGGGCGTCGGTATCCGGCTCGGGGTCCGGGTCAGCGGCATCGAGCGCGGACCGGCGGCGAAGGTGAACTACGCCCGGGACGAGCAGGCGGAAACGGTCGAGGCGGACCGGGTACTGGTCGCGGTCGGCCGGATTCCGCGCACCCGGGACCTCGGGCTCGACGCGGCCGGAGTCGCGGTCGACCGGCGCGGCTTCGTCGTCACCGCCCGCGACGGCCGGACCCGCGCGGACGGCGTCCACGCGATCGGCGACTGCCGGCCCGGGCCGATGCTCGCCCACCGGGCGAGCGCCGAGGGCGTCGCGCTGGCCGAGCGGCTGGCCGGCAACCGGCTCCGGCGGTTCCGCGCCATCCCGGACTGCGTCTACACCGACCCGGAGGTCGCGTCGGTCGGGCTGTCCGAACCGGCGGCGCTGGCTACCGGCCGCAAGGTCAGGGTCAGTCGCGTACCGCTGACCGCGGTCGGGCGCTCGCTGACACTCAACCGCAGCGAGGGGCTCTGCAAGCTCATCGTCGACGACAAGACCGACCGGGTGCTGGGCGCGGGAATCGTCGCGCCCCAGGCCGACTGCATCATCGCCGAGGCGGCGGTCGCGGTCGAGCTCGGGCTCAAGGCCGCGGAACTCGGCCGGGTCGTCCACCCGCACCCGACGATGTCCGAGCTGCTGCTCGAAGCGGCCGAGGCGATCCACGGCCGCGCCGTCAACATTGTCAACCGGTAGCCCGGCGCTCCTGCTCGAGCCGGGGCTCGTCGAGTACGACCGGGCGCTCGCGCTCCAGCACCGGCTGGTCGAGTTGCGCCGGCGCGGGGAGGTGCCGGATACGCTGGTCCTGCTCGAACACCCGCCGGTCGTGACGCTCGGCCGCAACGTCGACCGCCGGAACCTGCTGGTGTCGGACGCCGAGTTGGCGCGGCGCGGGGCAGCGCTCCGCAAGGTCGAGCGCGGCGGCGACATCACCTTTCACGGGCCGGGCCAGCTCGTCGGCTACCCGGTGTTCCGGCTCGAAGCCGGGGTGGTTGGCGTGCGCAGGTTCGTCGAGCTGGTCGAGGCGGCGCTGGTCCGCGCGCTCGGCGAGTTGGGCGTCGCGGCCGGGCTGCGGCCCGGGTTCATCGGCGTCTGGGTCGGGCCGGGCGCGGCGCCGAGGAAGATCGCCTCGCTCGGCGTCGCGGTCCGGCGGGGCGTGACCTTCCACGGCTTCGCGCTCAACGTCACCACCGACCTGGGCTGGTTCGGGCTGATGAACCCGTGCGGGCTCGGGCAGGTCGCGATGACCTCGGTCGAGCGCGAGGGCGGCGTTACCGACGCGCGGCGGGTGCGGGACGCAGTCGTCCGGGCGTTCGAGGCCGACTTCGGGTTGAGCTTCGCGCCGGGCGCGCTGCCGGCGCCCTAGCGGAACTTCCCGCGCAGTTTCACCTCGGCGGCGAACGGCGCGGCCCGGGCGGCCATCGCCTCGGCGTCGGCGCGCCCGGTCGGCGGCAGGTCACGGAAGGACTCGGCCGCGGCGTTGTCCGGGATGTAGCCCTGCAGGGTCCAGCGCCGCGCGCCGCGGATGGCCGGCCCGATCTCCTCGATCTCGCCCGGGCCGACGAGGCCGGGCACGAGCGTGGTCCGGAACTCGCAGTCGACCCCGGATTCGAGCAGCAGCCGGATCGACCGGCGGATGACCGCGAGGTCGATGTCGGCACCGGCGGCCCGGCGGTAGCCCGGGCCGAGCGGGGCCTTGACGTCCATCGCGACGAAGTCGCACAGGCCCTGCTCGATGAGCCGCTTGAGCGGGTAGGGGAAGCAGCCGTTGGTGTCGACCTTGACCCTGAGGCCGAGCGCCTTGATGCGGCGGGCGAGGTCGAAGACCTCGGGGTGCATCATCGGCTCGCCGCCGAGCAGGACGGCGCCGTCGAGGAAGCCCGGCCGGCGCGCGAGGACCGGCTCGACCCGTTGCCACGGGACTTCCTCGAGGCCGGGGTCGTCGCGGGCGAGGTCGCCGTTATAGCAGAACGGGCAGCGCAGGTTGCAGCCGCCGAGGAAGAGCACCGCCGAGACGCAGCCGTCCCAGTCGACGAGCGAGGTTGGGGTCAGGCCGACGACGCGCACATCATCATCCTAGACCGCCGCGGCCGGCAGTCAAACCCGCCGCTGCGGTTGCGCGACCTTGGGCTGCGGCCGGGCCGAGGACACCTTTCCGTCCCTCAACCGTCCACCGGCCGCCTTCTTTCGCTACCGCTGAATCACGACTTTGCGGACCAAGGCGGCT
Organism: bacterium; assembly: GCA_046485285.1. Lineage (GTDB taxonomy): Bacteria > Hydrothermota > Tepidihabitantia > Tepidihabitantales > Tepidihabitantaceae > DSBX01. Next base: position 42,652 of record JAWOHE010000072.1, read on the forward strand.
CGTGGCTGACGGCTCGGAGCGGATGAAGTACACCCCCGGCGCGAGGTGGTGGACGTCGTTGTCGCCGGGGCGAAGGTCCATCACCCTCCGGCCATCGGAGGTGATGAGCGATGAGCGGAGGAAAGGGCAGGGGCGGGGCGATTGCAGGTTGAGGAAGAACCTGACCACCTTCCTTTCATCCGTGTCCATCCGTGGCTACCCCTCCGTCTCCGGCATCGGCCCTTTCTTGTTGGAAGGTCCGGTCGGTTTCCGGTATGATGGTCTGATGGACCACCCGGTCGTTACCGTCGGCACGAGCGGGTTTTCGTTCGCGGACTGGGTCGGGCCGGTGTACCCGGCGCGAACCCCGAAGACCCGGATGCTGGAGTACTACGAGCGGGCGCTCGGGTTCGACGCGGTCGAGCTCAACTACACCTACTACTCGATGCCGGCCGCGCGCACGATGGACCAGCTCATCGCGAAGACCGGCGCGGGCTTCACCTTCGCGGTCCGGTCGCACCAGGACATGACCCACAACATCTGGGCGGACGACAAGCGGCGGGAGTTGCGCGACGTCGGCCCGGCGTTCGCCCGGTTCTGCGAGGGCGTGCGGCCGCTGGCCGAGTCCGGCCGGCTGGGCTGCGTGCTGGTGCAGTTGCCATCGTTCTTCTGGCCGGGCCCGGCCAATGCCGACTACCTCAGGCGCCTGCCCGACCGGCTGCCCGGGCTCGAGCTCGTCGTCGAGTTTCGCAACAAGGCCTGGCTGCGCGACGAGACCTGGCAACTGCTCGCGGAGCGCGGGCTGGGCTACTGCGTGGTCGACGAGCCGCAACTGCCGCGGCTCCTGCCGTTCGACCCGCGCCGGACCTCCGGGACCGGCTACTTCCGGTTCCACGGCCGCAACCAGGCCTGGTTCACCGCCTCGCGCGAGGAGCGCTACAACTACCTCTACTCGGCGGATGAGCTCCGCGGGTTCGTCGAGCCGGTCAAGGCGGTGAGCGCGGGCGCGCAGCGGACGTTCCTGTTCTTCAACAACTGCCACGCCGGGGCGGCCGCCCGCAACGCGCTCTTGATGAAGCAGATGCTCGGGCTGATCGAGGCGCTGACGCCGGAGCAGGCGCGGGTCGTCGAGGGGACCGCGCCGCCGGCAGGCCCGGAGCAGCTCTCGCTCGGCTGACGCCGCCCGGCCCGGCTTGACTCGCCGGGGGGCGGCACTATCCTCAGCGCGTGAAGGTCACCGTCGCCGGCTACAACATCGAGCGCGAGTTCATCGACGCGCTCGCGCGCGACGGCGTGCGCCCGACGCCCGAGACGATCTCGGCCGCCTACGCGCGGGTCAGCCGTTCGTCGCGGAGCGTCGAGGAGCTCAGGCGCGAGGCGCGCGCGGAGTGCGAGGCCGCCCGCCGCTCGAACCGGACGATCGTCTTCGAGATGGGCCACCACTCGATCGCCGAGCACGTCGTCTTCAACATCGACCTCGCCGGCGTCTCCCGGCTGGCGATCGAGGCGATCGAGCACCACCGGCTCAACGCCTACACCGAGAAGTCCCAGCGCTACGTCAGCCTGACCGACGACTACGTCCTGCCCGACGAGCTGGCCGGCACCGAGCTCGAGACGCTGTTCCACGAGACCATCCGCCAGCAGAACCGCTACTATCACTTGCTCAAGGACCGGCTCGTCGAGTGCGCCGCGCGGCGGTGCGCCGAGCGCGGCGGCCGCGGCGAGGACTACGAGAACGTCGCCAAGGAGGATGCCCGCTACATCACCAGTCTCGCGACCGAGAGCCAGCTCGGGATGACGGTCAACGCCCGCAACCTCGAGCTGATGGTCCGGCGGATGGCGGCGCACCCGCTCGCCGAGGTCCGGGCGCTGGGCGCGAAACTGCTCAAGGAGGCCGCGGCGGTGACGCCGTCGCTCCTGCTCTTCACCGGCGCGACCGACTACGACCGCGACACCTACCCGCGGCTGGCCGAGTTCGCCCGGACCTTCATGGCCCCGGCCTTCACGCGCCGGCCCAAGAACTTCATCGTCTACTCGGCGGCCGACGTCTCGCTCGTCGACTACACGCCCAACGCCGACAACAAGCTGCTGGCCGCGGTGATGCACACGGTCTCGAAGGTTTCCTACGCCGAGTGCCTGAACCGGGTCGAGCGGCACACCCTCGCGCGCAAGAAGGAGATTTTCAAGCTCGCGCTCCGCGACATGCAGGTCTACGACGCGGTCCTGCGCGAGTTCGAGCACCTCTACGTCAGCTTCGAGCTGGTCATCTCGGCCTCCTGCTTCGCCCAGCTCAAGCGCCACCGGATGACCTCGCTGACCGTCCAGCGCTACAGCCCGAACGTCGGCTGGACGATCCCGGAATCGGTCGCCGAGGTCAAGGAACATAAGAACTTCAAGGACCTGCTCGCCCGGACGGAGGAGGTCTACAGCCGGCTCGCCGAGTTCAACTCCGACGCGGCCCAGTACGTCCTGACCAACGCCCACCAGCGCCGGGTGCTGGTGACGCTCAATGCCCGGGAGCTTTACCACCTTTCCCGGCTGCGCGAGGACGCGACCGCGCAGTGGGACATCCGCGACATCGTCAGCCGGATGGTCGAGCAGGCGCGCAACGTGATGCCCTTGACGCTGACGCTTGCCGGGGGCAAGGACCGCTACCCGAGGGTCTACCAGGACCTCTTCGGCGCGCCGCCCGCGGTCACGAACCTGGAACTGCCGGTGCCGCAGGAACTCTGCGCGATCCCGGAGGAGCGGCCCGTCGCGGTCGAGGTCCCGGCCCGGGCGGGGGGCGTGGCGGAGCCGGTTGTCGAGCCGCCCGCGCCCGTGAAACCGCCCCGCGCCCGCAAGACCGGAACGGTGAAGGCGCGGAAGCCGAAGCGCGCGGCCGCGGCGAAGCCGGTCACGCGCAAGACCGCGGTCCCGAAGAAGCGGGCGAAGCGATGATCCAGGTCAGCGACCTGGCCGGGCTCAAGCAGGCGGCGAAGCAGAACGCGGAGCAGATTCTTATCATCGACGAGGACCTCGCGAAGAAGGTGCTCGCCTGGCAGACCATCCGGTCGGTCGCCAACGTCCTCGTCATCGTGATTCTCGGCATCGGTATCTTCGCCTGGGCCAACCCGCTCCAGATTCCGTGGCTCGAATCGGGCACGTTCCGGCTCGTGCGCCAGGTCCTGCTCGCGGTCGGCGTGCTCCTGCTCTTTCTTGAGTACGTCTTGCCCGGGACCCGGGTGTTCAAGGTCGCGGGTCGGGACGACAACGGGCTCCGGCTGGTGAACCGCAGGAAGTAGCCGGGCCGGTCGGTCACTGACGGGCGGCCCAGCGGCCGCCCGTTCTCTTCGAGGGTGGGAGCGAGATGCGGCCGGGCGGTGGCAAGGCTTGAGAAGGGTGAGAATGACGTCCGGCATCTCGCGCCCGGGGTGTACTTCGTCCGCCGGCAGGACACCGGCGAATCCAGCCGGCTGGTGCTGACGAGGTAAGGCTTCGGCAGACGGCCCGGAGCGCTTCGAGCCGCACCCGGACCCCCACCCCCACCCGCACTCCCGGAGTTACTCCCCCAGTAACTCCCGGAGTAACCCCCCCAGTAACTACCCCAGTAACCCCGGGAGTAACCCCGGGAGTTACCCCCGGAGTAACTCCCCCAATACCAACGCCGCGGTGTCTCCGGCGAGGTAGAGAAGAACGCGGCTCTCAATCTGACTGTAATCGAC